>JAZKEQ010000052.1:30446-58367 GCA_040386935.1 Bacteroidota bacterium | reverse complement strand
GGATTTTGCAAATCGGTACTGCCGGCATCTTCAATAGAAAGGGTAATTAATTCAGGGTGATTGCAGTTGTTGAGTGATGGAATTACATGGTGCAATAAAGGCATATTGCGGTCCTTAATGCCAATACAAATGGTAATAGGTTGCAGCGATGAAGGTTGTTTTAAAAACACGGCTGCTTTAAAGTCGGTCCACAGCGTATGCCACCCTACTATTTTGCGCTGTGGGGTCTTGAATACCTGCCACAGCCATTGTTTCAGCGCTATGGGGAGCCACCGTTTCATTCCAACAGTAAATAGGAACCGCAGTGGTCGCTTTGTATGTCGGTATTATAAATACCCGATGCTTTGATGTTGTTCTTCAAATTATCGGTTACCGAAATATAATCGATGCGCCAGCCTTTGTTATTGTTGCGGGCATTGGCTCTGAAACTCCACCATGTATAGTTATGCGGTTCGGGATTCAGTATGCGGAAGGTATCCACCATGCCACTGTCAAACCATTCGTCCATCCAGGCGCGCTCTTCGGGTAAAAATCCGCTGCTGTTTTTATTGCTTACCGGGTCGTGTATGTCTATGGGTTTATGACAGATGTTGTAATCGCCACATATCACAAATTTTTGTTTGGGATTGGTGGCTTTCAAGTCATCCATAAATTTTCTGAAATGGGCCAGAAACTGATATTTAACATCTTGTCTGATATCACCTGTAGTGCCTGATGGGAAGTAGCAACTCAATACACTGGTATCGCCAAAATCTGCACGTATGACGCGGCCTTCATTGTCGAACAATTCATGACCGCAACCGTAGTGAATTCTGTCAGGTGCTTTTTTTGAAATAAGACCCACACCGCTGTAGCCTTTCTTTTGGGCCGAGTACCAAAAGCAATGATAACCCAAAGCTCTCAGCGCTTCTTCATCAATATCTTCCTGATTGGCTTTCAGTTCCTGGAAACACAAAACATCCGCATTTTCGCGAACAATAAAATCGGTAAGCCCTTTGGTCATGGCAGAACGAATGCCATTCAGATTGTAGGTAATAATTTTCATCTCAGCGCCATTAAAATTTTAGAAAACAAATATATGAGAATATCGCCTAATGGGGCCATATAAAAATAAATCCTTTTAACTTTTTTAGCAGTTGTATTTTGCTACTCCAGACTGGCGATTTTAATCTTCAATTCATCCAGTTGGTCCCTGAGTCGGGCGGCTTCCATAAATTCCATTTCCTTAGCTGCCCTGTGCATGGCTTTTTCAGTTTCTTTGATAGCCCGTTCAAGGTCTTTTTTCGACATGTAATCGTAAACAGGATCGGCTGCTACGCTCAAGGTTTCAGAATGCACGTAGTTGGTAAATTCTTCGCCTTTTTTAGCATCGGCTACACTGGTTTGTCGGTATATTTCTTCGTCAGATTTGCGAACACTTCTTGGTGTAATACCATGTTCTGTATTAAAGGCTCTTTGTATCTCTCTTCTCCTATCGGTTTCTTCAATTGTTTTGCGCATGCTCTCCGTCATTCTATCGGCATACATAATTACTTTGCCTCTTTCATTTCTTGCAGCTCTACCAATGGTTTGCACCATACTGGTTTCGCTTCTCAAAAAACCTTCCTTATCGGCATCTAAAATGGCCACTAAACTTACTTCAGGTAAGTCGAGCCCCTCACGCAATAAATTGATACCTATCAGCACATCTATTTTACCCAAACGCAAGTCGCGCAGTATCTCTACCCTGTCCAGTGTTTTTACTTCACTGTGTATGTATTGGCAGCGAATACCCAAACGGGTCATGTATTTCGCCAGCTCTTCGCTCATGCGTTTAGTCAATGTGGTGACCAATACACGGTCGCCCATTTTTATACGCTCATCTACTTCATCCAATAAGTCGTCCACCTGATTAACACATGGGCGCACTTCTATTACCGGGTCCAACAAACCTGTTGGTCTTATCATTTGTTCCACAACAACACCTTCAGATTCTCTTATTTCAAAATCAGATGGCGTGGCACTTACATAAATTACCTGACTGATGATGGATTGGAATTCTTCGAATTTTAATGGTCGGTTATCCATGGCTGCCGGTAAGCGGAAACCATAATCCACCAGATTGATTTTACGGGCGCGGTCGCCACCATACATGGCCCTAATCTGAGGCATACTCACATGGCTTTCATCTACTACCAATAAAAAGTCTTTTGGAAAATAATCCAGCAAGCAAAAGGGACGGTCACCCGGATTGCGCTTGTCCATATAGCGACTGTAGTTTTCAATGCCGCTGCAATAGCCGAGTTCGCGCATCATTTCAAGATCGAAATTCACGCGCTCTTCAAGGCGTTTGGCTTCCAGTGGTTTGCCGTGATCAAGGAAAAATTTCAATTGTCCTACTAAGTCATCTTGTATTTCATAAATGGCTTCATTTAAGCGTTCGCGAGGCGATACGTAAATATTGGCGGGGTATATGGCAACATCTTCATGGGTTTCAAGAATATGGCCTGTTGAAGGTTCAAAGGATTGTATTTCTTCTATCTCGTTGCCAAAAAACGACACGCGATAGGCAAAGTCATTATAGGCCAAATAAATATCGACCACATCGCCCTTTACTCTGAAGTTACCTCTTTTAAAATCGGCTGTTGTTCTGCTGTAAAGACTGTTTACAAGGCTATGTAAAAAAGTATTTCTTGTAATGGTTTGTCCTTTGCTCACCCGAATGATACTGCCTTCATAGTCGCTGGGATTACCTGCACCATAAATGCAACTCACTGATGCCACCACTATCACATCTCTTCTGCCGCTTAATAGCGTTGAGATGGTTTTCAGTCGCATCTTTTCTATCTCTTCATTGATGTTCAGGTCTTTTTCAATGTAAGTATTGGTGGTGGGAATAAAAGCTTCGGGCTGGTAATAATCGTAATAGCTCACAAAATACTCAACCGCATTATTTGGAAAAAAATTGCTGAATTCGCTGTAGAGTTGTGCTACCAGTGTTTTGTTATGACTCAGTACCAACACAGGTCTTTGTACCTGGTCGATGACATTGGCAATGGTAAATGTTTTTCCACTTCCTGTAACACCCAGCAAGGTTTGTGCATGGGCATTCTGGTTCAACCCTTTTACAAGTTGACTGATGGCCACAGGCTGGTCACCAAGGGGTTTAAAAGGCGATATGAGTTCAAATTTTGGCACGATTTGCGAAGATACGAAAAATTTGAAGCTCAACCCAGAATCCATATTAGAAATCTATTGCGTTCCAAAATGACTGCAAAATAAGGCGCTTATTCTAATTTAAAATTTGAAATAGCGCTGCTATTCCTGCATTTCAAATGATTCAGGCAGCACCATATTTTATTGCCATTTTGAACCTCATAACAATTCCTAATATGGAATCTGGGTTATAATAGAAACTCCGGAAGATTAGTAGATGAAATAGACGGACTGAAAAGTCAATCAAATGATACTCAAAGCAGTGATTATTTCACATCAAAATCGATGAATACTTCATCGCTGGTTGGATGCGACTGGCAGGTAAGGACATAGCCTTTTTCTACCTCATCATCTTCCAATGCAAAGTTCATATCCATTTCTACAGTACCGCTAATTACTTTGGCTCTGCAGGTGCAACAAACACCACCTTTGCAGGCAAATGGCAAGTCGGCACCGGTTTTAAGCGCAGCATCCAATATAGAATCACCACCAAAAGCCAGATCCATGTGATGGGTAATGCCATCAATTTTAACAGATACTTTTGCTTTTTTTACACCATCTGTAGCTACTGCAGCCGCTTTGGCTTCGTGTTTCACCGCTGTTTGAGAAGGCGTGGTGAACAATTCGAAATGAATATTTTTGCTGTTGATGCCGGCTGCTAAGGCTGTGTCTTTAACAGATAGAATCATAGACTCAGGTCCGCAAATAAACAGTTCATCAATGCTGCCTGTTTCAACAATTTTCTTATTTAAAAACTCTTTGCATTTATTGGCATCAATTCTACCGTTTAATAAAGGTACATCAACACTTTCGCGACTCAATACATGGAATACCTGAAACTGTTGAATGAAGCGGTTTTTAATGGCTTCTATCTCTTCAAGGAAAATGATTGAACTCGTGTTTTTGTTGCCGTATATTAATGTAAAGGTACTGTTAGGCTCAGTTGCTAATGTTGTTTTAATAATACCCAGAATTGGCGTAATACCGCTACCTGCTGCAAAAGCTACATAGTGTTTGCGGTTAGCCGGGTTTAATTCAGTGTAAAAATGACCGGTAGGGGTCATCATGTCTATTTCATCACCTACTTTAAAGTTCTGATTGGCGTAAGTAGAGAACAGGCCATTCTCAACTTCTTTAATGGCCACTCTTAATTCGCCATCCAAAGGGCTGCTGCAAATGGAGTACGAACGCCTTACATCCTCGCCATCAAAATGTCTGCGCAATGTGATCGACTGGCCTTGAACAAAGCGGTAGTCATCAGTTAGTTCTGAAGGAATATCAAATGAAACAGAGATGCATTCGGAGGTTTCCCTTTTCACATCTTTTATCTTTACGGGATGAAATTTGGGTGTAGACATTTTTTTAAAACAGGTGCAAATTTAACTGATTTTAGCGAAGAAGGCTAAAACCATTTTTTTCTTTTGAAATAAATCAGCATGCCTGTGAGCGATACCAGTACAATCGACCAAAAAATGTGATACCCGTAGTGGTATTTGATGCCCGGCAAATACTCGAAATTCATACCGAATACACCTGTCAAAAAACTGAGGGGCATAAAAATGGTACTGATAATAGTCAATACCTTCATCACCTGATTCAATTTATTGCTCATGGTGGTGAAGTAAATATTCATCAAATCGGTCAGTAAACTTCTATAATTATCTATCGTTTCATAGGCTTGATAAGTGTGGTCGTAAACATCCCTGAAATAGTTGATGTTTCTTACTTCTATCAAATCAGAATTGCCGCCTTCCAGTTTATTCAGCGCTTCTCGCATGGGTAAAATATGCTTGTTCAGCAGCATGGTATCTTTCTTAATCGCCTGAATTTTATAAGTCGTTTTACTGTTTGGATAATACATGGTTTCCTCTTCCATGTCTTCTACTTTATCACCAATGCGATCTATCATCACAAAATACTGGTCGACAGCAGAGTCAAGAATTTTATACAATAAATAATCGCTTTTTCGTTGACGAATAGGTCCTTTTCCTGTTCTTATTCTGTATTTAATATCTTCAAATAATGGACTGGTGGTTTCCTGAAACGACAACATAAAACCATGGCCGATTACCAAACTGATTTGCTCCGTTTCTATCTCTAATGCACCGGCCGGAACAAAAATATTTTTAAAAGTAACAAAGATGTATTCATCAAATTCTTCAATCTTGGTTCTTTGTTGCGTGTTTAAAATATCTTCCTGAATCAAAGGATGAATATTGAAAATACCACATACCTGCTGAATAATGGCAGGTTCATGGATACCTGTTACAGAAATCCATGTGACAGTTTCCTGTTGCTTGTATTGCTCACATAACAACACATCTTCAATGGTAGATTCCTCAAGTATCTTGTCGTTGTAATTAATGACTTCAAGGGTCACCTTATCGGTTCTTTCCTTGCCCACATATACCATGCTTTCAGGAGGTAATCCTGATTTAGCAGAAAGTGTTGCTTGCTTTTTTTTGCGCTGAGGTATTTTTAATCTGGCCATTCAATAATCAATAACAAATGTATGGGTTTTAAGATTGAATAAAACCTTGATTGAATCAGGAATTATTAAAAGCATCAATGGCTTTGCGCACATTGCCCGATTTCTTTAAAAGAGCCTGTGCCTCATCGTAGCTAAGTGTCGTTTTTTCCATCACCATGCGCGTGCCTCTGTCGATGAGTTTATCATTGCTCAACTGCATGTCCACCATTTTACTGCCTTGTACATGTCCTAATTGTATCATGGTAGTGGTGGTAATCATGTTCAATACCAATTTCTGAGCTGTACCAGCTTTCATACGTGTACTGCCCGTTACTATTTCAGGTCCTACCACTACTTCTATAGGATAATTAGCCACAGTGCTGATTAAGGCATTGCTGTTACATGAAATGGCTGCAGTCGTAATATTGTTTTTCTGACAGGCCTTTAATCCACCGTATACGTAGGGTGTTTTACCCGAAGCTGAAATTCCTACAACAACATCGCCTGATTGTATATGGTGTTCTTGTAAATCTTTATAGGCCTGTTCGGTATTGTCTTCAGCAAATTCAACCGCTTTTCTGATAGCCGCATCACCACCCGCAATAATACCAATAACCAATCCGTGTGGAACGCCATAGGTTGGTGGGCATTCGCTGGCATCCAATATGCCGAGTCTACCGCTGGTGCCTGCGCCTATGTAAAATAAGCGACCGCCATTTTTCATTTTATCAACGATGGTATCGATCAATGATTCAATAGCCGGCAACACAGCCTGAATGGCTAGCGCTACTTTTTGATCTTCATTATTAATGGCGCCCAGTATCTCTGACGTTTTTAAATCCGACAGATTGGGGTATAAAGAATCTTGTTCTGTTATAGATATCATTTTAAAATATCATGGTCAATCCACCTACTGCATTGAACCCGTAAACAGGGTAACTGTACCATCTCTGGTATCTGCTTGATACAATGTTGTTGGCCTGAACAAATAAGGACAATTTTGGTCTGAATCTGAAATCTATTCCTGCTGAAATATCATAGAAAGCATTGATAGTAGAAGATTTGTAATTTTTATCATCAAGACCTGTTCTTTGTTTTTGTAAACTCATGGCCACTATATCGAAGTGCGGATACACTTTGTTTTTGATATTGAAGTTCATGTTCAGTTTGCCTTCAATATTAGGCAATTGCCATGCTTGTGCCTGGCCGGTAATTGTATAATTATAAAAATTACCTGATAAACCGATACGGGCCTTCTCGCTGAAACTGTAATTGAGCACACCGCCAAATTTCAGGATATTGGCCTGATCAAGTATCATGGCAAATGAATTGAAAGAATCTTGTCTTGTAACAAATAAGGGCATATTCGACACATCTGAGTAATTGATTTCAAATGAGGCATCGATGCTTGAACCCACCTTGCCGTTAATTCCTACATACGCTCTGATGTTTTCATAAGCATTGGTAATATTATAGGTAGATGTGAATTGGTTGGTTTGCAAAATATTTTTCAAACTTTGTTTTCTGTATCTGCCATCAATACCACCATATAAATTGGCCACTTTTTCAATTAAAGGCAAATTGGCTTTTAATACCAGATTAGGGAATAACTTAGCGGTATCGTTGCCGTCAAAAAATACAGTTGAATTAAATCCTACTGATAAATCCAGCACATCGTATTTAAAATCAAAACGCGGGTCGAGTTGTATGAAAAAACGATTTTTTGATTTCTGATTTGGCAACTGCAATGTAGTGTAGTCGATGCCAATAGTGGCGCTTAATACACCATTCTGAAGGTCGTTGAAGTCTGCTACACCACCATATATTTTAGAACTCAATGAGTAGTCATTTTCTGTTGCACCGCCTATTTGAAAATTGTAAAAATTGAATGCTGTACGGTGTTTAATTTTACTGCTTTTTGTGGGAGTGCTGTTGTAATAGGCTTTTGCTTCGAAGTTGCGGATGGTGCGACTTAAATCTTTGTCACTTGTTTTAAGTGTGTCTACAAAGCCGAAATAATTATAACTGTTTTGTTTGTAGTTTACCTCAAGACCAAATTCACCATTGGTTGAAAAAGATGACAGATAAGCTTTGCCTGCATGGTCTGTAAAGTCGGCAAATGATTTATTCTGGTTAGAATTGGTTTGCAGGAAACGGTATTGAATGCCGTAGCTGTAAAGTTTATTTTGTTTGTTGTTAAAATACAGTTCAGCCAAAGGTGTTTTCATGTTGCCATAACCTAATTTCACAAAACTGGAAGGATAAACATTTTCTTCTTTTTTCAATAAATCAGCAGGAGGAATAGGATTTACAATCTTATCAGTTTGCGCCTGTTTAGAGGTAATATTATAGGTGTAATTAGGTGTTGTAGGCAGTGGTTTTTCAATAACCGGCACTGACTCTATTTTAACGGCATCAATTAAAACAGCCTGATATTTCAATTCAATCGTCACATGTTTATTGGTTGAAGTATCTTTTTTATTCTGCCCTTGTGCATTGAATATAAATAAGCTGACGGCTATATAAATAAGAGTTTTATGCATAATACTTTACAAAGAACGCAATTTTCAGAAGAGTATTGTTCAAATAAGTATCCACAGCCGGGGGAAAGTGTCTGAATGGGAATTATTTACCGAAGAAATGCAAAGCAGCATATTTTTCAAACTGCTGTTTGTCTTTGAATTTCTTGCTATTCAGCACCACAGATGAGCGGTCGCTATCAATAATAGACATTAATGGGTTTTTCTTTTCCGGACCTATTGCACTCACTCTGGCTTCCATCACATGGTCGCTCAGGTCCATATCATAAGGAATATAATTATTCAGCAATTTAAGGCCATAGTTATTGAGAAAATGTCTGGTAAAATTTTGGAATTGATGGGTAAAAGGGTAGAGAAAATAATCGAGGGAATTCACACTTTGCCAATCATCTCTGTCGGTAGTTCTGATTTGTTCAAGTGGACAAACAGGAGGTAATTCAAAATTGAGCAAACTGAACAACGGTCGGTGAACAGGGTTTTCAAGCAGTTGACTTCGTTTATCATCAATTAATATCAGCACTATTTCAGCAGTCATGCCTCTGGCTTTCCCCGGGCGACTCAATATTTCTGCCTCATAGCTGATTTTACCTGTTTCAAATATTGAATAAAGTTGTTTGGCAATGGGCAAATCATTTTGCGAAGCTAAAAAACTGTCGATACCGCCAATGACAATAATTTTTTTGGCTTGCAACAGCGATTCGTATTCTTCGAGTGAGTGAAAGGCTGAGAAAAAATTACCGGTATTGGCCAATAAAAATTTTGCGCCTATTACAACGGCATCTGCATGGGTAGGTATTTCAGGTACTTTTACACTGCCGCCACTAACAAGGCGTTTAACAGCCTGATGTTGAATAAATCTCACATTGTTATAAGGCGCTAAATGTTTGCTGAGTTGTTCGATAGCCTGTTCTATAGCCGGTGCCCACACTAAGGTGCCGTCTGTTTTGCGGATATTGGTTTCAAATTCAAAAAGCAATTTATCCAGATTCTCTGCAACTTTCCATCGCAAATACGTCAGTCTTTTTTTAGCCAGATCAATGTCATCAATTTTAGAGAGGGTCTGATTCAACTCAGAAATATACGCTTGGTGTTTGAGATTAAAATCCATTTTCTAAAATTGTAAATTGTCTATAAGTCTTATGTGTTCAACGTAGGCGGCAATTAACACAATATTTCGGTTGTTTGTTTGCCAGTCTTCAGTTAATTCAAAAGTTTCTGAATTGGCACATGATAAATATTCAACGATGATGCCTTGTTCAGCGAGATACTGTCCTGCTTCTTTCAATGCCTCCTGTAGGGGAATGCGGTAACAATCGGCAGCCACCATTTTCAATGCCTTGTATAATAATGCGGCCTTAAATTTTCCTTTATCGGTCAGGCGCATGTTTCTCGAACTTTTAGCCAAACCGCTTTCTTCTCTCAGTGTCGGACAAAACTCCAGATGAATATTTCTGAAATATTCTTTACACAAAGCCTGAATGACTTTACATTGTTGAAAATCCTTGAGTCCGAAATAAGCTCTGTCGGGGTTAACGATACTGAAAAGGCGATGCACTACCTGAACCACACCATCAAAATGGCCCGGTCGGTTGGGGCCCTCCAATATATTTTCCAAATGGGGAATACTCAAAGGGATATGGACAGCTGTTTCAGGATAAATATCTTCAACGGCAGGAATGTAAACAGCATGGCATCCGGCTTTTTCAAGCATGGTGATATCGGCTTGTTCCGTAACGGGATATTTTTCGTAATCGCTGATGTTGTTGAATTGTTTCGGATTAATGAAAACCGATGCCACAACTACTGAGTTTTGTTGTACAGCCTGCTTCACCAATGCCATATGACCTTCGTGCAGCGCACCCATGGTTGGCACAAAGCCAATGGTTTGGTCCTTCGCTTTCGAGCTGTTCAACCATTCAGTTAATGCGGTATGTTGTTTAAAAACGTGCAAAATCAGTGCTGCAAATAAAATTCAATTTAGCAGAATATAAAATCCGAAGTTATGCAGGAGCGGGGAAACATGAATTTGGAGATGCAAATTAAATGTTGACAGTAATGGCCATTTGATTTCTCACCTTACTGATGCGTTCTATCAGGCTGTCATTTTCTTCGACACCATTGCCGATTACCAGCACATCGGCACCTGCCTGATAAAGTGCGAGTGCAGTTTCAGCCTGGCGGATACCACCACCAATAATGAGGGGTAAATTCACTTGGGAACTGACTCTGTCGGCCATTTTTTCTGAGATGGCTTTATCGGCACCACTGCCTGCATCCATATAAATACAGCGCATGCCCATCAATTTACCGGCCAGTGCGGTAGCCACTGCGATGTCTGCTTTGTCGGCCGGAATTGGTTTTGTATTGCTGATATAACTCACACTGGTTTCGCGACCGCCATCTATCAAAAGATAAGCAGTAGCCACAACATCAAGTGAAGATGCGGCTAACTGAGGTGCTGCTACCACGTGTTTACCAATCAGATATTCGGGATTTCGGCCGCTTAATAATGAAAGAAATAAAATGCCATCAGCCTGTTCATCAATCATCAGCTCATTGCCGGGAAAAATATATATGGGAATGCTGCAGTGCGATTGAATGGTTTGAATGGCTTCTGCCATTACTCCTGTAGTTACCAAACTGCCACCTGCAAAAATATAATCAACCTTATGCACCTGGCATTGTTGAGCAATGGCTGCAATTTGTCTAATGGGACTATCAGGGTCAATCAGAACAGCCAGTGCTTTCTTTTTGTCGGCTTTCAGTTGTTGAATGTGTTGAATAAACTTTGACATCAGTAAGTAAACTTCATTGATTCTTGCAAACTTACGCCTTTCTGAGGTTTTTTATAAGTCTGTTTCGAATATGTTGGGTGTTATTAATTTTTTAAAAAAATTTTTTTCTCCTGGATTTAAATTTGGGCAAACCAAGGTGGAAAAATTTGGCCGGGCTCGCTACCATTATTAAAGTCATTTTGAGGGTGTTTGTTTGAATCAATAGGGGTATTGTTAAGTTAAATTTTAGGACCATAGGATTGTGTATTATTCGCTACACTCTTTTTTATCAAAATTGAGTAATTAATACCCGTTTTTTTCTTGTTTTTGCCCCAAAAAATCACTATCTTTGAAAGATTGGAAAATATCAATGGACAACTCCGTGATGCTTTATTGGTGCGGTTTAAGCTAAGTCATAAAAATCATATTTTACGCAAATGTTACAGTTTTTTTGTTTTCAACATTCTACAAATAGCGTCATTAAAGAGATATTCCTTTTTTGTGGAAAAGTCCATTTCATTTTTAGTATTAAATACAGATAGTTTTGAAGGACCTCTTAGCAAAAAATCTGCATGAGGTCATTTTTATTTAATACCATCCATTCATCCAAAAAAAGTCAATAATCAGCATGCAACAGAATCTAGACCAAATGAAAAAAGGCCTCAAATTTGAGAGGCTCAACACTAAGGAGGGCGTTTCGCCTTTCGATCAGTTCGTATACGAATACCGCACCTCGGTCATCAAAAACCCGAATGGTGATGTTGTATTCGAAATGAAAGATGTCGAGATTCCGGCAGCCTGGAGTCAGGTTGCTACAGATATTGTTGCACAAAAATATTTCAGAAAAGCAGGTGTTCCTCAAGCCGATGGCTCATTGGGTAGCGAAACCAGCGTTAAGCAGGTAGCTCACCGTTTGGCCGACTGTTGGAGACAATGGGGTGAAAAAGCGAATTATTTTGCAAGTACTGCTGATGCTCAGATTTTTTATGAGGAATTGGTGTACTCAATATTGGCTCAGCAATCTGCGCCAAACTCACCACAGTGGTTCAATACAGGTTTGCACAGCGCGTATGGTATTACAGGCAAACCACAGGGACATTACTACGTTGACCCTGATACTGATAAATTAACCCGTTCAACTTCAGCTTACGAAAGACCGCAACCGCATGCATGCTTTATTCTTTCTGTAGATGATGATTTGGTAAACGAAGGTGGTATCATGGATTTGTGGGTGCGCGAAGCCAGAATTTTCAAATATGGTAGTGGAGTTGGTACAAACTTCTCTCGCATCAGAGGCAATGGTGAAAAATTATCAGGTGGTGGCACATCTTCAGGCTTAATGTCTTTCCTTAAAATAGGTGACAGAGCAGCAGGTGCAATTAAATCAGGTGGTACAACTAGAAGAGCCGCTAAAATGGTTTGTCTTGATTTGGATCACCCTGAAATCATGTCTTTCATCAACTGGAAAAAAGATGAAGAAAGAAAAGTAGCCGCATTAATCGCAGCAGGTTATGCCAGCGACTATGAAGGCGAGGCATATGCAACAGTATCCGGACAGAATTCAAATAACTCTGTGCGTATTCCTAATAAATTTTTTGAAGCGCTGAAACAAGATGGCAACTGGGATCTTGTAGGACGTAGCAATGGCAAAGTCATGAAATCTATTCCTGCTAATCAGGTGTGGGATGCCATTGGTGATGCTGCATGGGCTTGTGCTGATCCGGGTGTACAATATGATGACACCATCAACGAATGGCACACTTGTCCTGAAGGCGGTCGCATCAATGCTTCTAATCCTTGTTCAGAATACATGTTCCTGGACAATACAGCCTGTAACCTGGCTTCATTGAATTTGATGAAATTCTTTGATGCTGATAAATTGGAGTTTGATATCATTGCTTACGAATACGCCATCCGCTTATGGACTGTTGTGTTGGAAGTATCTGTATTGATGGCACAATTCCCAAGTCAAGAAGTGGCTCAATTGAGTTACGATTACCGCACATTGGGTCTTGGTTATGCTAACCTCGGTGCTTTGTTAATGGTGTCAGGTATTCCTTACGATAGCCCTAAAGCTACTGCAATTTGCGGTGCCCTTACTTCTATACTCACCGGTCAGTCTTATGCAGCTAGTGCCGAAATGGCCGCAGCTAAAGGTCCTTTCCGCATGTATGAGAAAAACAAAAAACACATGATGCGTGTAATGCGCAATCACCGCTATGCAGCTTACAATACACCATTGGCTTACGAAGGATTAAGCGTACCTGCAGTAGGTATCGATCCTCAGTATTGCCCTGAAGATTTATTGAAATCAGCTTGCAATGCATGGGATAAAGCATTGACTTATGGCGAAAAATTCGGTTACAGAAATGCACAGTCTACCGTTATTGCACCAACAGGTACTATCGGTTTGGTAATGGATTGTGATACTACCGGTATCGAGCCTGACTTTGCGCTAGTTAAATACAAAAAACTGAGCGGTGGCGGATACTTTAAAATCATCAATCAGGCAGTTCCAGCAGCGTTAAAAACTTTGGGTTATACTCAGGAAGAATCTGATGAGATTATTAATTATGCAAAAGGACATGCAACTTTGGTTGGTGCTCCGGGTATCAATCACGAAGCATTAAAAGCAAAAGGATTCAACGATGCTGATTTAGTAAAAATCGAATCTGAATTATTGAGAGCATTTGACATTGATTTTGTTTTCAATCAATATACTTTGGGTGAAGAAACCATGCAAAGACTTGGTTTCACAGCGGCTCAATACAACGACAGCGAATTTACACTGTTGAAAGCACTGGGCTTTAAAGCAAGTGAAATTGAAGCAGCTAATGAATTTGTTACAGGTACTATGACAGTTGAAGGTGCACCTTTCCTTAAAGAAGAGCACTACCCTGTATTCGATACAGCCAATAAATGCGGTAACAAAGGAACACGTTTCTTGCATGCTCACTCACACATCCGTATGATGGCTGCAGCACAACCATTCATCTCAGGTGCTATATCAAAAACTATTAACCTGCCGAATGAAGCAAGTGTTGATGATATTAAATCATGTTATGAATTGAGCTGGAGATTGGGTATCAAAGCCAATGCGATTTACAGAGACGGTTCTAAATTATCACAACCATTGTCTAACAAATCTGAAAAGAAAACAGATGAGAAAGAAGAAACAGTAAGTGATGTAGCCCAGGTAGTAGAAAAAGCAGTTGGTGTAAATGCCACAACCCGTGTTGAAGACCTGACACCTGAAATCGTTTTGGAAGCGGCCCGTTTAATTATCAATAGCAACAATCCTGCTTTCAAACAGCAGTTGTCAAATATTGCGACACGTAAAGTGTTGCCAAACAAGCGCAAAGGGTTTACTCAAAAATCAAAAATTGATGGCAATACAGTGTTCGTAAGAACAGGCGAATATGAAGATGGAACATTAGGTGAAATATTCGTGGATATGCACAAAGAAGGCGCCAGCTTCCGTTCATTGATGAACTGTTTCGCTATTGCTGTGTCTATCGGTTTACAATACGGAGTGCCATTGGAAGAGTACTACGAGAAATTTACTTTCAGCAGATTCGAACCAAGCGGTATGGTAGAAGGTCATGCCAATATCAAATCATCAACTTCTGTCGTTGACTTTATTTTCAGATTGCTGGGCTTTGAATACCTGAACCGTCAGGAGCAATTGCACATCAAACCAAAAATTGCCGATGAGATGCCAATACAGCCGGCTTACAATCTGGCACAGAACGAAATTTCTGAACCGGTGGTAAACGAGCCAACCAACTCACCTGCTGCTCAGAGCTATTCTGTGAGCCCAAGTGTAAAACCAAAAAGCACACCTCCAAGCATGGGCGATGCACCTGCTTGTAAGGCTTGTGGTAATATCACTGTTCGCTCAGGCACATGCTATACCTGCTTAACCTGCGGTACTACCAGCGGTTGCAGTTAATAGGAAACACATAGTTATCAGAAAGGGAGTGCCGTTGGTACTCCCTTTTTTTGTATGTTTGTATCATGCGCTTGTTTTCTTTAACGCGAATGTCATTGGTTTTAGTAATGATGAAGTTTAGTTTATCATTAACTGCTCAAACCTATGTAAGATCATTGGAACATATTGATTTGTCATCATTCAAATCGTATGATACCTTGACGTTCAACTATAGAGCAGCGTTCTCAGTGCTGAGCAACAGACCTCAAAACGCTGACCTTATTTTGGACTTTGGTAAATACGGGAGGTATAATTTAATACTTTCTCCATCCAATTTATTAATACAAAATTCAAAACAGGATGATGATAACCATCATTGGAAAGGAATGGTGAATGGTACGAATCAAATGGTTAGAATTAATGCATATAACAATGCGTTAAGCGGACTTATAACATTACAGGAGAATCATCAACTTTCTTTCGAAACAGTCAGTTATAATAATAGATACTTATTGCTAATTTACTACAACGATGATTTTATTAATCATACAGAACAGATGCATTGCGGGCATAAAGATAATCTTAATAAAAACCCTGTCATGCAATCACCTTTAAAACGAAGCAGTGATACAGCGTATACAGAGTTTTCATGCGCCATCATTAAAGTTGCGGCAGTGTGTAGTCATAAGTTTTTAAAAAAAAATAATTACGATAGTACCTCAGCTTTCAATGAAATGAAAGACATTATCAATTTGGCTGATGGTGCTTATGCCAAATACATTGGTGTTAGATTAAAAATTGCCACTTTTGGTATATCCATGGATTCGCTTTCTCAAATGAATAATAGTTTGTCAACAATCACCAGAATAAATGATTTTGAAAGTATTATGTATCAATTTAAAGGAACGATGAGGGCAGATATCTATCATATCTTTACTGAAGCTTTTACATCAACCGATGGTGCAGTAGGAAGGGGTGCTCTAGGAGGTGCTTGTGAAGATAACAGGGTTTCATTAAGTGTAGAATATTCTACTATGCTGAAAAGAGCACTGATTTTTGCGCATGAAATAGGGCACAATCTGTCAGCCGATCATAACCATGGTAATAATTGTAGCAGTACTACTTTAGGATCTATCATGTGTCCAACAACAGTTTCAAATAATTTGATATTTAATTCAACAGAAATCGAGAAGATACAGAATTTTATTAAATATAAATTGATGAGAAAATCTGATTGTATGACTTACCCTTTATCAAATAATACAAATACGTTTTTCATTGATTTGATGAATAATGACTCTGTAAAAATTTTCATAGAAAAAATGGGAGATTATTACCTTGATGGCTGGTATCATAATGATGAGAGTTATAAGAAGGCTGTTGGCGGTGAGAATATTTGGGTAAAACAGCCCGGATTTTACAGAGTGATGTTGAATCTGGATACAAATAATAATCTTTTATGTAATCAGCAGGTTGAATATTTTGCCCCCTCAAAGGATTTTACTGTCACAACTACTAACGAATATGGATATGGCAGTTTGAAAGCCGCTATTTTAAATGCCAATTACAACAAAGGAAAAGACACCATTCGTTTTCGTTTAAGTAATAGTATTTCTGTATTTGATATTACATCACCCTTGCCACCAATAACAGATCATTGTTTGATTGATGGCACCACGCAACCGGGCTATCAGCAGCCTGATTCTTCCGGATATTACCGGCCGGGAATTGTTCTGAATAATAAGGATTTAACGGGTGCGTCTTACCCTTCAGGTTTACTGATTGGATATGGTGATTATGAAATCAGGGGACTCGAATTCCACAACTTTTATTTTGGTATTACCAATAGTGAGAATGTAAAACTCGGCAATAAATATGCACCGCTGATGCCTCCGGTATCCAATACATCTTCTAATACAAGTATCAAAGCCTGTCAGTTCAGAAATAATGAGACGGGCATATATGTTTACTTTAGCGATACCATCAAGAACAACGATAAATTTACAATAGGCACAGGCGCCTTTAAAGATGCTAATTTTTTTAAAACGCTAAAAGGTGATGGAATTTATCTGAATCGCATCGACTCGGCCTATGTTAACGGCAATTACTTTGGAGCCGAACCGGGTGCCGACTCAATGGGTAGCATCAATCAGGGAATTTATCTGAGTACTGTTTACAACGCCTATGTTAAAAACAATTATTTCAGTAATAGTAGAATGTACGGCTATAACAGCAGTGGAAACATATACGGCAATGTGTTTGGATACGATCCTTTTTTGAAAAGAAGAACAAGTACACCTTATTCTGCTATTACCCTTACAGGCTTTAGTGCCAACGGAAAAAATATGCTGATAGGGGGCACAGCTCCCGGTCAGGGCAACAGCATTTACAGGCAAAAACGATATATGACTTATGGTGGTGCCCCTATCTTAATTTTTGACATTAAAAATGTAAGAGTAGCCGGCAATAGAATTGAGCAATCTGATTCAGGCGCCATTATGGTACAAAATACATCATCATCTACCGTTTACATTCCTTTTAAAAGCATTCGGATTGATTCAGTATCACACCATTGTATTACGGGTATTCAAAGGGTTTATGGACGTGTAAAACCACAGTATGCCAATGATAGTTTTGATCTCCATTTTTATTCAGCACCACCCGGTGTGAAAAAAAATAAAGAACCCATGCACGACTATCTAGGCACAATGAAACTACTGACGACCGACACACTTGAGAAAGCCTTTGTATTCACCGCAGGTAGCCGCTATGCCAACGAAGGCGTTTGTTTTACGGCCACATCAGCTACTTTGCAACTTACAGGGAATCAATCGGAAGTCGTATACCCTACTAATAACAGTACAATTAATTTTGTAAAAAGGAATGATACCTGTCTTTGCCCTCGCAAAGTATTGGAATTGCAACAACAATCCGGATTCAGTAATTATCAGGTCAATAACGCATCGGTTTCAGAAATGAAATTCAGCCAACCGGGTTATTACACCATTAGTGCCGAGGCCCAAGGATGCAGGTACCGCACAGCACTCGAGCTAACAACCTATCCTGATTATCTTGCTAATGTTCACCTCGTTGGAACTAATAAGTATAAAGCTTTGCAGAACTATGATTTTAATGTAAATAATATTTCACGGCCTTGGGGTTGGAGCACCTATTTGTGGAAAGGCAATAATTATTCTCTGGTATTTGGTACCAGAACCCTGGCAAGGGCTTACTTTCTGAACGACAGCGCAATGCTCGAATATCAAATTACTGATATCAATCAATGCACCTATTCAATTGCTAAAAAATTATACAATGAAAAGCCATCAACAAGTATTGAAACACTCCAAAGTAATAACGGGTTATCAGTATATCCCAATCCTTTGCATTCTGGTGTTTTGACACTTGCAGGTGTACAGGCCAGAGTTGTAAAATTATACAATGCTACCGGTCAGTTGATTTTGGAATTAAATGCAGATGGTGATACATTAGAATTAGCATTGGACGACTTGGAAAATGGGTTGTATCTTATTCAAACGACACATCAAGGAGCGATACGATTTATAAAAAATTAAGCAATGTTTGACAACTGTTTTGTTGTTCGATAGTCTATATCAGTGCACAAAAAGCGAGGTAGTCCACATACCGTGTTTAAGTCTTTAAACAGGATGAATGATTGCAGTTTATTTTTGTTAATCAATAAAGGGTATGATAAAAATGGTACAATTTAAAATTCAGCAACTGTGTTTGCCGGTGATGTTATTTCTGGCATTTTCACTCAGCGCACAACTTAATCCTACGGTCGATTCCATTGTTATGCGCGATGGAAAAAAACTGGCGGCTGATGTGTACAAACCTGCCGGGATGAGTAGCGGTCCTGTGATACTCATACAAACACCTTACAACAGATTGTTGTACAGATTCGGTTTGCCTTTGGGAATTGGTTTTAAAATCAATACGAGTAATTACATCATTGTAGTAGCCGACTGGCGTGGTTTTTATGGCTCGCGAAAGGCCGCTTATATTGGTAGTCCCGACAGAGGAAAAGACGGTCATGATGTGGTGGAATGGGTGGCACAACAAAGCTGGAGCAATGGCAAAATTGGTACCTGGGGTCCTTCGGCATTGGGTAAAGTGCAATTTCAAACAGCCAAGGAGCATCCGGCCAATCTTACTTGTATCTGCCCGCTGGTTGCAGGTCCACAGTTTGATTATGATGAATACTATCCCGGAGGAATAATTCGCACCGAATATGTTGAACAACTGGATGCATTGGGTTATGGTCTTTCTACTTCATTAATGGCACATCCTTACCGCGATATTTACTGGACCTATTCCGAAGACTACAATTATTATCCCGATAGCATCGCTGTTCCTTGTTGCATGATAGGTGGTTGGTATGACCATAACATTGAAGTGATGTTGCCTTTTTTTAATGGTATTCGCAACAGTTCGCCTATGGCTGTAAGAGACAAGCACCGTTTGGTGATGGGTCCCTGGGTACATGGTGGACATGGCTCGGCACAGGTAGGCACACCTATGCAAGGTGAATTAAGTTATCCCAATGCCGATGGCTGGAACGACTCCATGTCACTGTTGTTTTTTGATTATTACTTGCGCAATATCAACAATGCCTGGCCAACAACACCCTTTGTTCAGTATTATCAAATGGGTGAAAATAAATGGACCTCTTCAGCAGTATGGCCACCGGCAGGTACTACTGATGTAAAATTTTATTTGCACGATAACAATACGTTAGATAATACGGCTCCGCAAGGAACAGGGTCTTTGTATTTTAATTATGATCCTAATGATCCTTCGCCTACACATGGTGGGCCAACATTGCGTAGCGACCTCGACCAAGGCCCTTACGACCAATCGACTGTAGTTGAAAGTCGCAACGATATTTTGATTTATACCACGGCTACATTAACAGAAGATGTGATATTGAAAGGACAAGTAACTGTGCATTTGAAAATTTCATCTGACAAAACTGATACCGACTTTGATGTGCGTCTTACCGATGTGTACCCTGATGGGCGATCCATGCTGGTAAATGATGGTGCCTTGCGCATGCGTTTCAGAGCGGGTA
The DNA here is from genome assembly GCA_040386935.1 of Bacteroidota bacterium. GTDB lineage: Bacteria > Bacteroidota > Bacteroidia > NS11-12g > UBA955 > JABMMZ01. Next base: position 38,365 of record JAZKEQ010000052.1, on the reverse strand, counting down.
ATACATCGTCAACTGTTTTGTTAATGACCCCAAATGTTGTTTACGATTGCGACATTACATTGCCCAATACGGCCATCACTTTTTTAAAAGGACATAAAATCAGATTAGATGTTACCTCTTCCAACTATCCGCGATTTAACCGCAATGTGAATACAGGGGGCAACATGTATCCCGGCAATAATTTAGACAGTTTGGTGAATCCTGTAGTTGCTAAAAATTCTGTTTACACCATACCCGGTCAGGCATCTTATATCACCATGCCTTTGGTGGGGTATACAAGTGGTTTGGTGAATGTTAATTCATCGCATTTATCACTTCAGGTGTTTCCTAATCCGGTGGCAGATCAGTTAAAAGTATTGATGTTGTCATCAGAGACTGTGACAGTATTTAAAGTCATCAATGCTTTGGGACAGGAAGTGCAGTTGCCGGTGATTGGACAAGATGCGCAAGCAATTTATTTGGATACAAGGGCTTTGGCTCCGGGTGTGTATACTGTTATTGGCAGCGATACATTTTACACAGGGTCTGCATTATTTGTAAAGCAGTAAAAGTGTAAAAGGTTTTTCAAAAGAAGATTTTCAATCGGAGGGTGGGTAACATAACCCTCAACCATAATCGAAGTCGGGACCGGTCCATTAAGCGTGAATCAGAATGAATGCACTATGCATATTTTAAAGTACTACATGCAATCTCTCTAAACCAATATAAATGGATTTGAACCTTACCATCCCTCAGCCAAATCCACCAAATTTGGATTAATAGTTTTAATGAGATCTATCTTCCATTGGCGATGCCAGGTTTTTAATTTTTTTTCTCGTTTTATTGCATTCATCATTCCTGGTATTGTTTCAAAATACATGAGGTGGAAACAATTGTAGCGTTTTGTAAACCCACTACCTGTTGCACTTCGGTGTTCTTCGACACGCCTTTGTATATTGTTTGTAACACCTATGTAAAATGTTGTTCTGTTCTTGTTAGACATGATATAGACATAGCCTGTTTTCATAAGAGCTTTAGTTCTGAAAGCAAATATATTAAATGAAGTGAGAAATTTGAGAACGCTGAATATAGTACGGTCTTGGTTGTTTCGCGAGATGCTGAATAGGACTCATTACACATGCCAGTGCTTCGTCCCTTCAGCATGACGGACCGCGAGGGAGGTCTGGGTGGTGTAACTGTGATTTTCAATCGGAGGGTAATTATCCTTTCAAAAAATAAAAAAGGGGAAGCGCTTACACACTTCCCCTTTTTCAATCAACAAAAAAATAAGTTAGGCAGTTTTATTGCCAATTAATAGCAGGTCGCTCACCACCACTTCAGTAGAATAGCGTTTTACACCTTCCTTGTCTGTGTACTGACGGGTGACCAATTTGCCCTCTATGGCCACTTCTTTGCCCTTAGAGAGATACTTGCCTGCAATCTCGGCTACCTTACCCCATGCGATTAAACTGTGCCACTGTGTTTCTTCTACGCGTTCGCCTTTGTCATTTTTGTAACTTTCGGATGTAGCGAGAGAGAAACGCGCCATGGCGCTTCCGTTGGCTAATTGTTTGGTTTCCGGTTGGGCGCCTAAGCGGCCGATAAGCATTACACGATTTCTTAGTGAGTTCATAAACATATAAATTTAAAATTGTTGAGGCAAAATTGGGGGCAGCCAAAACAACAAGGAATTTTTAATCGCTTATAGTCGATTTTAAACACTTAGAACCGTTTTTGGTCTTGAAAATAAAGAAGCGATAGTTTTATATTACTTTGAAAATAAGTGGTGACAAAGAAGTAATTGTACCTGATTTAATATGTTGCACCCTGATGTTTTGAATAATGACTGTATCCCCCGATTTAGAATCAATGATGATACCTTGCACGGGGCCAATATTATTTTCAAGAACATTTGTTTCTCGCATTGATCCCACTGATAGTACAATTAAATTATAACCTAATATTCTAAATTCATTTTTATAAGGAAATTCAGGATCATAAAGGGCTACATGCAATGAATCTGCCGCCAGTATTTGCGCCTTGGTATAATAATTATTGGTAGTAGTGCCTGTAGCCACAGCAACAGTACCATCATAGTTTTTCAAATTGCCTAATGCAGCCAACGGTTTAGGAACATAGGATGCAATGTAATACCGCTTCTCAAGCAAGGTGAGTTTTCCTTTTTTATTCTGGTTAATTCTTAAAGTGACAGTATCACCATAAACCAATCCTGAATCGCAGGCCATCAGATAAGCGCTGTCTTTTTTAAAAATATGCGCATGCCCGTTGATGGTAAATTTTAATGCTTTGTTCTTCTTCAATGAATCTGCCATTTTCACAGGCGTGCCTTCCAAGCCCACGTATAGCTTATGAGTGGTGGTGGGTATTATTCTGTAGTTAAGGGTTTGGCCAATGCCAGTTTTTACACCACCTAGCACACATAATAGGCTGAAGATACAAATACGCATATAAGAGCATAACGCAGCTTTTTGCTTTTCGTTACAAGTTGTCATGTTTTTTATAGGTTTACAGCTACAAGAAGTTGGCGATTTCGGAGCACTAAACTGTCAACATACCACAAAATTTGATGCGAGGTAGAATGTTCAATTAACCACTGAACCCACATTTCTTAAACCTACTGTTATGCAGCGTTTTTCCTAAATTTCATGAAACTGTTTTTTTTTGTTCAAGTGACTCTCTAAATATTTTTTTGTCCCATTCAATTAAAATATTCCTTAGATGGTCTTCCGGTTTTAAAAACTGATTAACAGAAACATTTATTGGTTTATCGGATTTATTTTCTTTAATAAAATTAATTTGTTCTTCAATTAAATTTCCAATCTTAGGCCAATCTCCATAAGGTGTTCCCACACCAAGAGAAAGTTGCTCACCAATTTCAATTTTACCAATGATGAAAGCGTTTTTTATTTGTTTTACCATATTCCTAGCTGAAAATATAGCCTGATAAAAACCTCTATAATAATTGTTAGATCCACCAACGTCTAAATAGTAGATATTTGATTTTAGAATTTCTTCAATTGTTGTTTGGTCTTCAAATATTAAGTCGGTAAATACAATTTTATTTTCACCATCATTCTGGTAATTTACATGATCTGTAACAATTGCAGCGATGTTTTTATTAGAATTAATTTTTATTCCTATTACATCTCCAGTCTCGAAAAAGGCTTGTCGAACATTAATTATTTTTCTTTTTAAAGGATTTGGGCGAGGAATTTGGATTTTGTCTATAAACTTTTGAAGAACGTTTATTCTTTCCTGTAAATCTTTTTTGTCTTCAGCCCATAATGTTAACCACTTTTCCTGAGTGGATGCTTTAATTTTTTTGATAGTATATTCTTCAAGTTCACCGCACATCCACTGACCATAAGCTATACCAGTCCATATTTCTGAATAATATTCAAAATCCGTATTTGGTTTATAAGCTTTTTCAAGTTGAATCCTAATAGCTTTTAAAGATAATCCTTTGTTATAAAGCTCTTTAACTTCAACCCAAATATCACAAGTTGTATCATTTTGAAGTATTCCTGTTCCCCAAGCTCCCATGTTTAGTCTGTTGTTTCTTTAAAATGCGGCATAACTCATTTATTTAAGCAGGTTTCTCCCTAAAACCTTCTCCAATCTATACATATTCGGGTAGATTGGAGAAGGTTTATTACTTCCTACATAATTGCCCCCGCAATATACCCAAATTCCCCATTACCCCAATTGTTCTACAAAAACTTTACAGGGGCTAAACATCTGTTTTATTACCCTGCCCTGGGGTTTGGCAATCATGCGCCAATTGTGCCAAGCCTTTGTTATGTGTAGCCTTTTTGTTTGCCATTGTTATCTGTGTGTATGAACTATTGAAATGTCACACTCTAATTTTTTTTTGAAATCGGAAATAAACTCGTCCGTAAAGTCTGGCCAATTCCAAAATGTAAAACCTAGGTCACTAAATCCCCATGTTGGTTCAAACCTAAATTTATGAATATCAGTTTCGTGCCTACATGCTGGGCAAATAAGGTTGTCACTTTCTTTGTTATACCAAGGGTTCAAATCCCAGTCCTCGTTGGCTATATTTTTTAGGCAATTTGGACAAATAATTTTGTCCAAGCCGCCTTCACCAGCATCAAAAATGCATCGTTCTATTACAATTTCAAGTCCGTTTATATTATAGTCAAATGGTAAATAGTCTGGAGAAGGTGATACCAGTCTTGCCCCATCAGAAATAGCGTATCCATATTCTGAACTTAGAATACAATCCGATGATGTCTTTTTAACGATGTCTTTAGATACCAACCAATCCAAAATTTCATATGCCTTGGATCTATTATCAGGATAACTTGATTGTCTTGGAACAATTGAAATGCTATGTTCACTCATTGTTTGTCAAATTTCTTTTTAGTGTTGTCGTATGGTTACATATAACGTTTTGCAGCTACCCGAAGGGCGGGACTTTTACCACAAAACTTGATTTGAAAAACTAATGTTCCATTAACCACAAAACTGTCTGCGGAGCACGAAACCCCGCCTTTTGGGTAGCTGCTGTTATAGTCAGTGCTTATTTCTTTCGTGTCAGAATTAGCCATAAAATTGTCGTTAATGTCCAAGTTACAAATGCGTCTTTTATAAAATTCATTGGATTTGTCCCGTGCTGAACTTCGCAGTCTACAAGAAACTGATAATAAAAAGTCCAAGGAAGTCCTATTTTGAAATTTGCTCTATACTCTAAATTTAGAAAGTAACTCAATACTGTCAGCAAAACGAAAAGAATAATTGATATTCCTGTCGCTACTAAAACCTTTTTTATGAGCATTCTATTTTTCAAAACCATAAATCCGTTTAAAGTCATTTAGGTCTAATGTGTTTCCATATACGGAGTTGTCTTCAAAGTTAAAGTCAGTAATAGTCGCCCCTTTATATTCTGTGCTATCAACTGCACAGCCCTTAATTTCTGCCCTTGTCAAGTTAGCGTTAGAAAAATCTGAGGTCTTAATATTACTATCAATGAATTTACAGTCAGCCAAATTCGCATTGGTAAAGTCAGCACAAAACCAACAATTTTTGAATGTTGTACCACTAATGTCTAAGCCATTAAAACTTTCACCATTTTCAAATTCCAAGTCAGCGAACAGTCTTTGTCCATTTTTATAAAGGGCGATGAAGTCGGTTATGTCTTTAATGTCTGTCATTGTGTTGTTAGCATTGGCTATAACTTTTTTCAGCTACAAGCAGGGCGACTCCAAAGATAAAATTATGAACGGAAAAACAAAGTAATTCTATCTGAAATTTTTCCAGTGATACGCGAATTCGGCCTTGATTGTAGGTGATGTTATGCGTTCGTGCAATTTCATTCGAAAAGATTACGGTATCTCCTCCTTAATACCCCATCCCAGTATTGCTCAATGGCAGTTCGATGGCCGTCTTTGTCATAGGTGTATCTTGTTTCAGTTGTGTGGTCTTTACCATCAAAGCTTTCACGGAATTTGTTGCCAAAAAAAACATACCCCTCACTATACTGAAATGTGGTAGTAAGGAAAGAGCTCATCAGCCTGTCACCTTCAAAGTAATATGCGATAGTGATGGTATCGGTTTCTATTATCTGGTATGATTGGCTTACTCGGCCCAGAGAGTCATAAAGATAAACGTATTCGCGCCATACCTTCTCAAAGTAGTTGAATTGCAACTGTCTCACCAGCCTTCCGTTTTCATAAGTGTACAGGCAGTCTTGATTCAGGTTGGTGTCACCTTTAAAGATATTGCGGTAAGTATAACGTGTCATTCGGCCATCCTGATCGTAGACCATGTCGCTAATGTAGAAGGTCTGTAAGGTGTCAAGGGAGGTTTCGTATAACCTTATCAAGGTGTTACCCTTGTAGCGAAAATACCTTTTGATATGCATACTCAGGTTGCATTGGTCACATTGGTAAATGAGACGCCGGCTGTCGTCATATACATAGTCATGGTCATTCACCATTATGGTGTCGCCTGCATTGGTTACCTGATAAGAGCTGGCATCTATAAAGTTACCTGCTGCGTCTATCACGTTCTCATCATAATTGCGTACGCTCAGCTTACTATCCACTTTCATGATGGTATAAAATTTTTTGGTGTTTGCATTAGGATATTCGCAGAAGTAATGTGACTCTCTTTTTCCTTCGGAGAAAAAAACAGTCTCATCATCCCGCCCAAGTGAATCGTATGTATTAATGGAGACAGTATCAGTTTTTATCTTATCATTCCAGATTTTATCCTCCAACATCACACACCTACTAATGCCTTTTGGAACTTCTATCTTCTCGAGCAGGGTAGGGTCTTTAGGCAAATATTTCATCATAAAAGCAGATTGTGCATTGGCATCCTTTGACAGAATGCCATTCAATACAATTGCAAAAAAGATTGAGACAAAGCGCAGATTTAAAATAACATTTTGATTCATGAAGAAGGTACTTGGGATATCAATATCTGGAGTCGATTGGTTTTGAAGTGCATAACTCTATAAAAAGAATATACTGTTCAATTATTTTTGATTGTATATAATTTGTAATTTCTGTTTCTTCCATAGTAGGTTCTGAAACATGACGCATAACTTATTTATATAAGCAGGTTTCTCCCTAAAACCTTCTCCAATCTATACATATTCGGGAAGATTGGAGAAGGTTTATTACTTCCTACATATTGCCCCCGCAATATACCCAAATTCCCCATTACCCCAATTGTTCTACAAAAACTTTACAGGGGCTAAACATTTGTTTTATTGCCCTGCGCTGGGGTTTGGCAATCATGCGCTCATTGTGCCAAGCCTTTGTTAGCAGAAGTCTTTTAAGACTTATGCCATTGAGTCACAAATGAATGGTATTTATCTTTAAACTGTATAATTAATTTGTTTTTTCTTGATGACCCAAAGTGCCAGAATCCAACATTACCTTTAAAAACTTGTACTGGATTTTTAGTTCCTTTATTTTTAACAATTTTAAATCGGGGAATAATCTTGACAGTATCTGTCCAACAACTATCATCAAATGCATTTTGAATTTCATGCTTTATCGTAACTAGTTGTATTTCATCAATTACAATTCTTTCATTAGGGTTCAGACTGCTATTTTGTTTAATAGAAAGTTCAAAATTAATGGTATAGGAAACTCCCATATAATGATGTATTATTCCCAAATTATCTGATTTATTAGTTGGGTCTGTAAATAAACTCTTTGACTTAACTGAAGGGTTAACACTAACTGAGAAACTATCCAAAGTAAAGAATTCATGCCAATTATTAATTTTGATTAGTGAAGTGGTAATTTTTACACTATTTATTTTGCTGTAATAGCTTTTCTTCTTCAAGAAACAACTTGAGAAAAAGGAAAGAATAAAAAAGAGTAAAATAGTTTTTTTCATATTATTTCCGCTAACTCATTTATAAAAGCAGTTTTTATTTCTTCTTATTTCTCCCCCGCAATATACCCAAATTCCCCATTACCCCAATTGTTCTACAAAAACTTTAAAGGGGCTAAACATTTGTTTTATTGTCCTGCACAGGGGTTTGGCAACCCTGCTCCCCAATTTTACCACCCTACACCTCCATTTGGGGTCAGCGCACTTTTTACATTGTACGATTTTACAACACTCAATTCATATTTTACAACACTTACATCATATTTTCCAACACTGTCGTACTATATTTCATCACTCAATTCATATTTTCCATCACTTACATCACATTTTTCAACACACTCGTACGATTTATTGACACTTAAGTATGATTTTTAAACACTTACATCATATTTTTAAGCATGTACATATTATTTTTAATCAGGCACATCATATTTATAGACACTAACATCATAAAGATAGATAAAATGGGATAAAAAAGCCGGTGCATACTTCGGCAAGCTCAGTATAGCATCGGCAAGCTCAGTATAGCATCGGCAAGCTCAGTA
>JAZKEQ010000052.1:0-30346 GCA_040386935.1 Bacteroidota bacterium | reverse complement strand
AAGCTCAGTATAGCATCGGCAAGCTCAGTATAGCATCGGCAAGCTCAGTATAGCATCGGCAAGCTCAGTATAGCAGCGGGTTTTTTTAAAAATCAATTTAGAATTGCGCTTTGTTGGTGCATAACACACAACAAAGGCGGAATTTATTTATTTCCGTATCATTCACAGATGCATTGTATAATGCTAATGGACAATTTATATTCTCAATGCCCTAATTGTCATAATTTTATTTCCACCCTATATTTCTTCTCATCGCCATCGCTAAAATCATCGCCTTCCAAAAAGTATTTGTTTTTAACTTTGAATATATGTGATATCAGGGGTTCTTCTTCACAGCGCCTTGCAGATACTTCAGTTGCCATTCGCCATTGCCCTTTTTCTAAACTGTAGATGTATAAATTTCCCCAACAGCTGCTAAACCAATCGGGTCGAATAATGAGTTCACATGTGCCATCCTTGTTGATGTCGCCAATGTTTTCAATTCTTGCCCACAATGAGTTTTGTAAGTTGATGTCCGGTAAATGATTGGAAAACACTATTCTGTTGTCACAAATATTATTAATACAGCCTTCAAAACCCTTGTCGCCTGCCGTTGGAGTATATACAAAAGCAGAATCCGGAATTTTATCAAAATCGATATCACCACAAGTAAAGGTATCCCACATAAATGATATTTCTGTATTGTGTTGTAAGCGCAAACGATTTAGACTGTCTTTTATTATTGCAGTATCCTGCACAGTAATTACTTTCTTGTCAGCTCCGGGATTGTTGCAGCTTGTAATGCCTATAAAAAATACAATCAATATTTTTTTCATTAGTTTTAAAACGCTTTCATTGATTATTTAGTATCCGTTGGAACATGATTTTGTTTCACTTTTATTATATAGCGTTCTATTGTCTCATATTCATAATCGCCAGGACTGTAATTGTATTTCTTCAGATTTTCTAAAAATGCTAAATCATCACTATCGGCAACACTGGCAATATACTCAAGGAATTGTAAGAAAAGTGCAGGGTTGGTAATTTCTCTACCTTCTGAAGTCACAACAGTGAATTTTTCTGCGACAGGATGTGGTCTCAAAATGGTAATATTTTTTGTGTTTACCACAGCTTTTGTTTTCTGAATTAATGAATCACTAAGCGTCAAGGCGTATTCAATTTTAACAATGTAGTCTTTTAAGACAGGGTGTTCATTATCCAATGTTACATAGGCAAGTACTTCAATATTTGTAATGTCTTTTCTTATGTTAGCCATTTTTATCATTACGGCTATGGAATCCTCGCATTGTTTTTTATAGGCTAACAATTCAGGGCGCTTAGTAAATGTTGAATTATAACCGTAATAGTCGTACATAAATTCATATAACTGAGGCTTAGCTTGGTTAATGGTTAAATATGTAAGCGCTTGCAGATACACTTCCATCCAATCTGCTTTTGTGTCAAATGCCTGACCATAAGTAGTGCGTGTTTTTATTGTATTAATAAAATCGTTGTATAAAAAACGCTTCACTGTATCCGTGTTAAAATAGGAGAGACCTATCGTTGGCGTTATAGCAAATGCTATTATTGGTCTTTTTGTTTTATCTTGTTTATTGATATAATTCATCAATGATGGCAGGCAGTTTATTAAACTGTCATCATGTATTATCCTACACATTATTTCTGCTAAAAAGGCATTTGACGTTTCAAGTCGTTTCGCAATTATTTCGCTATATGACTTAGTGCCCAATTGCCTCAGAGTTGTTATAATAACTTCAAAATCGCGGTCATTGATAGTGTCTAACATGGTGGTTAAAACAGGTATTGCCGGCAAATAATGGATGTCGCCAAGTGTTTTAATGGTTTGTGTTCTTCCACCAAAATCAGTATTTCTTGAAGCACTCATTACACTCGAAGGACCAAAATTGCAATGGTGCATAGTTTGAATATGTGAAACCAAAGTAGCGCCTAATGTATCGGGAGATATTCTTGCCAGTTGTCTAACAGCTTCTCCTTGCACCCTACTACTGTTGTCTTTAAGTAATGTGGTGAGGATATGTTTTGATTCAATATTATTGATGTTACCCATGTGCAAAGCCAAAGCATACTTTGCCACATCATTATCTACTTTTATGTACTGCTCAAATACCTCATCATATTGAATTGATTTTAATAAATACAATTGCATGATGTATTGAGCTTTAATAACGTGATTAGTAGCCGGTGTTATTTTTCTTATAAGTGTTTGGATAAGGGCTGGTTTTCCTTTGTTATAGTAATAAGCATTCAGGAATTTCTCAAATGCCTTCAGGGAATAAAATGATTGATTAAGATAGTAATCAGAAGCTGTTAAATCATACCTTACCTTAGCACCTTTAATTTTTAAAACGCTGGATGTATGATCTGTAGTGTTATAAGTATTGGTGTTTTTAAGCGCATCAACGTATTCTTTCAATAGCGGATTCTCAAACAATTGATTGGCCCAATATTCCTTGTCTTTTTTCGTTGCAAGTGAATGATTGATAAATACCAGATACATTTCACCTTTTTCAGCCCAATTTCGCCATTTCATAAAATTACTGATCCAAATGGTGTCGCCACTTTTCACATCACCTTTATAAACTTTTTGGATTCTAACTTTTGAGTTATTGTTGACGGTCGTTATAACTTCAATTTTTGCTACTATGCCTGTATGAGCCAGCATGCTCGACCAATCAGGTTCATGCCATGCATCAGCTTTAACAAGTTGTGAAGCAGTAATGAAAATTATTAGTAAGTATATTTTTTTAAGAAATTGAATTTTCAAATGCAAAATTTTTTTGGTTAATCAAATTAAGCGAAGTTATGCAAATATAAGGCTGAATTTTTTAGCGATTTAGTTCCGGATAAATAATTTTAATCACCTAATTGTCATAATTTTATGAAGATTCATTAAATCTGAATAATTAAGATAGCTTTGTGTGAGTTAATACACGCTTATGAATATTAGAATTTACAAAATTGCAGGTCTGCTGGCCCTATTTTTTATGATGCTAGAAACCGGTTATACGCAAGTAACACTGGTAAAAGACCTGAATACAGAAAGTACCCAAAATTCCAGTTGCGTGGTATGGGGAAGAATAGGCAGCAAGCTTATTTTCTCCGGCACTTCAAAAATTGAATACGGAGCCGAACTGCATGTGTATGACGAAAGCACAAGCAAAGTGTCATTTCTGAAAGATGTAAACCCGGGTTCTGCATCTTCATCAGCCATATACATGGGCACTATTAATAACACCATGTACTTTGGTGCTACCAGCCCCGTGTATGGTTATGAGCTTTGGAAAACAGACGGCACTACAGCTGGTACTGTATTGGTAAAAGACATCAATACAGGTGCAGCTTCATCAGGTATTCAAAATGCTGCAGTGGTAGGCAACACTATTTATTTTGCGGCCAATGATGGAACAAATGGGATAGAACTTTGGAAAACAGATGGTACTGATACCGGTACTGTATTGGTGCGCAACATAGTGGCCGGTGCGGGCAGTAGTTTACCAAGTTTAATAACACCACTGGGCAATAAAATTATTTTTGCAGCTACATCAGGCTCAGCAGGATTGGAACCCTTTATATCAGACGGTACAGACACAGGTACCAAGTTGATTAAAGATTTGAATATAGGATTGGCTAACAGCAGCCCTACTGCGTTGTTCTCAACAGGGAGTAGAATTTATTTCCAAGCCTTCAGTAGCGTTTGGGGTGCCGAACTGTGGCGAACAGATGGCACCGATACAGGCACAGTATTGGTGAAAGATATATATTCAGGTACGGTAAGCTCATCGCCTGCAAATTTTACCCTGCTATCGGGCAACACCGTTATGTTTACCGCCAGTAATGGCACCAATGGCAATGAGCTGTGGCAAACAGATGGCACGGCAGCAGGCACTGTAATGATTAAAGATATTAATACAGGCGTTGCAAATTCTAGTTGTAGCGGTTTTATTCATCTGAATGGCTTGTGGTATTTTCAAGCCAGTACTGCTACCTACGGATCAGAACTATGGCAGAGTGATGGCACTGCTGCCAATACCCTATTGGTAAAAGATATTCAAACCGGTACTACTGGTTCTTTTCCTTCATCATTCGTACTGATGAATAATCAACTGTATTTTGGTGCACAACAAACAGCCACAGGTTTCGAACTATGGACCAGCGATGGTACCACAGCAGGCACAGTATTGCTAAAAGATATCGATCCACGCACAGGTGTAAGCAGTTCACCTTCACAGTTAAAAGTATTCGGGTCTAATTTTTATTTTAATGCTACGGCACAAGGTTTTGGTACAGAGCTATGGACATCGGACGGCACAGCAGTGGGCACCAATATGGTGGCTGATATCAATGCCAATAATATTAGTTCAAGCCCGGTTGGATTAACAGTAATAGATTCTAAAATTTATTTCAGAGCTACTGATTCTGCATCCATTGGTCAGGAGCCATGGGTAACAGATGGCACGGCAGCCGGCACACTCATGTTGAAAAACATCAATACCACATTAAATGGCAATTCAGCACCTCAGTATTTTACAAAAAACCCTTTGAGTCTTAGTGTTATTTTTTCAGCCTTTAGTCAAACCACAGGCTACGAATTATGGTCAACCGATGGCACTGCGGCCGGAACAGCTTTATTAAAAGATATTTATACTGGCGTAAGTTCAAGCACACCCACTAATTTAACCAATTTGGGTAACTACACCATTTTTAAAGCCTATGATCCCACCAATGGCGAAGAATACTGGCGTACAGATGGAACATTGGCAGGCACTACGATGATAAGCGATATTAATCCTGGTAATTCAGGTTCAGGCATCGGTACTTTTTTTCCATTTAATGGCGACTTGTATTTTACCGCTAACAGCAGTTCGACTGTAGGCACCGAACTAATGAAAGGTACAACTACGAGCACAGCACTGGTGAAAGATATCAATTCCGGAGCAGGTTCAAGTGCAGCCACAGATTTTGCTGAAATGGGCGGAAGCATGTATTTTTTGGCCAATGATGGTACTTCAGGATACGAGCTTTGGAAATCTGACGGTACAGGTGCGAACACTGCTATGGTAAAGGAATTACTAACAGGCGCAGGCAATGGCGTAACAGATTTATTTGCCGGCACTGCCAGTGTTTATTTAAGAGGTGCAGACGGTACTTCGGGCACTGAATTATGGATATCGGACGGCACATCAGCCGGTACTGTATTGGTAAAGGATATCAGTTCAGGTACTACTTCATCCAATCCTGTATTTGGTGCTGAATTAAACGGCAAATTGATATTTGTGGCCAATGACAATGTGGTGGGTACTGAGCTTTGGATATCAGATGGTACTTCATCGGGCACAGTATTATTAAAAGACATTAACAGGGGTGCAACCAATACCCTGTATGGCAATCAGTGGAAAGTATTGGGCAACTACTTGTATTTTATTGCTACCGACTCCACCCATGGCACCGAATTGTGGCGCACTGATGGTACTGCTAAAGGCACCCGCATGGTTTACAATATCGGTCCGGGAAATGCCAGTGGTGGTGTTGCCAATTTCACGGTAATGGGAGGCAATTTATATTTTACGGCAAGCGGTATTTATGGCAATGAATTGTATAAATACACACCATGTGATGATGCTGATATTTCACTCACTGTAAATGGTGCAGGCATGGTATGTGCCAATGAAAACGGACAAGTGGATTTGCCGGCTACCGAAGCCAATACCCGCTACATGATTTACACAGGTGGTAAAGCCATAGGCAATGCTGTAAATGGTGGCAGTGCCATTAGTTTAACCGTGCCTGCGGCTTATCTTACCCAGCCCAGTAATACAATAAGCGTAGCCGCAATTACAGATTGTGATACCATGATATTAACAGATACAGCCATTATACAATTATACCCTACACCTGTTATTACAGGCATTGTTGGCAATAGCACCGTGAATCAGGGCGATACCATTATTTACATTGTAACATTGCATGCAGGCAGCACTTATGCATGGATTGTATCAGGTGGCACCATCTACGGCAGCAGTACTTCCAATACGCTTAAGGTTGTTTGGGGAAATGTAACAACGGGCAGAGTAGAGGTTATTGAAAAAAATCAATACGGGTGCCCTTCCGATACGGCTATTCTGCAAGTGGTAATAAGTAAAACAGGTATTGCCAGTAAGGCAGTAGCACTGCTTAAAATTACCCCTAATCCGGGCAATGGATTGGTTACGGTGAGTTATGAACTTTTAAAAGCAACAAATGCTAAGATTACAATTACAGACATTAACGGACGCATTGTGTATTCAGGCAACAGCACGCAAGGGCAAGCGGAGCAAACCCTTGATTTGCGCCATTTGGCAGCAGGTGTATACAATCTGCAATTGCAAATGGGTAATCAGTTGGTGAATGAAAAATTGGTGATACAGAAGTAGAAAGACGACCTTATAATTTTATTTTGATTTCTAAAAAAGTATCTTTAAAAAATAAATTTATCCATTTTTAATGTCATCTTGAATTTTGCTATATGATCTATAGTCTAATGGGATAGGTAAACTTGTTTGTAGTCTAGCAATTCTAAAATCAAAATTGTATCTTTGGTTAGGGAGATAGTCTTTAAAATTAGTAATATTCAATAGCAAGGGATTGTTATTTTTGCTATCGATTGTTAGCACATATCCATAAGGGGGGAATGCAATTTCAGTACAGTTGATAATATCTCCTTTTGCAACACCAGTAATCATATATGGAACATACCGATATTCAGGGCCAGTATTCAAATACATAAATATTTTATATTTTTCATGTAATTCAGTTGTTAGAGGATCTTTAATGAATTCTAATAAATCACTATGAGCTTCCGCAAAGAAATCTTCATTAATTGCTACAAACATAGATAATATATGTTTGAGGATTTTATTTGGAGATTGATCAAAAACTGTGTAATTATAGAAATTAAATTTGCCATTAGATAATATTTCTGCAGCTATCCCTGCCCAAATTTTATATTCTCTAACATATTCATTACCAAGAAAATTATTACAGGATTCACAAAAGGAATAAAAACCTATACCACCTTGTTTAATTTTCCCTTTAATTTTTTCATTCAAGGGGTTTTTTCTTTTCATATATTCCTCAAATGACACTTCAGTATATCGTGTTTTTTTATTAAAAGTACAGCGAGGAGGAACATGTTCAAAGTTTAAAAAGGCATCTTTTCTACAGAGCTTACAAACACCCTTTTTGAGATTCTGTTTCATGAAATAATTATTATCTATCAGGATTTTTATTATCCTATCCGCATAGCCTCAGCTATTGCAGCACCTATACTATCTATCAAATCGGTGCCCAGCATCGACCATTCTCCCGTGCGTTTTACAGCGATATCGCCTGCCAGGCCATGTAAGTAGGTGCCTGCCAATGCTGCATCGTGACTGGAATAGCCTTGAGCCAGTAAAGCAGTAACAATACCTGTTAATACATCACCATTGCCACCTTTGGCCATGCCGGCATTGCCTGTTGGATTAAAGTAAATATGCCCGTCAGGACAGGTTATAGAAGTGAAATGACCCTTTAATACAATGTATACACCATGGCGCATCGAAAATTTTTGCTGCAGCATCAGGCGGTCAAAATTATTTTTGGTTTTACCTGCCAGTCGTTCAAACTCGCGTGGGTGAGGTGTCAATATACAGCCCTTTGGCAATAGTTCGGTCCAGCCTTCGTTTTCACCAAGCGTATTAATCGCATCTGCATCTACTACTAATGGTCCGTGGTAGTGGCGCACCACATGGTGTAATACAGCTGCAGTATCCATAGCAGTACCTATGCCGGGACCAATAGCCACGGCTGTGTATCTTCCCAATTCAAAAGGTGTTGTAAGGTAATTGTCATCATCATCGGTAATTACCATGGCCTCAGGCAGGGCGGTTTGCAATATCTCATAACCACAGGCAGGTACATGCACGGTCAGTAAGCCTGCACCGCTGTGAAGACAAGCCTTGGCTGCCAATACGGCTGCGCCCATTTTGCCATGGCTGCCGGCCAGCAAAGCCACATGTCCATAAGTGCCTTTGTGTGAAAAAGGGGTGCGTGGTTTTAGTATGGCGCGTATATCAGCAGCATCGGTAATGGTATATTGGGTTGGGCTGTTGGCAATATGCGCTTCACTAAGGTCAATATTTAACAAATGGAAAATACCTACATAAGATTCATTCTCAGGCATCATAAAAGCCAATTTGGGCAATTGAAAACTGAGGGTGTGGTGTGCCTTTACAATGACATTTTCAATACAACTGCTGTCAGCTATCAAGCCGCTGGGCATATCAATGGCAATCACAGTAGCACCGCTTGAATTAATTTTATAAACCGTTTCAGCCGCTATACCGCTCAGAGGTTCATTGAGTCCTGTGCCAAACAGTGCATCAATTACCAGTGTAGCAGGAGATATTTCAGGAATGTCAGCCTCAGTTGTAATATCTTGTTGACGGATCTTATCGTTTTTTAATAGTCTTTTTTGATTTTGGGTAAAGTCGGCACCGGCTTTATGACCCGCATGTACAACATACAGGCTGATTGCATAACCGCCTTCGTGCAGCATTCGCGCCAGGGCCAATCCATCACCACCATTGTTTCCCGTGCCACAAAAAAGTGTGCAATGCGTAGAATTAGGATAGCGTTTTGCAATCCATTCAAAACATTGCTTGGCAGCCTTTTCCATAAGGTCGATAGAGGCAATGGGTGTGCTTGCAATGGTGTAGGCATCAACTGCCCTGATTTGTTCGGCTGAAAGAATTTTCATGACTTTATTCCCTTAATGATTTCGGTTATTCAAGATTACATAAAAAAAGCGAATAAGACATACTTTCACTATTTTTATTAGTTGTAAATAAAGGTTGTATTTGGCAATAATCGCTTTAGGTACTTCAACTGTGTTTTAATATTAGGCGTATTTGTGATGTTCAAAATTTTCAGTTGTTTCAATTGGCTGATGCTTTCCGGCCACTGATCCATAGGCGTACCGCTTACATCCAGTAGTCTGAGGTTGGTCATCAAACTGATAGTGCTGTCAATTGTTGATAATCTTGTATCGCTAAAATATAATTCTGTAATGTTGGGATTGCGGACAATTCCGGGTGGAATAACGTGAATGGATGATTTGGAGAAAATAGCTTTGTACCAATTGAATTGACTCACACAATCAGGTAATGGGCCTTTCCAATTATTGGGCAATAATCGTGAATCAAAATATAACCCACCACTGTCTCTGAATACAACCTTTTTATAGTACTTGTCTTTTACTTTGGATGTTAGGAGTCCAAGAGCCAGACTGTCATAAACGGCATAGCAATGGTTTTGAATCCTTGTATTTGAACGGGGTATACTTACATAATTGCACTTGCACTTTTCGCCCGACAGATATTGCACCTCCAATTGATTGTTAGTGACAATACAGGGGTGGTAAAAAGTTTGAATTTTTTGATCGACTATCCAATTATTTTGAATGATGCGAATAGGGTAATTTTTTAAATCATCAAGTGTTGAAGAGGTCATCAATACACCATTCTCAGGTATTTTTATGGTTATTTTCCACCAATTCGACTCAGGTAATGGCGGATAACCTTTTATGCCAAAAATAATAGCGGCCTCTTGTCTGTTCTTATGAGTTAAAATTATGGTGGTATATGCCAAAGTCTTCAAATAGTATAACCAGGAACCGGCAGCAATAAATAGCAGTAGAATGGATTGGGTAATTAATAAATGGCGTTTATTTTTGATAAATTTCGTAATAATAAAATCCAGGATGTAAAAGCCTAAACCGGCAAATATTGCTATTAATACTTCTGTTTCTACATAGTCAAAAAAGGCAAAATCGTGATACATCATGACCAACAACAAAAACAAAACAAAACCCAGACATAAAAACCCGAGAATTTTAAATAATGAACCCCAAATACGGTTTGCAAATTTGCGCATAAGCAAGTGCAAGTAAATACAAACAGCGGAGATATCAAACAAATCACTACCATTTTTTAATCCTATAGAAAGTAACTATAGATGAATAAAATATAAGAGTAACTTTTATAACCTTAAATTCCCATCTTTGTTATGAATATAATTAACCCTTCAAAATAAATTTAACAGTTATGGAAAAAGAACGCAATATCAAATTGACAACGGCTTCAGGTAAGCCTTATGTCGAAAACGAAGACACAATGAGTGTGGGCGCCAGAGGGCCATTGCTGTTGCAGGATTATATTCTGCACGAAAAAATGGCGCATTTCAATCGCGAAAGAATTCCTGAACGCGTGGTACATGCAAAAGGTGCAGGCGCCTTCGGAACTTTTACCGTTACGCACGATATTTCAAAATATACAAAAGCCAAACTCTTCAATAAAGTAGGGAAACAAACCAAAATGTTCTTGCGCTTTTCTACCGTAGGTGGAGAAAAAGGCAGTGCTGATACAGAACGCGACCCACGTGGATTTGCCATTAAGTTTTATACAGAAGATGGCAACTGGGATTTGGTGGGCAACAATACACCGGTATTTTTTATTAAGGATCCTAAAAAATTTGGAGATTTTATTCATACGCAAAAGCGCGACCCACGCACCAATTGTAAAAGCCCAACAATGATGTGGGACTACTGGAGTTTGAATCCCGAAAGTCTACATCAGGTAATGATACTCATGAGCGACAGAGGAACACCGGTGGGTTACCGACACATGAATGGCTATGGCTCACACACTTTCTCAATGATTAATGCAGCTAACGAAAAGGTTTGGGTTAAGTTTCACTTTAAAACCATGCAGGGTATCAAGAATTTTCAGAACGATGAAGCGGCAGAGTGGAAAGGAAAAGACCCCGATTTTGCACAACGCGATTTAGTGGACGCCATAGATAAAAAAGACTTTCCAAAATGGGCGCTTAAAATTCAGGTGATGACTGATGAACAAGCCAAAAATTTCGCTTTCAATCCCTTTGATTTAACCAAAATATGGCCACATGCCGATTTTCCTTTGATAGATGTGGGTGTGATGGAATTGAATCAAATCCCTAAAAACTATTTTGCAGATGTTGAACAGAGTGCATTTGCACCTGCGCATGTAATTGACGGCATTTCATATTCACCTGATAAAATGTTGCAAGGAAGATTGTTGTCGTACCCCGATGCACACCGTTACCGCTTGGGTGTTAATTACGAACAAATACCCGTTAATCGCTGTCCTTATGCCGTATCAAATTACGAACGTGATGGCAGTATGCGTGTAGATGGCAATGGCGAAGATGCCCCTAATTATTATCCGAATAGTTTTGATGACATTTATACTGATGAAGCCTATAAAGAACCTGCCATGCAGCTCGACAGCACTTTGGCCGATTGGTACGACAGAAATGGTGTAGGTGAGAATGATCATTATACCCAGCCGGGTTGGTTGTTCAACAAAGCCATGAATGATTACGACAGGCATAATCTGGTATCCAATATTGTAGGCGCCATGAGTGGTATTTCAGGACCTAAAAAAGACCAGATTATCAACCGTCAGATTTGTCATTTCTTCAGAGCCGATGTGAAGTTAGGCACCGCAGTAGCCAAAGGGTTAGGTGTAGATATTGATGCAGTAATGCAAGCAATGAAACACGCTGAAACAGGAAGCAAATAAAATGTGAAGTTACAACAGTGTTACTTTGTTTCTGCTGAGTTTAACAAACTTTTCTTCTTCCATTTGTTTGAGCAGGCGTGATACAACCACTCGGACCGTACCTAATTCATTCGCCAGTTGTTCATGGGTTACATATAATGTATGGCTTTTGGTGTGCTCACATTTAAGTCGAATTAAATCGAGTAAACGTTCATCTGTCTTCTTAAAGGCAACAGCATTTACTACTTCCAGTAATTCTTCAAAGCGTTTGTGGTAAAGACGGAAGATGTAATCCAACCAACCAGGAAATGTTTTGATCAGTTCATTCACTTTATCTACAGGAATAAATAGAATTTCAGTTTTTTCTTCAGCTATGGCTTTTACCTTACTGGTTTCATGATGCATGCCTCCTAAAAATGACATGATACAACTTTCACCGGCATCAATGTAGTATAAAAAAATTTCACGACCATCGTCATCGGTGCGCATCACGCGTATACTCCCTTTAATAACAATGGGAATTGCATTGATATGTGCATTTTCATTGAGTATAGTATCACCTTCTTCAAAAGTTTTAGAGATGCCATATTCAAATAGTTTCTCTCTGATTTCAGGAGAAGTTTTAAATTCTACTACCTGGTCCAATGAATTCATAAAACAAATTTAAGCAAAGCCATGTAGTTTGATTGCTTTTTTATTATAGTTGTTGCCCGATGCTTTTCAGTAACTCTATAAATTTTTCTTTGGTCACCGGCTTTACAACATAGTCAGTAACTTCGCTTATATTTCTTGCCTTTATGACATCAGAAGGATTGATGGAGGAGGATACGATATAGATATAAATTGTCTTGCCAACCCTAGGTTTCAACAACAAGTAATTTTCCAAAAATCCCCAACCATCCATTACCGGCATGGTTAAATCAAGCAAAATGATTTCAGGCAGTAATTCAGGCTGATCAATCGCTGATTTTAAAAATGTAATAGCTTCAAGGCCCGTTGAAAAAACTTTTATTGTGTTTACTAAAGTTGTTTGCTCAATTGTTCTTTTTGCAATGAACTGGTAAGTTTCATCATCATCAATGATGTAAAGTGTGTCGATGGTTTGCATAGTTTAATTGTTTTTTGTGAATTGTATACTAAAGGTAGTGCCTACATCTAATTGGCTTTCAGCAGATATGATGCCTCCCATAGCTTCTACCTGAGTGCGGGTAATAAAAAGCCCAAAACCCTTTGCATCCTTATTGCCGTGAAATGTTTTGCGCAAACCAAATAATTTTGAACCATTGTTTTTCATGTCGATACCAATGCCATTGTCGCTAACTGTTAATACTGTAGCGCTATTTTTGACCAAGGTTTTGACTTTTATTATTAGTTTTCTGTCATTTGAACGGTATTTTATTGAGTTGCTGATTAAATTATGCATATAACTCAACAGGTATTTTTTAGGATAAAGTATTTCGGGTGCCTCACTAAAGTCGCAGGTAATGTCGATATCACCTTCCAACATACCTGCACATAATAATTCCTTCGTTTTATCAAAGCAATCTTTAAATTTTAAGTGTTCTTTTTCAATGTCTACATCTTGCCTTACTTGCAGCGATTCTACCAATTCATTAAATGTTTCATTTAAAATATTAACAGGTTTACTCAATTTATCAGCCAACATTTTTTGTTCTTCGAACGTGGTGCTTTGTTCTATCATAGAACTGAGTAATAGTAAGTTTGATAAAGGTGCTCTCAGATTGTGGGATACAATAAAACAAAAATCTTCAAGTTGTTGCGACCGGCCTTTTAGGTCGATTTCCAGTAATTTTTGTTTGGTAACATCAAAACGAATGGCGACAAACTGGTAGGGTTTTCCTTTTTCATTCAGGTAGGGAACCAGTGTTGTAGATACCCAATAATAGCTGCCATCCTTTGCTTTGTTTTTAATATCACCCCGCCATACTTTTCCACTGCCTATTGTTTGCCATAATTCTTTGAAAAATTCAGGAGGATGATAACCTGAATTAATGATGCGGTGATTTTTTCCAATCAATTCTTCTTTTGAGTATTTTGAAATTTCGCAAAACTTATCATTTACATAAGTGATATCACCTTTAATATCTGTAATAGCGACAATGGCCGATTCATCAAGTGCCATTTTTTGCTGTTTAAGGGCTTCTTCACCTGCTTTTTGACCTGTTATATCAAATCGAATGGCAGCAAACTGATAAGGCTTGCCTTTTTCATTCAGATAAGGAACAATCGTAGTGGATACCCAATAGTAGCTACCGTCTTTTGCTTTGTTTTTTATTTCACCCCGCCATACTTTTCCACTGCCTATTGTTTGCCATAATTCCTTGAAAAATTCAGGTTTGTGGTATCCTGAATTAATGATTCTATGGTTCTGTCCTAATAATTCACTTTCGCTATACTTAGAGATTTCACAGAATTTTTTATTGACATAAGTAATATCACCTTTAATATCAGTAATGGCGACAATAGCAGATTCGTCAAGCGCTATTTTTTGTTGCTCAAGATCTGAAAATACTTGTTCCAGATATTGAAACAGTTGGATTTTATTTGATTGTTGTTCCATAACACTGCATTAGTAAGCATATATCAGAAACCCATAAATACAGATCGTTAATTTCTCTAAACAAATCTCAAATTGATTCGTTGCTTAATCTATTTAATCGGAAGAGAAATTGCAGAACGTTTGATTAATGATTAAACTTATGTTCAGTAAACAAAGTTAATAATATATTTATAATATCCTAATTATTAATCTATTTAAAGATATATATGCTTATATTAATAAATACTAAAAATAGTAAATTAACAGTAAAAAAGCGAAACTTATTTATATAAGGGCACAACGCTATTGGTGGTTGAATTCCTTTAAAATTCTATAAATAGTTGCAGGGCTTATGTCTAAAATTTTACCGATTGCGGGAATATCGTCATTGTGTTTTTTTAGCATAGCGGCAATAATGCGGTATGTGTAAGTGCGCATGGTGGTTTCTTCTGTTACGACCCTGGTCAACATATCGGCATGTGGAAAAATAATGTTATCGTCAGTTATCTCATTGCCATCCGCCATTACCGTGGCCACCTCTATAATGGATTTTAATTCACGCACATTGCCCGGAAAAGGGTATGACATCAATTTATGGCAGGCTTTTTCAGTGAGATTTTTAACTGTCATCTTATTTGATTTGCAAAAATCTGCTATTTGTTTTTTAGCAATTAATAATACGTCCTTATCTCGTTCGCGTATTGGTGGTAAATGAATATTCAACCCCAATATTCTGTAGTACAAATCTTCTCTGAACAGTTTTTCATCCGATAGTTTTTTGAGATTCTGGTGAGTGGCAACAATCAGTTTACAATCAATTTTGATAATGGCATTACTGCCTACCGGAGTTACTTCGCGCTCTTGCAATACACGCAGTAATTTCGATTGCATGGACAGATCCATTTCCGCAATTTCATCCAGGAAAAGCGTGCCACCATTGGCCTCAACAAATTTCCCTTTGCGTTTTTCAGCAGCACCTGTAAAAGCCCCTTTCTCATGGCCGAATAATTCACTTTCCATCAATTCCTTTGGAATAGCCGCCATGTTTACAGCTATAAAAGGTTTGTTTTTTCTATCTGAATTGTAATGAATTGCTTTGGCTACCAATTCTTTTCCGGTACCCGTTTCTCCGGTTATTGAAACATTGATATTGGAAGAGCATGCTTTAGGCAATAGAGTAAATACCTGTTTCATGGCTTCGCTTTGACCGATGATGCTCGATGAAAAATTGTATTTCTGCTCTACCTCTTCCTGCAGGGTTTCCAGTCGCTGTTCAAGACTCATTTTTTTAATGAGGTGATTGACATTGTTGAACAAGCGGCTGTTCAAATCGGTGTTCTTAATCAGGTAATCATAAGCACCTAATTTTAGCAATTCTACTGCTACTTCAATATCATCCTGTTCCGAAATAATGATGACCTCAATACTTGGTCTGAATTCCTTGATTTTTTTCAGCAATTCATCACCATTAATATCAGGTAAACGGTAATCGAGGGTAATAATATCAGGTAACTCATGAAGTGATTTCAGCAGGTCTTTGCCATTAAAAAAACTCTTAACTTCTATATCCGGATTTTGAGAAAGACAATGGACAACCATTTTGTTGAACCAATCGTTGTCCTCTACTACAAAAGCCTTAATGTTCCTGCCTGCGCTCATATTTAGTTAGAAAAATAAAGCGCAATATACTATAATTCACTCAATTCACTTTTTTAAATATTCCAGAATGGCATGTTCCAGTTGTGTAAACTGCTGTCTGAATGAATTGAGGTAGTCTTTTATTTTACCCTCATCGCGTCCCTTCTCTGATTCATTCTCTATTTGTTTCAATAAATCATAGTGTTTCATGGCACCAATAAATTTCATTGGTGATGCAATACGGTGAGAAACGATGTTGACAATATCCCATTGTTTTTGCCCCAATCCGTGTTCAATTTCTTCAAGTCCTTTACGTGTTGAATTCAATAAAGTATTCAACATATCATTGATGAAATGGGTGTCATTGCCGGCTTGTTTTTGTAACTCAGTGAGATTGAAAAGGGGTTTATTAGAGTTTGGAAACTCAGGCGTCATAACAGCTCTTGCAGGTGGATCATTGTTTTTCTGAATGATTTTATACAGCATGTTCATCAGTTCTTTTTCTTTGAATGGTTTTTCAAGAAATGCATGAACCCCTATAGCTTGTAAGAAACTGAAATTCTCAGGCGTCAAAGCTGCTGAAACAGCAATGATAGGTGTTTGAGCAATGGCAGGTTTGTCGTGTTTGCGTATGCGTTCACTTGCTGTTAATCCATTCATTTCCGGCATTTTGATATCCATTAGTATACAATCAAAATGTTGTTTTTCCAGTAATTCCAATACCTCTAATCCGTTTTCAGCTTCATAAGTTTCGGCATCGTATTTATGCAGAATATTATTGAGCAATACCCGGTTGAATTTCTCATCATCGGCTATCAGTATTTTTTTCTTCTGCAGGAAATCAGGCTTGTTTGCATAGCGGTGCTCTTCATGCATGTCCATGGCATTGCCTGCATTGTAAGGTATTTGGATAGCAACACTGGTGCCCATATTGATGGTACTGTCGATGGTGATTTCACCTTCGTGCAATTCCAACAGCATTTTGGTAATACTTAAACCCAAACCTGAGCTCATGGCTTTTTCAAAAAAGGCATTTTCACTGATGTGATATTCTTTGAAAATATTTTCAAGTTCACTTTTTTCAATGCCTATTCCTGTGTCAGTAACAGTAATGGAGATATTGAATTTATTTTCGCCAACTGCTGTTGCTTTTACTTTTACATCGATACTGCCTTCATCTGTATACTTTATGGCATTGCCAATAATATTTAAAAGAATCTGACGCAAACGGTAAGCGTCACCTATTAAAATAGAAGGGGTGGTATCATCAATTTCATAAGAAAAATGGATGTTTTTTTCATCAATCATTGGTTTCAATAAATCGATGATTTCTTTCATCAGTTTTTCAATTTCAAAACCTTTGTAATCCAGTGTCAATCTGCCTGCATTCAGTTTCGAAAAATCCAGAATATCATTAATTATATTCATGATGTGTTGAATTGAATGTTGAATAATCTCAATCTGTTTCTTTTGTTTTATATTCAGATTTGAGGCGTGCAATTGATCCACAAAACCTGATATAGCATTCATAGGAGTGCGTATTTCATGACTCATATTGGCCATAAAGCGCTCTTTAATAATGGCCATCTCTTCGGCCAATTCTTTTGACTCTGCCAATTTTTTTCTCACTTCAGCCAGGCGGTTGATGTATCTGAAATAGGCAACGGCAGCTAATAATATGAAAAGAGAGGTAATAGTACCCAACAACAAAATAGATTGGTTGGCATCTTTGATTTTATCCTCACTGTCTACCCTGCCTTTTTCAATGCGATCAATTTCTATATTCTCTATGATGTTACACAACTCCGTGAGGTGCATATTCAACTCATGGTCTTTTTCCAGAAATGGATTGATACTTTCAGCCTGTGTGAGTTTAAATAAATCTTCTTTTTTAACGGTGATTTGATCGTCTTCTGCCTTGTTTTTAGGACCTGCGTCAGGTACGCCTGCTTTCTTTTTCAGACCGAGTTTTTCCCATAGTCCTTTTCTGTCATCACCATTTTCATCTTTATAAGCTTGTAACTCATTTTCAATGATGAGCTGATCGATGGTTTTTTCCAACGAAGCCTTTTGTTGAAAATCGAGAATTGAATTAAGGTTACGTATTTTGTCAATGAAGAGTTGTTCTACTGTATCCAATAAACCGGCTTCATGTGGCGAAACTTTTGGAGAATGCCTAAGGGTCGATATGATTTTCTTCGCGGTCATGGCTATTGTATCTGCTTTATCGAGGTAAAATTGTTTGTTGGTAATCAAGAACATGTCCATGGTGTTGTCGAGTTTGATGTAATTGAACCTGATGTTTTTTACAAGTGTAAGTTCTGAGTCCTGATTGATTCTACTATTGAGATTATTGAGTGATTCCGATATTTTATTATAGCTATATAGTCCAACGTTAAGAATTGAAACCAGTGATAAGAATAATAACACGTAAACCCATATTCCCCATTTTTTGTATTTGATATTAGCCGTGGACATTTTGTATGAAGTTCCCAAAAATACTCAAAATAGTTAGCACCATAACATCCGGGGTTTTTTGCAAAACCCCGGAGGCCGATGCTTTTGGAGTAGAACAGGTTTTCTTAGTTTATAGCCATTGCGTTCTTTTCACTCTCTCTTGTCCGCTGCAATAGCAATGCATTTGTAATCATTTTGTTGGTTGCTTCTGTAATTGTACATCTTCTTTAAGTCACTTGTCATGCCAAATATGGTGTCGTTTTTTGTATTTATATAAAATGCAGATAATTAAATATATAGCCAGCTGAATTAACATTGGATTATTCTTGTTCAGTACTTCTATTTCTCAATTTGAAAAATATTATTTCAAATTGATGGATGAAGTAATAAATTTGTAATAATGACAAAATATATTGGAGCACTTTTAACATTAATCGTATTGGCAGGGTGCAAATACGAAGATGGACCGAAAATGAGTTTGAGAAGTAAAAAGGCCAGAGCAGTAAATACCTGGTACATTGACGAAGTGTATGAAAATGGAGTGAATAAAACCACTGATTATAAAAACGCCTACGTCAACTATTCAATGACTATCAAAGATGATAATAAATACGAATTAAAATACCGACCATTCAATGTTGGAGATTATACTGAAAAAGGTGAATGGAGTTTTAGCAACGACAAAATGTATATTAATTTCAGTCCGGAGGGTGGAGGCGGAACTAGCAAATGGAAAATATTGCGATTGAAAGAAACAGAAACCTGGGTGATTCAGACAATAGACGGGAAAGATGTCGAGTTGCGAATGAAAGATTAATGGATTATAAATCCCAAACCGCTGTGCGTTTTTCACGCGCATACTGTCGCATATTCATCCAAAAGGCCAATATCATGTAAATGATAATTGGTGAGCCAAAGGTCATGAAACTTGAATATAAAAAAAACAAACGGATTCTTCGGGTGCTTAAACCCATTTTTTCACCCATTCTGGTGCACACACCAAATGCTTGAGCTTCTATTAGGGATTTAAATACTGCCGACATAAGGCAAAGTTAATGTTTTAGGCGGTTATCGGCAATTAATTTTTCGACTAACTCAGGCAAGGCATTGGCAGCAGTGTTTTTAATTAACGTTACACCTGAGTAACCATTACTATCATGACGATTAGGGTCAATCAGATATGTTTGACAATAGCCGGGAGCACCATTGATTAAACCTGCTGCCGGATATACTTCCAAGCTAGTGCCTACTACAATCAAAATATCAGCCTTACTCACAATTTCAGCAGCATCAATAATCAGGGGAACAGCTTCGCCAAACCATACAATATGAGGGCGCAACAATGTGCCTTTAGGGCATTTGTCGCCATATTTTACAGCCTTATATCCTATCTCATAAATATCTTCCTCAAATATTGTACTTCTCATTTTTGAGAGTTCACCATGCAAATGAATGATGTTACTTGAGCCAGCTCTTTCATGTAAATCATCTACATTTTGTGTAATAATACTAACATTGAAATTTTTTTCAAGTGTTTTTAATGCGCGATGTCCTGCGTTGGGAGTTACTTCGGCTAATTGCAATCTTCTTTGGTTGTAGAAATCAGTCACCAGTTCTGGGTTTTTTGCCCAACCGCCCGGACTGGCCACTTCCATTACATCATAGCCTTCCCATAACCCACCGGCATCTCTGAAAGTTTTAATTCCACTTTCGGCACTGATGCCTGCACCTGATAATATGACAACTTTCTTTCGCAAGGTTGCAATGATAGAAAAAACAAAAACGATTAGGAAAAAAAATTGTTTGAACTGTACTTATAAATCGGAGAACAAGTGTTTCTTTTTAATGAAATACTGCCATACGATGCTTTTTTTATACACCATGTTACTGTTGTAAGCGGCATTGCTGTCTTCATTGTTGAGATGCGTTTTACTCACATCATAACCACCTGTTGAATAGCGTTTTTGTCGCCAGTATCTCAGGCGGAATAAAAAATCTTTATGAGCTTTTGCAATGGCTTTAAAGTCGCCAAACTTCCCCATGAATAAAAATCGGTAAGCTGAAATATGATCGAGCAACAATCGCATGAATATTACTTTAAAGACTTTATCTGAAGGTAAATTTTTGTAAAGCAATACCAGGCCGTTGCGGTAGTTATAGAAAGTTTTTCTTGGATTTTCTTTTTTCAATGTGCCACCACCGACATGCCAGACTTTGCTCTTTGGTTCAACCCAAATTTCATAACCGCTGTTTTGCAAACGCCAGCACAAATCAATCTCTTCCATATGGGCAAAAAAGTCTTCATCCAGTCCGCCCATTTTGTGATAGGCATCAGCTTTTATCAACATGGCAGCACCGGTGGCCCAGAAAATGCGGTGTTTGTCATCGTATTGGCCCTTGTCTTTCTCAAGTGTTTCGAATACACGGCCTCTGCAATAGGGGTAGCCATATTCATCTATAAAACCTCCCGAAGCACCGGCATATTCAAATGCGATTGGGTCATGGTAACTCAAAATTTTGGGTTGTACAGCCGCAATTGTTGAACGCGATTCTGCTAATTCAACGAGTGGTTGCAGCCAATCAGCATGGACTTTTACATCGCTGTTGAGCAAAACATAATAATCCGCTTTCACTTGCTGAAGGGCTAGATTGTAACCGCCAGTAAAACCGTGATTCTTGCCAAAGATGATAAGGTCAATTGCTGGATAATTGTTTTTTATAAACTTTACAGAATCATCAGTTGAGGCATTGTCAGCCACAACTATTTTAAAATTGGAATAATTAGTCGCCACTACCGAAGGAAGAAAATCCTCGAGAAATCGTCTGGTGTTGTAATTTAATATGACAATGGCAACCGACTTCATTCAGGTGTATTCTCTGCAGTTATTTCAAATGGAACAAATATGAATTGACCTCCGTATTCGGTAATCAGAAATATACAGCAAAAGACTTTTGGATCTTTGAATGCAGATTTAAATTTTTCAACATTGTTGGGTTTAATGATATTGCGGTTCACAAACTCTTCAATGGTGCTTGCCTGAATGGTAAAATTGTTACCCAATTCTTCGCGGTCAAGAATCACCTCACCTAATTTTACTTCTGCCTGGTGGGCTATAAAAATGGGGTATTGACTGTAACCCTCCTTGATAATATCATCGCTTACTTCTCTGATTGAGTCTTTGAATAGATTAAGATCCAGTCTTAGGCTATTCAGATAGGTTTTCAGCAGTTCTTCTGTCATCATGATGTGATGGTGCAAAATTACGCATTTGGGCCGGTTTCATCAACTTTTATCAAACCAAATCAGCTAACCAAGCGATAGAATTACTGCAATATCAGAGTAAAAAACTATTTTTGTTTAATTAAAATGTATGAAAAGCAACACACTTTTACTGATTATTATTGCGGCTATTCTTATTGTTGGGGGAGTATCTTATGCAGCGTATTCACTTGCTAAAAAGGTAACACAAATGGGTGAAGCATTTGGACGATTGGGGCAGGATTTCAAAGAATCGATGGAAGAATCAAAAAAGAACAATGATTCATTGAGGCAATCTGTTGCTTCAGAAAATTTTGATAAAGCAAATAAGGTTGCGGCACTATCGACCTCGTTCTGTCTTTATATGGATGAAATGAAAGCACGATCATTGAAGAAAGATGAAGTATTTAATGAATTAAATGATTCTATTTTAACGACAAGAGTAAATATGTTAGCACTTGTGGATGATGAAACCGAAAGGGAGGAAATGCTTATTCGCACGCGCTTTAGAGAACTAGATGAAGATATAAGAGAGCAGCTGAAAAAAATTTCAAATGGAGGAAGAGCGGCTTTAATGACCAAAATTCAAAATGATTGCAGATCATTGGAAAGTGAGATATTGGTTTATCTGAGTGAGAAAAAGAACAAGGAGTATACCTTTGATGATATAAATTAATAGTCAAGTAATCAAATGCTTAACCCGGTTTAGGGATAAGTAGTCACATTTTATTTCATTTCTGCGTCTTCATAAGTATGAGGACCTGTAAAAAATACCTGCTCGTAATATTGACAACCATTAATTGTTGTTGTCTGAATGCTCAGGGAGAATTGCGATATGGTCTTATAACAAAATTAGAATTCAACAGAGCAAAGATTGAAAACGAGGCGAATAAGTCTGTTGTAAAGTATCAGTCACCTGTAATCAGTGCAAACGGACTTTACATTTCACAATCCATCAACAGGCGGTTTTTTGTAGATGCTTCTGTATTGCTTTCAAGGGCAAAGTATCAATTGGATTATCGCAGAGCAGGATCTGTATTCATGGATGCAGATATTCGCTTTACAGAGTTGAATATCAACTTAAATATGATTTTGAACCCTCGTGCACAAAAACTGCGGGTTTTTATTTTTGGAGGAGGACAATTATTGTACAGACGGTGGGGGCAGGAGCGCTTTGAAAATGATGTCATAGCAAATACTTATTGGCCTTCAACACGTGTGATGTTTCAGTTTGGAGTCGGTAGTGTTTTTCCTATTGGCAATGGATTTTACCTGCAGCCTTTTGTTGGTGGGCGCTATGCCTATGAGCAACAACTGGTGTATGATACCAACTTTAATCAAACTTTTGTTGGCTGTGTTTTAGCTTATCAAATAAAGGGCAGAGTAAAAGACCGCTACAGAGGTTGCCCAACTGATTTTTAACAATTAAATTAAGGAATAATATGGAAAATAGATTTTTTAAAACTGCGTTTATGCTTTTGACTTGCTTACTGATGTTGCAGTCGTGCAAAAAAGACCGTACAGTAGTTTACATTAACAATACACAACCAACTACTAATAATCCCGTGATACCCTCCAAAAGTTATTTATTGGATATTAAATCAATGTGGAAGAACAGCGCACCGACCAAACAAATATTTACCGGTGATGCCGACAATGGATTTTGGATCATTGGGGCTAAAGGTAATCGTTTCTATATCTATGCCAATAGTTTAATGGATGCTTCAAATAAATCTGTTACAGGCACAGTGGATGTAGAATTGATAGAATATGTTTCTAAAGCTGATATGCTGTTCTCGGGTGTTACAGTAACTGCCGGAGATCAATTACTTGAATCAGGTGGAATGTTCTATCTGATGATTAAGCAAAATGGACAGGAATTGTATTTAAAGCAAGGACAATCTGTAAATGCAGAAGTGGTTCAATCTAATGATAATAATCAACCCATGGATTTGTGGAAAGGATCCGCTAATAACGGAGATGAATTAAATACAGTGAATTGGGTAATGATCAATCCTATGCAGAGGCTCCCACAATTGGATTCATCTACTATAAAGAGTAAATTCAAATTTTCTTTCAATCCAACTTTTGGCTTCTATAATTGCGACAGGATTATTTTAAAGCCGGGAAAAATCGTTTCATTCTTTGGTATAAAACCACCTAAAAATTGCAATGATTCTAATTCAACAGCCTTAATTGTATTTAAGCAGTTTAATACAGCCGCATGGTGCGGATGGTCTGTAAAAGATCAGCTTTTGGGGGCGATATACAGATTGCCCGTTGATGAAACTGTTAAAATTGTTTTTATCCTAAAAACCGGAGCCAATGAAGATGATTTGGAATACGCAGTTAAAGAAGTTGTACTTCAGGATATTAATCAATTGGAATTTACAACGCTTACTAAGTGTTCGAAAGCCGATTTGGAAAATATGATCAAGGCTTTTTGATGTTAGCCTAATACCCCCACACCAACATAAAATTATCGATGGTGTCGTGGTAGAGCTGATGCTGCGAGTGGTGGGGGTCTTTCAATATTACACCCAAACCTTTCGTATCTGAAAACTGAACACGCATATCAGTTTTGAAGTCGAGATTTTTTTTAGCATAAATTTTATACAACACCTCTTTGCCTCCCCATATGAGGTGTTGGTGAATGATGCCCTCAAAAGGAGAAAAGTCATCCTCCGTACAAAATTTATGGGAGATCAGTTGAATGCGCTCACGGATGTTTTCTATGTCGATACCAACAGGATTGCCTTCCGTGTCAACAATACAAGCCACCATGTTTTGCGAATGACTAAACGATAAGGCAATACCGGAATCTTTCATATAAGGCTTTCCAAAGTGGTCCTTTTCTAAAGATGGATGCGCGGTGTAACCCATCATGTGATTGAAAATAAGTTTTGAAACGGCCTGCTCAATATTGCGTTTTTCATTGAAAGCCGGATTGGCTTTGTAGTGAATTGCATTAAAAAGTTCGGGCCCCGATTCGTTTATTTGCCAAACAGCGAGTTTCTTTGCAGCGTCAATTTGTTTCTCAAAAATTACAGGCATGTCAATACAGGTAGCGAAGTTAAAGGAATTCAGGGGACATACCCAAGCCATTTATACCATGGCAGCTTCAGGCAAGCCGGGATATTTTTACAGTGCCGGTGCAGATGGTATGGTGGTGTTGTGGCATATTGAAGAAGATGATGGTTTATTGGTAGCCCGCTCCGAACAGCCTGTTTACAGTATTTGTAAAACAGAAACCTACTTATTTTTTGGTAGCAATAATGGGTTGTTAACAGTTTTGCAGGCAGATAATCACCAATTGGTAAAACAATTAATAATAGGCGAGTCGCCCATATTCGATATTGTGCAGCACGAAGAAAAAATTTATCTGGCCCTGGGTAATGGGCAAATTGTTGTATTAGATAAAAATTTATCAATCATCAAAACCATTTCACTGTCACAAAAAAGTATCCGAAAAATTCACATCCATCAAGGGAATAAATGGGTAGGTGCCAGTGATGGTTACCTGCGTTTGTTAAATGAAAAAGATGAGAAGATTCAGGAATTTAAAGCTTATGAGCAATCGGTGTTTGCCATTGCCAGTCGCCATCAAACAGTATTAAGCGGAGGCAGGGATGCCGTTATCAAAGTGTTAGAAAATAATGAATTTGTAAAAACGATTAATGCCCATTGGTACCACATCAATGATATACAATATAATGCTGAACAAACATTATTTGCAACAGCCAGTCTTGATAAAAGCATTAAAATATGGGATGCTGAAAATTTTGAATTATTGAAAGTGATTGAACGTCCAAAATCGCAGGCTCATCAATCTTCCGTGAATAAAATTTTGTGGATTGAAAGAAACAGATTTATTTCGTGCAGTGATGACCGCACCCTCATGTGCTTTGAAATTATTGAATAAATGATATTAACAGACCAACAAATACTCGATGAAATTGACAAAGGGAATATTTTAATTGAACCCTTTCGTGCTGACTGCCTTGGAACAAATAGTTATGATGTACACCTTGGTCGTTATCTGGCTACTTATAAAGACAGAGTGCTGGATGCCAAAACCCATAACAAAATAGATCATTTCGAAATTCCACAGGAAGGTTTTGTGTTACAACCGGGTACTTTGTATTTAGGAGTAACCGAAGAGTATACAGAAACCCATGCCCATGTTCCTTTTCTCGAAGGAAAAAGCAGCACAGGCAGATTGGGGATTGATATTCATGCAACAGCCGGTAAAGGTGATGTAGGATTTTGCAATACCTGGACTTTAGAAATCAGTGTATCACAACCGGTAAGAGTGTATTTCGGTATGCCAATCGGACAGTTGATTTATTTTCTAGTGGCCGGTGAAGTGAAAACCATGTACAATAAAAAGAAAAATGCCAAATACAACACACGCACTATCAAACCGGTAGAGAGTATGATGTGGAAGAATAAATTCTAACAGGCAAACGATTACAACCATGTCTTTAAACAAATCTATCATTACACAACTCAGGCAGTTGAATCATGCCCTGTCTCAAACGCTTGAAGATGCGGAGCAAAATAAACATCCTGAATTTTTCAGAGAGAGTATCAAGCACAGTGCGATACAAATTTTTGAAGCAGCACAATTGCTGTCAGCCAATGCTCAGGAAACTACACCCGTTGAAATCAAGATTATTAAGCAGGAAGAAGTAGAGGAAGTAAAACCGGTTGCACCACCAATTACAAAAGTTGAAATAAAACCCGATCCTCCTGTTCAAACTCCACCGCCACCAGTGGTTGTTACTGAACCTATTAAACCGGTTATAGAAGAAACGAAAGTGGTTGTAGAGGCGCCAAAAGTTGTGGTAGAAGTAAAACAATCTGCTCCTGCACCCATTTCAACACCATCTGTAAACGATAAGTTGGATGAAGATGATGACGATGAAACTGTGAATGATAAAATCGCCAAAAATAAAAAGCCGGTGATTAATGTGGCAGAGAAATTAAAAGAATTACCGATTAAAGATTTGGCAAAATCTATTTCAATCAGTAAAAAATTTGAGTTTATCAACGATTTGTTTGATGGCAACTCTGAAGCATATAAAACCTGCATTCAAACCATTGAAACCAGTGCAGGATATGAACAGGCTACAGGTTATCTGGAAAATGATGTGATGGCCAAATTTACCTGGGACGACAATGAATTACTGGCCGCTGAATTCTTCGCATTAGTAAAAAGAAGATTCATGTAAAAAGCAATGTTCAGTTGGCACGCCATACCGTTTGCCAGGATTCTGTTGCCTTTTATTACAGGAATTTTTATTGCCTTGTATTTGCCTTTTGGCTTTGCAATTCCTTTAGCAGTTTTAGTATTGATTTTTGGGAGTCTGTATGTTTTGCATAACAGAAAAAATGCCGCATTCAGTTTTCGGACAACATCAGTATTTGGATTGCTCTTAACCATCGGGATTATTTTTTTAGGATATAGTCGCACATTTTGGTTCAATGAAACCAGACAGCAGGCCTATTTTGAAAAAGTTGACAAACCAAGGTATCTCTCAGTTACAATTGATGATGCAATTGTAGAAAAACAAAAATTTTATAAATGTTATGCCAAAGTTGAATCGGTAATTGACTCAGCAGACAAACAGCATACAGTTCAGGGAACAATATTGTTGTATTTGCGAAAAGGCCCATGGTTAGAAAAGCCACAAATTGGCGACCGCTTTATGGTAAAGGCAGATTATGCTGCAATACAAGCACCTGCTAATCCCGGGGAATTTAATTATCAGCGCTATCTCAGTTATCATAATATTAACAGCCAGTTGTTTGGAGATTCAATCAGTGTGGTAAAAATGACCGGCTACAAACCATCACTTTACCGGAATGCTGCTATATTGAAGGATAAGGCACTCACTGTTTTACAAACATACATCACATCAAAAAAAGAATTGGGTGTTGCTGAAGCGCTGCTATTGGGATATAAAGACGATCTGGATCCGGATGTCGTATTGGCTTTTTCGCGTACGGGCACTTTGCATGTATTGGCTGTCAGCGGATTGCATGCGGCATTAATTTTTGTCATTCTGGCATTTATTTCAGGTCCTTTACTCAAATTCAAAAATGGCAAAGTAATTCAGGCTATTGTTGTATTGTCGGGTATTTGGCTCTATGCTTATGTTACAGGACTTTCATCATCGGTGCTTCGGGCATCAATCATGTTCAGTTTTATTACTGTAGGAAAGCTATTGAAACACCATGTCAATATCTATAACAATATCTATTCATCTGCATTTTTACTGTTGTTATTTAACCCATTGTACATAGTGGATGTCGGATTCCAATTGTCATATCTAGCTGTTTTAGGCATTGTTTTTATTCAGCCCTTAATTAATAAATGGTATACACCTCGTTACACAATTGACAAGTACATATGGGGTTTAATATCAGTGTCTTTTGCCGCACAATTATTGACCTTTCCAATAGGTATTTTTTATTTTCATCAGTTTCCCAATTACTTTTTATTGTCTAATCTCATCATCATTCCGCTTACTAGCGTTATTTTATTTGGGCTAATAGCATTGCTGGTATTCAGTGCTATTCCTGCGTTTGCGGTTATTATAGGCAAAGCATTATACGGTTTGGTATGGTTGAATAATTGGCTAGTCGAAGGCATCGACCGATTGCCCTATTCTTTTATGGAAGGATTAAATTTTGATCTGTTTCAAATGGTGGTGATGTATTTAATTTTCATATTTTTTTTAAGTTTTTGTATTCATAGGAAAGGGTATCTTTTAAATATGATGTTAACTTGTCTGGTAGTATTCGGTATATATGGTATACAGCGCGACTTCACTCACAATAGACAACGAATATTTACTGTTCATCATATTAAAGGTCACGATGTGTTTACTTGTATTGAGGGAAGGCAAGCAACAATTATAGCTGACAGTGGATTTTTGGCCAACAGTTCGAGCATCAAATTTTTTCTCGAACCCTTCTTTTGGGAACATGGCATTAGGGAAATTGAAAAGCACAATTTGACACAATCATTTGTCAAAACGAATATTTATTATGAAAAAAACAGGTGGATTCAATTTTTTGACAAAATTTTGACAATAGATGATGGTGCGAAAAAATACGGTTTCAGAGCAGACATTTTGTATGTAAAAAAAATCAAGTATGATAATTTAGTATTTTTAACTCAGTTTGGAGGACGTATTAAAATTGCACCATCTCTGAGTGTAAGGGTTAAAGAGAAATTTATAAGGAATTATTTTGAACAATTTAAGAAACCATTAAATAATAATGATAATTTCATACAAATTTTATTCTGAAGTTGAATGGTAGATAAAAAAACATTACTTTTTTTTTACTTTGATTTGGTTATTAAATTATGATTAATATATTTGTTCAGTTAAATACTCAAAAAAAACAATTAAATTAAATAAGTTTTATGAAAAAAATGTACAAATTAAATCAAACTCTAAAGATGCTTTTCATGGTAGTCTTTGTTGGTTGTATTGGTACTGCCTCAGCTCAATTATCCGGTTCATATACCGTGGATAATGGAAATGCAACAGGTGGAACCAATTTCAACTCCTTCTTAGATTTCCGAAATGCGATCGTTACAAATGGTGTGAATGGCCCTGTTACTGTTACTTTTGTTACAGACCAAACTGAAACCAGTCAAATTTCATTCTCTGCTATTACCGGTGCATCTTCTACAAACACTATCACTATCGATGGTGCTAATAAGTTTTTGGCATATGGTGTGGCTGATGCTGTTGTATTAATGAACGGTGCTGATTATTTTACATTTAAAAATTTAACTGTAAGAAATACATCATCAAGTATTTATGTACAAGGTTTCAGATTTACTAACAACGCTGATTACAATACGGTAACAAAATGTACCATAGAGTTTTCTGCATTGTCAAGCGGTAGTACTGGCGGTGGTGCTTATGTGTCATTTGCTGCAACAGCTACTGCACTGACTTCTTCAAGCAGTACAACAAATGGTTCATACAATACAATTTCTGCTAACTTGATGCGCACCACCAGCTCTAACAGCCCTGGTCCTACTTTTGGTATAGTATATACAGGTAACAATAGCAGCTATCCAAATACTGCTCAAAACAATACTTTCACTACTAATACCATTCAAAACTTCTACTACCAAGGTATTTACATGTACTATTCAAATGGTTGCCAGGTTTTATCAAACGATATTTCAAGAGCAAATTCAAGTAGTGCAAACTGCGCATCTACTATTTATGGTATTGTAAGTTTTTACTCATATGGTACTAGTCGTGCTACTTTGTTAGATAATAACAACTTACATGATTGGCCATATTCAGGTGCAACTCCAGGCGGATCAAATAACTATGCCTATGCATTCCAATTGTATTACAATTATGGTCTTAATAATACCACTAATCGTTTCTCTGTATCAAACAATAGCATCAAAAATATTTCTGCTTATTACAGTATCTACTTGGGTTATAGCCAAAGTAACACATACTGGGATTTGAAAGGCAATATTTCTGATAATAATGACGTAAGCGTTGGTAACAGCTCATGCTACCAATACGGTTGGACCAGCTACAGTTCATTAGCGTACCACTATGATAACAATACCATTAAAAATTCTGATGGTGGTTACTACTGGTATGGTATTTACAACTACAATCCTCAAAACTCTTCAGGTATTACGACTTCAATAGATAACAATATTATTGAGAATAATAAAAACGCAGGTTATTTATTCTATGGTATTGAGTGTATGTATGTTTACAACTCAAGTTCAAA
>JAZKEQ010000051.1:0-46105 GCA_040386935.1 Bacteroidota bacterium | reverse complement strand
CTCTTTAATTTTAAGGTTTGTCGCCCCTTTCTTACCAGTTGTTGGATGGTTGGCATAATTTAATAAACAGTTTCTTTTTTTGTAAAAAGGACTGCAAAAGTACGCCATTTTTCCATATTTGCAAATATAGTTTGAAAAAAAAGTGAATTATTTTCTTTATATCACAACAGATGCGCATTTTTGCCCCTATTATTTCCTCTAAATCGTGTTAATAAATTTTAAAATCTGGTTGAAACGCTGTCTGTTTGCGCTACTTTTATTGTCTCTCAGCCGGATTTTCTTCATTATTTACCTGTATCCCTATTTCAGCAATGCACCCCTTGCCCAATTACCCCTTGTTTTTTTAGCCGGTATTCTTTTTGATATTCAGGCACTTGTATATGCACTGGGTGTTTTTCACCTGCTCAGTCTGCTCCCCTTTGCTTTTACCAATGCCAAATGGTACCGTATACTCCTTAAAGTATTATTTGTCTTAGGCCTTTCCACCATTCTGTTGCTCAATTTCATTGATACTGAATTCTATACCATCAAAACCCGCAGGAGTGGAATGGAGCTTTTTGCCATGGTAAGCGACCCGGCCAACTCACCTGCTCAGTACCTACTACACTACTGGTGGTTGCTGCTCATCTTTATCGCTTCAGTATTTGCCATTACCCGATTTTACCCCAAATCAAAAGGCAATCAGGTATTTATAAAACCAATTCCCACTATCGGTTTGACCCTTTTTGTATTTGTCTTATTATTTATTGGCGCCAGGGGTGGCTTTTATAAAAAACCTGTTAGAAGTTTTGATGCTGCGCGCTTTGTTGATGCAAAATGGGTATCGGCAACCATCAACTCCCCTACCCAATTGCTCACCTCCTTTAATGCCATGGTGCCGGTTAGGGTCGAATTTATGACAGATGCAGAGGCGTTGGCTATTTTCAATCCTCACCAGACGGTAAGTCCTTATTTTAAATCCAAGCAACACCCCAATGTCGTTATTATTATTTTGGAAAGTTTTGGTCGCGACTACTGTGGATTTTTAAACAAAGGGTCGCCCTATACCCCATTTCTTGACAGTCTTTCTAAAAGTTCTATTTCATTTTCAAATGCCTATAGCGCAGGGACCACCTCCATGGAAAGTGTCCCGGCTATCTTCACATCACTGCCTTCATTGCTGGAAGTACCTTTCATCAACAGCAATTTTCAAAACAATACTTTACATGGTATTCATTACTATCTAAATAACATGGGCTACGATTGTTCATTCTATTATGGTGCCGATAACGGGTCGATGGGTTTTGATAACTATCTTAAGATAAACGGACCAATACAATACTTCGGTTTAAATGAATACCCGAGCAAAGAAAGCGACCATGATGGCAGTTGGGGAATATGGGATGAGCCCTACCTGCAGTATTATGCCAATGAATTATCAAAGAAAAAGGCACCCTTTTTCAGTTCAGTCTTTACATTGACATCGCACGACCCCTATAAGATTCCTAAAGAATATCAGAAACAGTTTAAAGGCGGCAAGTTACCCATTCACAAATCTGTTCAATATACAGACTACGCCTTATCACAGTTTTTCGAAAAAGCTAAAATGATGTCGTGGTTCGACAATACCATATTTGTGATTACTGCCGACCACCCTTCGCACAGCACAAACGAGTATTTTTATACGCCTATAGGCAAATACGAAATTCCTTTGCTGATATACAGTCCGAAGTATTTTCCTGTTCATACAGACCAGATCCAAACCGTATCACAATGCGATATTATGCCTTCTGTTTTGTCTTTCGCAGGGTATAAAGGCAATATTTTTAGCTTTGGTCAGCACTTATTAGATACAACAAAAGCCACTGTGATAAATCGTGAATCGGGCATTACGCAATTGATTCAATACCCTTATTGCATTCAATTGCTCCCCAATGATCACATTGCCATGCATTTTCAGGATAAGCAAACCCCTAATAAATTAACACGCTATATACTGGACCCTGCAGAAAAGGAATTGGAAACCAAGCTTGCTAAAGAGTTGAAGGCTAAGCAACAGATATATATCAACTCGTTATTGGATAATAGATTCTTTGCTGATTAAACCACTTTTAGTATTCTAACTTCTTCAGTGTATTGTACCAACTTCCATTCGCCTTTGATACATTCCAGACTGGTTAAACTCTCTACCCAATCACCACTGTTCATATAAGTTACTGAGCCTTTATCGTTCCAGTAATCTTTGATAACCGGTTGATGAATATGGCCACAAATGACATAATCGTAACCATTGTCGATGGCAATATCTCCGGCAATTTGCTCAAAGTCTGCAATAAAACGGATGGCTTTTTTAACTGAATGTTTGATATGTTTTGAAAATGAAAACCTTTCACGTCCCATTTTTTCGAGACAAAAATTAATTAAACGATTGAGGAGAATGAGCATGTCGTAACCTTTCCCTCCTAACTTAGCCAACCATTTACTGTGTTTCATGGTAACATCAAATACATCCCCATGAAAAAACCAAGCTTTTTTATCCTGAATGGTCAGAATCAATTTATCAGCAATATGCAAATTGCCAATGGATACTTCCGAAAATTTGCGCAACAACTCATCGTGGTTGCCTGTTAAATAATGGACTTGAGTGCCTGAAGCCGCCATTTTAATGATTTTATTAACCACTTCCATATGAGCCGCAGGCCAATAGCGTTTACTGAATTGCCAGATATCGATGATATCGCCATTCAATATGAGAATCCCCGGGTTAATGCTATTGAGGTATGCTAACAATTCAACTGCATGGCAACCATAGGTACCAAGGTGAACATCAGAGATAACGACAATATCTATTTTGCGTAATTCCATATTACAAAATTCATCTGTCACTATTACCTGTTTATTAGCAGAAAATTATGATTGAATGATGAATATTGGGACCGGAAACAATTTGGTAACGAATTTAAAAAATAACTTCAGAAGTGATGATATTATTTGATATTTCTATCACTATCATTGATAACACGACCCAAATAAAAATGCTTAATTTTGCAGGATGAAAATTAAAACAAATCTTATTGTTTCATTAGTATTAGCAATTGTTGTCTCATTTTTTATTATAAAATATATGCGTTCCGAAGAAGGATTAAATGAATTATTAACCAAAACAGAATTGAGCAACCTGAATGGTGTGACCTTAGATAAAAACGATTTGAAAGGAAAAGTTTTGATTATGGCTTACTTCCAAACATGGTGTAGCGATTGTGCCAAAGAACAACCAGAGTTATTACAACTTCAGGAAAAATTTGGCAGTGATAAACTAAAAGTAATGATGATTAGTGATGAACCTACAGATTTAATATTACAATTTAAAGCTAAATTCCAGTCACCACTTGATTTTTTTCAATCTTCAAAAAAATTGAAATCAATTGGTATAAAAAAATTCCCGACTACCTACCTCATTGATAAAAAAGGTGAAACAAAAGAAATGAGAATTGAAGGTATTCATTGGTACACACCTGAAACAGTTGCTACTATTGAGCAATTGTTGGCTGAGTAATTCTGAATCCATTGAGATAATCGTTGACAGGCATGCGTTTTTTGCCTTCGGGTTGAATCTGCAACAAGCTCAACTGATAATCGCTACAGTGAATTAACAACTGCTTACCTACAATCTCGACTTTCCCAGCCTGAGTACTCACAAAATCAGTTATCTCAGCTTCAAAGATTTTTAATTTTTTGCCATTGATTGTTGTAAACGAAGCGGGGTAAGGCGACAACCCTCTTATCAGATTATTTACTTGCTCGGCTGTATGTTCCCAGTTGATGGCACAATGCTCGGTAAATAATTTGGGTGCGTGTTTAAAGTCACCGGCCAATTGCTCTGTTAATACCAGATTCCCTTCCAGAATTTTGTTTAGTGAAGTGATGACCAGTCCGGCCCCTCTCTCCATCAATTTATCGTGAAGCGTACCTGCATTGTCTTTAGCTTCTATATTTACCTTTTCTTGTAAAATGATACTACCGGTATCTATCTCATGTTTTAGAAAAAAGGTGGTAACCCCTGTAGCTTTCTCACCATTGATGATGGCCCAGTTAATTGGTGCTGCACCTCTGTAATTGGGCAGATAACTGGCGTGTAAATTAAATGTTCCCATAGGCGACATGTTCCATATTTTCTCAGGTAACATTCTGAATGCAATAACGATTTGCAAATTGGCATCGTAGGATTTGAGTTCATTATAAAACTCATCAGCCTTGAGATTTGTAGGTTGTAGTACCGGCAGATTTTTACTTACTGCAAATTTTTTAACTGCGCTTTGTTGTAATTCGTAACCTCTTCCGGCCGGCTTATCAGGTGCTGTAACAACTGCTACTACATTAAACCCATTTTCTAAAATGGCCTGTAGTGAAGTTACCGCAAATTCGGGAGTACCGAAAAACACTATTTTAAAATTCGCTTTATCTATCATTCAATAAGAGGTTTCAAAATAAAACATAATATTTTAAAAAATATGCTTAAAATTGTGAGACAGTTTTTCTCTCAAAGTATTCATGCGTACATCCGTTTACAGCTTCTTAATCATAGTGTGGTTCTTGGCTTCATCTGCCAACCACGACTACAGTGTACAATTTGCGAAAGTTAAATACAAAGGTGGTGGCGACTGGTATGCCAATAAAACTGCATTGCCCAATCTGGCCAAATTCTGCAATCAAAATATTAAAACCAGTATCAATCCCACAGATGCCAATATTGATATTGGCTCTCCTGAAATATTCAATTACCCATGGCTATATTTAACAGGACATGGCAATATTATTTTAAGTGATGTAGAAGCCGAAAACCTTCGCAAATACTTGATAGCTGGCGGATTTTTGCATATTGACGACAATTATGGTTTAAAACCTTTCATTGTTCCTCAAATGAAAAAAGTATTTCCTGAACTCGATTTTATTGAGTTGCCATTCAATCATGCCATTTATCACCAAACCTACCAGTTCAATAACGGTTTACCTAAAATACATGAACACGATGGCAAACCTGCTCAAGGTTTTGGATTAATCTATGCCGGTAAACTGGTTTGCTTTTTTACCTATGAATGTGATTTGGGCAATGGCTGGGAGGACCAGACAGTGTATAACGACCCTGAAGAAAAAAGACAACAGGCTTTAAAAATGGGAGCCAATATCATTCAATACGCTTTTAACCGATAGCAGCAATAAGT
This sequence comes from Bacteroidota bacterium, assembly GCA_040386935.1. GTDB lineage: Bacteria > Bacteroidota > Bacteroidia > NS11-12g > UBA955 > JABMMZ01. The sequence continues at coordinate 40,904 of JAZKEQ010000051.1, read as the reverse complement.
GACCATGGAAGAGCGGCAAAAAGTGGTGGTGATTTACAATCCTTTTTCGGGTAGACGAAAAGTAAAAGCACTGCCGGCACTGGTTCACAGCATATTGACTGACAATCTTTATCAAACAATGGTATGGCCAACAGAAAGGGCTAGTGATGTGATACTTTTAACCGAAAGGGCCATACGCGAAAAAGCAGACATCATCATAGCAGCCGGTGGCGATGGCACCATTAATCAAGTAGCCTCCTGTTTGGTAAATACAAATATTGCATTGGGTATTATACCACTTGGCTCAGGAAATGGTTTTGCACGACACTTCAATATCCCTTTAAATACAAGCAAAGCATTAGCTGCTATAGGCACTGCTAAAGCAAAACAAATTGATACAATATGGGTTAACAGGCATTGCATGGTGAATGTTGGTGGCATTGGTTTCGATGCACATATCAGCAGCCTATTTGCCAATAATAAAAAACGCGGTTTACAAGGTTATGTTAAAACCATTGTCAAGCAAATGGGTTATAAAAGCGAGCATTATACCATTTACCAAAAAGGAAAAATCGTGTGGGAAGGCAGAGCATTTATGATCAGTATTGCCAATGCCACACAATGGGGCAATAATGTGAAAGTGCATGCCGGTGCATTGCCTGATGACGGTTTATTGAATCTTGTGATTTTAAAACAGTTCAACGCATTTGAGCTGCCAATGATACTCACCAATATTTTAAGGGGACAACTTCACCAAAGCAATAAAGCAGTGGTGTTAACCGGTAGTGATTTTACAGTTACACGATCAGCCGAAGGCAGTGTGCACATAGATGGTGAACCCTTGTGGCTAGGCAAAGAAATAGAAATCAATATTGAACCATTAAGTTTAAAAGTACTGAGCAATGAGCAATAAAAAGATAAAAAGAAGTTTTGACGGATTGATGTACAGCACTGATCCTGATTTTGAAATACCTTCTGATAATGAAGAAACAGACACGCTTCCCCCTCAGCAGCAAAAGCTGATGATACGTTTAGAAACAAAACAAAGAGGTGGCAAAAAAGCTACACTTATCAAAGGGTTTATCGGCAAAGCAGATGACATGGAAGCATTGTGCAAACAATTAAAAAACCATTGTGGTACTGGCGGTAGTATTGTTGAAGGTGAAATGTTGATTCAGGGTGATCAGGTACAAAAGGTAAAATCCTATTTACAATCCAAGGGTTATAAGACTAATAATATTTAATTTTCAATAAAATAGATTTTCCTCGTAACATCAATGCGAAGAGAACGAAAACACATAAGACTCTGCAACTTTGATTATTCTTCTGAAGGTGCCTATTTCATTACTATTTGCACAAAAAACAAAGAGCATTTCTTTGGTGAGATTATAGATGGACAAATAATTTTAAATCCAATTGGGGAAATCACCTTTCAATATTTGAGGGAGATACCGCAACATTTTTCCCATGTAACAATCGATGCATTTGTCATGCCAAACCATGTGCACTGCATTATAATTATAGATAAAACGGTTAACAATGCAGGGACACGACATGTCGTGTCCCTGCAACATACCGCTAACCTGCGGTTAAACGCATTTTCAAAACCCATACCCGGTTCAATTTCTGTAATTATCCAACAGTTTAAATCTTCGGTAAAACGTTGGTGTAATAAAAATAATCATGCTTATTTTATCTGGCAATCGCGATTTCATGATCACGTTATCAGAGATTCAATTTCATTTGAAAGGATAAAGAATTACATCATCAATAACCCTTCAAATTGGGAAGAAGATACATTCAACAATTAATACCCTACCCCTCAAACACCTTGCTGCCAACCCTAATCATATTGCTACCACAGGCAATAGCGAGCATGTAATCGCTGCTCATTCCCATTGATAAATGTTTGAAATAAGGCATATCATGGGTAATGGCCACAGTATCAAAAAAAGTTTTCAAACTTTTAAATTCTCTTTCTACCTGAGCCATATCATTGGTGTTTGTTGCCATGCCCATCAATCCTGCGATGCGCACATAGGGTAATAATTGTAAGACTTCAGGTTTCAATATTTCTAACGCTTCATCAAATGTTAGTCCGAATTTTGTCTCTTCACTGGCAATGTATATTTGCAATAAGCAATTGATGATGCGGTTGTTTTTTTCAGCGTGTTTATTAATCTCTTGTAGCAACTTTAAGCTATCAACACTCTGAATAGTATGAATAAAAGGTGCGATGTATTTAACCTTGTTGGTTTGCAAATGCCCAATCAGATGCCATTCAATATCAGTTGGCAATTGTTCTGCGCGTTCGAGCAATGCCTGCACCTTGTTTTCAGCAAACACCCTGTGTCCGGTTTCATACGCTTCCTTTATCTCTGCAATGTTTCTGAATTTGGATACAATGACCAGTTGAACTTTTTGGCCTGCTTCTTGTTGAATATGGGTTATGTTTCGCGCAATCATTACATTTGCAAAAATAATGCAATACAGGTACTTATTAACGTTGATCCTTCTTACTTTGTTTGCAACAGCCTGCAATAAGAAACCCGCTAAGGTTGCCAGCAAGCCCGATTGGGTAATCTCTGAGAATAAAATGGTGGATATTATCATTGACCTGCGCCTAGTGGATGCCGCTACTTACAGCAACAATTCAGGAGCTCCCCGCGACAAGGCCAAGGACTGGTTTTATGTTATGAAAAAGCACCACGTACATGACAGCATATTCAGAAATAGCCACGACTATTACTGTTATCACCCGGCAGTATTATCTAATATCTATGAGCGAGTAATTGATCGCCTAAGCGAAATGGAAGCTGAGAATGCCGAAATAGCAGGGTTAGTAGATACGCTGAAAAGATAAGATACTCTTATCCTATAAATGTTCCATGATATAATCCGTAATCTTCTGCATCAGATGCACTCGGTCTTTCCCCACTACATTGTGTTTATGACCGGGGTATACAAAATAATCGAGATTCGTATTGCCATTGTCAACAGCTGCTTTACAATAAGACAAACTGTGTTGCCAAAGCACCACATCATCATCACAACCGTGAATCATTAATAATTTATCTTCCAGATTATCGATGTATTTTAACAAGTTTGAATTGGCATATCCTTCAGGATTTTCTGCAGGTGTATCCATGTAACGCTCGGTATACATTATTTCATAAAGGCCCCAGTCGATAACCGGACCGCCTGCAACACCAACACTGAATACACCCGGCATACGGGTCATCATGGTAGTGGTCATAAAACCTCCAAAACTCCATCCGTGTATCGCCATTCTTTCACCATCCACATATTGCAGTTTCTTCAAATAGTTAACACCTGCCATCTGGTCTTCCATCTCTATTGTGCCAAGATTGCGGAATGTAGCGCTTTCAAATTCATGACCTCTGTTAGATGAACCTCTGTTATCAATTGTAAAAACAATATATCCTTGTTGCGCCATCAACTGCATCCACAGGTTGCTGCCGGCCAGCCAGGTATTGGTTACCATTTGTGCGTGTGGACCGCCATACAGATAAACGATTACCGGATATTTTTTTGTTTTATCAAAATTAGGAGGTGTTATCATGCGGCTGTATAACACTGTACCATTGCTAACAATCGGTATAATTGTTGTTTCACCCAAGTTGAACTCTGTTAAAGGATTGGGTGCATCAAACAACACTTTTGTCTGATCCCCTTTGATATTGACTAATACAATTCTTCTTGGCACTGTTGTACTGTTAAGGTTATTCAGCAAATAACTTCCTTGTTTATTCAGGAAGCCTACATTGGTTCCCTGTTCAGGAGATAACTTTCTAAGATTCGTGCCTTCCATATCGATTCTGTATACATGGCGTTCTAAAGGACTTTCCTTTGTGCTTTCAAAAAACACATAGTCCCCGGCATCATCAGTTCCCAATAAGTTGGTCACCATCCATTTGCCCTGAGTGAGTTGACGAATCAATTTACCATTGGTATTATACAGATACAAATGATTGAATCCATCTTTTTCACTTTGCCATATAAATCTATCCGGATTGTTTGGTAGAAAATACATACCGTGTTGAGGCTCTATGTATTTATCATCTCTTTCTTCAATTAATGATAATTCGATATGACCACCTTCGGCACTATAGCGATTCAGAAACATTTGATTCTGACCGCGATTAACGATGGCGATATAAACAGCTGATTCATCGGGACTCCAGGTAATATTAGTAAGGTATTGATCTTTGGGTTCACCGGTTTCCATATAGGTTACTTTACCTGTAGCAAGGTCGTAAACCCCTAATGTAACATGATGACTTTTAGCACCAGCAATAGGGTATTTAATTGTATTGACAGTGGCCGGACGACTGCTATTGTCATAAATTGCATAATCAGTTACCATGCTTTCATCCATACGGTAGAAAGCCAGTTTATTGCCTTTAGGACTCCAGAATAATCCTTTGGTGATACCAAATTCATTGCGGTGAACAGATTGTCCATATACAATGCCTTTGCCGCCATCAGTTGTTATCTGTTTGTTGCCCTGAGGTGTTTGCACATAAATATTATCATTCTCTACAAATGCTGCAGTATTGCGTGCCATGTCATACTCTACATGGTCAGCCTTAGCAGGCAACACCAACAACTCTCTGAAAGATTGCGATGATGTACTGAAATTAAGGTATTTCACACCGTATTGAACTTTGAAATTATCATTGTCGATCCACTCGAATGGTGGAATGTTTTTGAATACTGCTTTAGCATCAATGGCTTTAATAGCTTCATTAATAACGCCTAAAGTTATGGCACTATCTACACGACTACTTTCAACTTCTGTAATAAATATCTTAGCATTTGCACCTGAAGTTGAATAGCTATAGCGTGTGCCTCCAGGTAGCCACTGCAACTGATTGAGTGATTTGGTGCGCAATGATTGCTTGGTATTTTTATCAACCATCAGAATGGCTTCATCCATGGTCAGAGTTCTTGTGGTCTGCGCCTGAACAAGTGCTGATGTAGCAATCGCAAGGGTTAAAATACAGGTTTTAATATGGGTGTATAACATACAAGTGATATTCAATTAAATGAAGGGCAAATTTGCTTAAAAAAAATGAAAGTAGAGCAATAAATTAATATTGAATATTCTTAATAATGACAATTAAAACGAGTAATAGCAGCCTTAGTCGATTTTTACAAACTTAACAACAAACACTTCACCATTGCTGATGACTTTCAAAGTGTAAATACCTGGAGAAATCCCATTCAGATTAATACTGTAAGAGCTATAGGCCGGATAAATCATTCCATCTTCAAGAATCCTTTTTCCTGTTGCATCAAAGATTTGAACATTCACAGCATAAGACAATTGATTGAAAGAGAAATTCAGCACATCTTTCACCGGATTTGGGAAAACTGTTATGCGGTAATTTTTGAAATTAACTGGATCCGGATTTGCAATGATTTGGCAAATGGTATCAGAACAACCAATTTCATCGGTTTGTATTTTACACACTGTATAATTCCCGTACTCTTTATACAAATGGCTTGCGCTGGTATCACTCTCAGTTGTTTTAAATCCATCGTTCCAATCGATTGTTGTTTGATAATCGCTAGCGTCTAATTTTAACATTGCGGTTTTAAGAATGACCTTGTCAATTTTTAATTGATTGGCAGAAAAATCACTGACAGCAATAGGCACATTTACAACTGTTGTATCACTACACCCATCATTAATAGTTGCAACATAAAAGGCACTCACTTTATCAGTAAATGTTTGTCGTGCACCTGTTGGTTTTTTATCCCAGGTAATGATTGCCGGAAAACCGGTATTTGTTTTGAAATTAACGATGGTATCATTGTATCCACATTTTCTAATATACAAAGGCGTCATGGAGAGTTTTGGCAATACTGTTATTAATACATTTCTGCTCATCGTATCCATGCATCCATCAGTTACTTTCGCAACATAAGATTTTGTATTAAATGAATCAATCCATGTAGTTTTTTCCTCTTTATTGTCCCAATAATACTTCTGAGTATTGGTTTTACCTCCGCTACTGTTCACTGCTAATGACAAGGGTGCTCCATAACAGCTAATTGAGAAATTATTTAATAGGATTTGAAGTGGCTGATACACATTTACCTGCAAAGTATCGGCAACTGAAGGTGTTGTACATCCATCAGATACTTCTGCAATAATATTTTGGGTAACTGTAGGTGTATAACTAACACTTGCTCCTATTTTATTCAAAGGCAACCATTGTACAACTTGTTTTCCGGCTAAACCGCCACTGAGTTGCGCTGTAAGCGTTGTCTGTTTGCCATTGCAAAGGGTATCTTTTTTGTCAATTTTTATTTTAAGCGGATCTCTTACAAAAACTCCGATTGAATCTACTGCATTGATACTGCATCCATCAGATAATATCACTTTGTAAACAGTTGATTTTTTAGGCACGATGGATGGTGTTGTTCCTGTTAAACCGGTATCGCTCCAGGTAATTTTTCTTGTCGCAATCCTACCACCACTTGGGGTAAGATTAAAACTCAACAAATTACCGCTGCACAGTGTATCACTGTTAGTTGTTAAAGTAAATTGCAAAGCCGGTAACACTTGTATCAGTACTGAATCTACAGCAGGTTTCTCAGTGCAATTATCTGTAAGGGTCACCTTAAATATTTTGTTGGATTTTAAAGTTACAACTCTTGTATCAACTAGCAGTGAAGTATCTGCCCATGTATAATTATAAGTCCCCTTCCCTCCGCTTGCAATCGCTTTTAATGACGCATTGCTGCCATAACAGATGGTTGAATCATTTCTCAAATCTATACTCAAAGGATTGCGCATTTTTACTACAACTTTTTTAATCGTTGTATCGGGATAACAATTGTCAAAATAATACAAATACACCACCTGATCTTTTGTTATTTTCCGATTGATGCTGTTTTTAAAATGAACTGAATCTTCAGTCTTTATCATCAATTTCTGAAACCCCGGACGGCCTCCGCTCAATACCGGGTTTATTATAATTGTTTCGCCAACACAGGCAATCAGCGTATCTGCAATAGCAATTGCAGGAGCTGCAAATAATGTGTATTCATTTCGTCCGTTACCGGATGCCGGTTTAGTCAAATCCTTGGTCTTTACATTGCCGCATAAATTGAGCACTTCAGCCCATATTGACATGGGTTTAGTTTTTTTAGCTATAAAATAGGGTGAGTTGCTTTTTTGCAACAATACTGATGTTGAAAGTGTATCATTATACCATGAAACAATGGGAGGAATTTTACTCACAATTTTAATTGAATCAGTGATTGTACTGCCTTTACAAACGATAGTATCCCTGTTATAAAATTTAACAACCAACACTGAGTCAAGTCTGATAACAGCAGTGCGTGTAATAACCGGTGCTAAACAGGCATTGAGATAAACCCGTCTTACAGTATATGAGAAATCGGGTACATAATTTCTTAAATTAAGTGAGTCGATGGTATTTGAAATATTGCTCCATGTTTGTCCATTGTTGTTGCTGAATTGCCATATCGCTGTTACCGTGCTTGTGCCTGTTGCAGTTGACTTTTGATAAAAAACATTGGAAAAACAAATATTTGTATCCTTTGGTTGTATCACAATACGAGGCGGTTTTATCGAATTATTTGGTGTTGCACTAATGGCTATAGTGCGGGGACTTTCGGCTCCATTCAGTTTTCTATTTGAAACACTGAACCAGTACATTTGACCATTTACTAATTTTGAAATCAAAAAACTAGTATCTTTAGTCGTTCCCATTTCTTTCATTTTGCCATTTACCAGCATCTGCACTCTATAAAAATCAGCCTTTGGAGTTGTTCTCCATCTTAAGAACACTTGACTGTCGCACACTGTTGCATTCAAGCCGACATTTCCTCCTGTAATACTGAATACATTGTTAGAAGCATCTTTAACAGTACCATTACCAATTCTTATTAACGCTCTGCCTGTAGAAACTGTGTCTTGTAACGTTTGCCATGTATACGATCTTTGGGTATTGGGGATATTGGTAGCAATCGTTTGCCAGCTTGTACCACTATCTCTTGAAAATTCAAGGGTATAGTTACCTGTAACACCTTTACTATCCCATCTGATTATCTGGGCTTTTGCCGCTGAAGAGGGCGATGCCATGGTTTCTTTTCCATCGGGGTAAACAACGGTCAGCGCTTTGGCATCTTTCCAATAGCTAACTGCAAAAGTCTGATTCCCCACAGGTATATTTTTACCATAAACTTTAATAATATATCGGCCACGCAAAGGGTTTTTAACTGTTACCTGTTCAATGTTATTCAAACTATCTCTTTGACGAATGGCTAAAGCCGTAGGAGAATTCGGATTGCACCACCATGTTTTAAATTCGGTGCCAGTTGAATCCGTTACAGTTAAGTCAAGATCATTCACTAAAATAGGGCTGGATGAAGCATTCACTTCCACATCATTCCAGGTCAGCATTACTTTCAATTCATTTAAGCCGCTTGTTAAATAGATGGTATCGAGATAATAGGCATTATTGGCAAGGCTATCGATGTTCCAAAAACCTGAATCAATCAAATTAACTCCAACTTGTCCATTTATTCTTCCAAAACCAAACAGAAAATCAGGGCCAACATTGCCTATATCATCTGTTGTATTTGAAATAATATTTTTTGCTAAATAATTGGGTGGTATGTAACCGTATTTGGCTTTAAATCTTTCGTATAACAAGGCAATAGTCCCAGATGCACCTGGTGTAGCCATTGATGTACCATTCCAGCCACCTGCATAAGTATTTAAATTTTGTGTGCTGTAAACATTCACACCTACAGCACTAATTTCAGGTTTAAATCTACCATCCTGGGTAGGACCGGCACAACTAAAATATGAGTCGCCATCGGTACTATTGATTGCCGCCACTGAGATGGTATTTTTGGCACTTTGAAAACCCGGCAATATAGTTTTATAACCACCTGCTACACAATTCATGCCCCTTGAATTACCTGCTGCAAAAACATGCAACAGATCAGGATGCTTGATAGACAAGCGGTCCATATCGGTGCTGGTAATATCATATAATGCAAAATCAGCACAATTGTTTGTCCAGTAACCATACGAGTTTTGTGTCAAAACATAACCCAGTTTTATTTTATTGGTATCCATTTCAATGGGAATATCTCCATTAAAATCCCAGCTGTAAATTTTTGCTTCAGGTGCCATGCCTCTTGCATCAGGCTCCAGATTACCTGCTCCTGCCATGGTTCCTGCTACGTGTGTTGCATGACTATTAATCCCTAACTTTTTTACTAACGTTAAACGACTGTCAAAATCAATATGAATCCCTACATCACCACCATCCCAAATACCCATTGTAATTCCTTTACCTGTTAAAAATGAAGTTGCGGGGAAATTTGGTGCCATTCGCGCAACCCTATGATTACTTCGTTCAACGAAATTAATTTCTCGAACTGCCGGTGGGTAAAATGAAATAAACTTTATATCTTCAACAGCCTGTAATTTGACTATTTCTGTTACTTTTATTTTTACTTTAATACTTAAGAATCCGGTTCTTTCATACAATATAGTGCCGAACAATTCTGCTTTTTCAAACATCAATCTAACACTTTTCAATCCTTCTTCATCAAAGCAAGCAATATTTATTAGCTGAAACGTATCGTTGGTTTTCCATTGGCTGCTTATTTTTTGTGCCGGTGCTATTGGCTTTAAACGCGCATCAACAACCCCATTCGAAGGGATTTCAGTATGAATTATTTTCACATACATAGAATCACCCGAATACTGTGACACATACTTGAAATTAGGGTTATGTACTAGTTCCTGATGGTAATAGGCATTACTTACAACAATATACTTTGGCAGTCTACTTTGTGAATAACTGCCTGAAATAATTGCAAATAGTAAGAAGAGAAGGGGTAGTATTTTTTTATTCATCGTGTGTAAAAAACAAGTAAAATTACAAAAAAATCATATTACAATGTTAATTTATTTACAAAAGCAATAAACCCAAGTGGTTTCAAAAGGGTTGAATACTTTTAACAGCGCCTAAAACCATCTAAAATTCGAACATTTCATCCATAAATTATGCGATAGTCGTTTATTTTGACTTGTTTTGCAGTAACATCAACATTATTTATGACAGATACACAGAGTTTACAGAACATCATAGAAGCCGCATGGAGTAACAGAGAGTTATTAAAGGAAGCCGACACTCAGCACGCAGTGCGTTCACTTATTGAATTGCTTGACAAAGGTCAGGTAAGAGTAGCTGAACCTGCAGGTGATAGTTGGAAAGTGAATGAATGGGTAAAGAAAGGTGTTATCCTTTATTTCCCTTTACAGGAAATTAAAACCGAAACCATGGGCAGTTATGAAATCTGTGATAAAATACCTTTGAAAAAAGATTATGCTTCTCAGGGTGTTAGAGCCGTTATGGGTTCTGTTGCACGCTATGGCGCTTTTATCAATAAAGGTGTCATATTGATGCCGAGTTTTGTTAATATTGGTGCGTTTGTAGACAGCGGCACCATGGTTGACACATGGGCGACTGTTGGCAGTTGCGCACAGATAGGTAAAAATGTTCACTTAAGTGGTGGTGTTGGTATTGGCGGTGTATTAGAACCCGTTCAAGCTGCCCCTGTTATTATTGAAGACGATTGTTTCATAGGATCACGTTGTATTGTTGTTGAAGGTGCACACATTGGCAAAGAAGCAGTATTAGGTGCAGGTGTTACCATTACGCAATCTACAAAAATAATTGATGTAACCGGTGCAGAACCTATTACTTATAAAGGCTATGTGCCACCTCGCAGTGTTGTAATTCCAGGAAGTTACGAAAAAGACTTCCCTGCAGGCAAATACCATGTACCTTGCGCCATCATCATTGGCCAACGCAAACCTAGCACCGATCTCAAGACTTCATTGAACGATGCGTTAAGAGATTTCAATGTAGCTGTATAAGCATGAAAATTGGGTTTGATGCCAAGCGATATTTTCACAACCGAACGGGTTTGGGCAACTACAGCCGCGACCTTGTTAACGGGCTTTGCAAATATTATACTGAGCATCATTATTACCTTTTTGATAAGCATCCTGACCTTACTTTACTTCCTGCAAATGCTGAGGCTATAACGCCACGTGCCAATGGCTTGCTATGGCGAAGTCTGGGCATGGCCCGCGACATTGAACGCTACCAACTCGATGTATTCCACGGTCTGAGCAATGAATTGCCCCTGACCCAAATACAAGGAAATACAAAAAAAATAGTAACCATCCACGATGTTATTTACAGATTATTTCCTGAGCAATACGCATGGCTTGATCGTACAATTTATCATCAAAAAACTAAGCTTGCCATCAAGCATGCCGATACAATTATTGCAACCAGCAAAGCCACCGCAAATGATCTGATTCGTCTATACAATGCTGACGAGAAAAAAGTAAGTGTTGTTTACCAAACCTGCAGCGACAATCATTGGCAAACGTACGATTCGTCAACACTTGATGCTTTTAAAAACAAGTACAGCTTATCGCATGCATTTGTCCTATATGTCAGCAGTTTTCAAACACGCAAAAATCACTTGCAATTACTGAAGGGGTTGAAGGCCTCCGGCAATAAAAATATTCGGCTGGTATTGGCTGGCAGAATAGGTGAAACATTTGAAGTTTGCAATGACTATGTCAATAACAACGATTTGTCATCACAAGTTATTTTACTAACCGATATTTCTCAAGCTGAATTGCCCCTTTTGTACAGAAGTGCACAATCATTTATTTACCCAAGTATGATAGAGGGATTTGGGATCCCAATGATAGAAGCGGCATGTGCAGGATTGCCCATGGCTGTAAACAATATTCCTGTTTTCAGAGAAATAGCACCTGACAACAATTTGTACTTTGACACCATTGAAATAGCAAGTATTTCTAAAGTTCTTGAGGATTTGACAACCATGCAAAAAAGTGATTATAGCAACCATTTAAGGTTATTTACAGCGCAATTTGCTACTGAAACCACCATGCAGATTTACACTGCATAATACATCACTCTTCCTTTATTTTTCACTAATTATAATTTTTGATTTTAGAAGAAATTCAAAAACAATTGGTATACATTAAAAATATTACTATCATTGTAACTAAAAAAACAGATCATGAAATTTATTAAATCTACCGTATTATGCCTTTTTGCATCTCTCTTGCTTTTATCTTGCAATAAATCACAAGATGCAGCCAAATATAATGACCAGATTATCGGTTATCAAACTCCTATCATTGAAAAAATGCTGGAATTATCTAAAGCCATTGAAACACAGGATTCAGCGGCTATGTTCTCTAAATTACAAGAGTTGAACGATAGAATCGATGTATCAATAGCCGGCATGCAGAAATTGGAAAAATTTGACGACAAAACTCAATTAAAAGAAAAAATGCTGAAAGCTTTTGAATTTTACAAAAGTATTTCAATGAACGAATACAAAACCATTATAGAGATAGTTGCAAAACCGGATGATGCTGTAACTACTGAAGATGTTGAATTGCTCAATAAAATTGCAACAGAAGTATCGGCAAAAGAAACTGAAATCGACAACCAGGTTGAAGCCGCTCAAAAAGCATTTGCTAAAGAAAACAATATGGAGTTGACAGACAATAAACTCCAACAAGAGATTGACAAAAAATAATTGCTATCAGCTTAGCTATCTGTTGCGAAATTCTTTGTTATAAAAACCAAGTATGTATCAACTGCTGCGTTTTACTTTTTTTCTTCTACTCACTTTTATTTCCAATAGTATTTGGGGGCAGTCAAGTCGCATAGTAACTCACTTAAATACAAAAAATCCGGAGAAAGAAATTAGCGACAGTTGGTATTATTCTGAAACAGACCAGCCTTCAAATGCTGCAAAAATTTTCAATGATAGCACTTGGGTTTACCGCTCTTCTTTACTTAAAAATACCAAAGATTCTATTTTCAAAGGGCTCGCCTGGTTTAGAAAGTATATCCATTTAGATTCAAGTTTAACAGGTCTTCCATTAGCCTTAATGATCAATCAAAACGGTGCGTCTGAAATTTATATTGACGGTAAACTCATTTATAATTTAGGACGCATAGATGGACCCAACAAAAGTTTATATAAAGACCCCCAGAAACTTCCGATTATATTTTCTATAAGGGACACAGGCACACATACTATTGCGATTAGATATGCTAACTATAACGCAAAAGCGCATTATGAAGAATACAGAAATTCAAGAAGTGGTTTTGAAATAAGCATAGCCAATGCCAATATTGCCGTTGAAGGTCGCAATGCTACTGTTATTACTCTTTCACTGATCTTGTTATTAATGTGTTTTATTTTCATAATACTATCACTTTTACATTTCTTATTATACATCTTTTTCAGAGAATCAAAATCAAATTTATACTTCAGCATTTTCAGTTTCTGTTTAGGACTGGCATTCTTCATCCCATACTTCACTTCATTAAATCCTGACCCTGATTTACAACTACAGTTTACAGCATTAACGCCCTATATATTTGTTGTTTCATGCTTATCTCTCAGCCGATTTATCAATGAATTATTTTCCTCAAAAAAAAGTTGGCGTTATTGGACCATTAATTGTCTTTCATTAGGGCTTATCGCTAGTGCTTTTTTTGATTTTTATAATATCGTTTTTAGTATTGCAACTTTCGTACTCATTGTCTTTGTACTTTTAGAAGTCATTGTATTGATTATCCGTGCAATTATCAAGAAAACAAAAGGCGCCAGAATAGTAGGATTTGGCATTTTATTCTTTGCCTTGTTATTATTGTCATTGTTATTTACAACGATTGTTATAGATGGCGACTATTTCATTAACGACAGCACACCTCAGGGACAACTGTTATTAGTTCTTATCGCATTTGCTATTCTTAGTATTCCTCTATCGCTATCTGTTTATCTGGCTTGGAAATTTGCAAGTATTAACCGCGACTTATCGAAACAGGTAATAGAGATTAAAGTATTATCAGAAAAAAATCTTCAACAGGAACAGGAGAAACAATTATTGATCATCAATCAAAATAAAACACTTGAAGAAAAAGTTCTGGAACGTACTGAACAATTGCAAAGTGAAAAGAAGAAATCTGATGATTTGTTGTTGAATATATTGCCCGGAGAAATAGCCGAAGAATTGAAAACTTTTGGCAAATCAGAAGCGCGTTTGTACAACAATGTATCGGTGCTGTTTACCGACTTCGTAAACTTTACAGGCATCAGCGAAAAACTATCTCCTACTGTATTAGTTGAACAAATTGACTTTTATTTCAAAGCCTTTGATGACATTATTGGAAAATACGGACTTGAGAAAATAAAGACCATAGGTGATGCTTATCTGGCTGTTTGCGGCATGCCTAACGAAGCCGAACAACACGCCATTCAAACCGTTCGCGCTGCAAAAGAAATGAATGAATTTGTACGCAATAAGAAATCAGAAGGCGGTTTGTTTGATGTAAGAATAGGCATACACAGCGGACCGGTGGTAGCGGGTATCGTTGGTGTCAAAAAATTTGCTTACGATATATGGGGTGACACTGTGAATATGGCCAATCGCATGGAAAGCAGCGGAGAGTCAGGACGCGTCAATATCAGCGGCACAACATACGAACTTGTAAAAGAACATTTTGACTGCGAATACAGGGGTAAAATTGAAGTAAAAAGCAAAGGCACTACTGATATGTATTTTGTTAATTAGAATTTAACAAAAAAACCTACTCAACAACCGTAAGTTTAAATGTAATGGTGCCTTTAATGGCAGTAACAACAACAATTGTATAAAGCCCTCTTCTCAGTGAGCTGATATCTATTGGATTTTCATCCGCAATAAGGGCTGACAATACTTCGCGACCGGTAACATCGAAAATTTTAAACCCGAACAATGGTTCACCGCCAATATTCAACCAGTCTTTGGCAGGATTCGGCCAAATTTTAACGGATGATTTTTTATTGACTGTTTTAATTGACGTAGGGATACTTTTACTATTACCACATGCATTGGCTCCTTTCTTTGAATACAACAGATAATCCTCATAGAAATCCTTACCTCCGTCCAATTCATAGTATTGAAGCATTCCCACACCTTTAATAGCTTTATATATAAAAGTTTCGTTCTCTGATAACGGTGACCCTGAAAAGCGATAACGGTAATTAATAGTAGCACCGCATGTATCTGTCAGTACTGAATCTTTTCTTTCATTTACAAGAAATGATTTATTATTAAATGTATCATACTGCATGGTATCCTGCTGCATGAAAGACTCAAAAAAAGTATCGATGAGATTCTTAAAGGTACTGTAGTGATTTGTTTTGACAGATTCCCAAAGTTTAGAGACTGTATTTAAATTATAAACAGTTGTCTCAAACAAATATCTCACACTGTCTGTTCCAAAATCTGTTCGTGATATTACTTTTACATTGGTATAGATAGGTGGACCATTTCTGTCGCGCTGAATGATAAATTCATCCCCCACATTGTAATCATACACTTCACCTACTTTTAAAGCCTGTGCAATAAGTCCTGAGGCATTTGAGAAACACACCAAGACCAAGAGTAATTGCAGATAAACAGACCGTAAAATTCTTTGCATACAAATGAAGACTTTATCAAATATACAAAAGTTTTGGAATTATCAAACTTCTTCAAAAGTTTTTGACAGAAGGGTGACTGTTCAGTCTATAGAGAATAGCCTACAATTCAAAAGTCTGCCCTTCAAAAGGGGTTTCCACAGTCGGCAAATTGATGTGCTCCTTAAACTTCATCATGCTGTCCTCATCACCGTGAACAAGAAATATCTTCTTTAATTTTTTGTAATGTATAGATTCGAAATAACGCATCAAACCATTTTGATCGGGGTGAGCGCTGAAAGCATCTGTTCTTGCTATTTTAGCATACACCTGTCTTTCTCTCTTATTGATATTCACCGATGGGCGACCTTGCAATAGCTCGTGACCCAATGTACCCGGGGCACAGAAACCTGCAATTAAAATAGTGCTGTAAGGGTTGCCAATGTTATTGCGAACGTGTTCCTGAATACGACCACCTTCTACCATTCCTGCAGCTGAAATAATCACTGCCGGTTCAGGCGACATACTGATGATCTCACTCTCTTTGCTTTCCTCTATTGTGGTTAATTGAGGGAAGGCAAATAAGTGGCCGTGTTGCATATAAAATGCCTGTGCTTCGTCATTTAAACTGCCGATGTACTGGTCGTATAATTTTGTGGTGCGAATGGCCAAAGGACTGTCTGAATAGATTCTTACCTGAGGTGGTAATAAACCCTTGATGTGCAATTGGTGGAATGCGAAAATAATGGCTTGTGTACGTCCTACACTAAATGCAGGTATCACCAATTTACCATTGTATTTTACACAGGTATTGGTAACATAAGCCAGTAGCAATGTTTCTGCATCAGCCACATCGGTATGCAATCTGCCACCGTATGTACTTTCACTTACCAAATATTCAAGACCGGGCATGGGTTGTGGATCCTTCACCAGCTTTGATGAATAATTTCCTAAATCACCTGTAAACCCTATTGTCTTTGTTTTTCCATTTTCGTTAATGGTCATTTTAACTGAAGCGGCACCTAAAATATGGCCTGCCTCAAAAAATTCAATGGTGAGACTTTCGTTCACTACAAAAGGCAATCTGAAACCTATACCCACCATGGCATCTACTGTATGCTCTACATGCTTTCTATTGTATAGCACCTGCGCTTCATTGTAACCCTGACTTCTTGAAAACTTGGCTTTCTTTTTACCACCTTTTCTGACATTGCGTTTCTTGTTGCTCTCTATCATTTGCACATTCATGGAATCAAGCAAAAGATTCTTTGTCAATTCTACACTGGCATCTGTACACAATATCTGCCCTTTAAAACCCTGCTTCACTAAATTGGGCAAATTCCCTGAATGGTCGATGTGGGCATGGGTAAGGATTACCAGATCAATGCTTTCCGGATAAAATGGAAACTGGCTGTTGTCTTCATCAAATGTTTTTTTATTCTCATAATTCAACCCACAATCAACAAGGATATTGTAATTGTTATCGAGGGTTAAAAGATGCATGCTGCCGGTAACCTGTCGCGCTGCTCCCCAAAAAGTTAATTTCATTTTTACACAATAATTTTTTTAAAACTGATATATACTACAAGCTGATGATTTGCGTTTAAGAAAATAATCCGGCTATTTTATATGCATACAAAGGTATTAAATCGCACCCAAACCTATAGTGAACATTATCAACAATGGCTGCATAAGGGCGCTATTGAATTATTGGAAATATTAAGCGGCAGTTATGCCAATGGTGTTTTTGGCAAAGGGGCTGATGATTTGGACTATGAACAACTGCCAACTTTCAAGCGACTTACCTGGCATCCCGAGCACCTCATTCATCAGGAACTGAGTTTTTTATTTGATTACTTTATGCTGCGACTGGTGCAAAATAATTACCTCCTATCACTGAGTGATGAGCGACATGAAATATTTGACAGTGGCACCCGACTGACCATTCACCGCCACCATTTAAAACCTGATTCAGATGTCAATTATGGCAATATTATCCTTGAACACCGGTTTAACAGCCACATCAATTCACTGATCATTATATCAAATAACAATGGTCGTGATGGCATGACCACATTTGAAAAGCTGATGGAAATGTTGCTGGAGTAGATGCAGCCTGCAGGTATTTTTTGCTTGTTTATATGGTATAAAATCCTATATTTGTTAAAATAAAATCATTTTTTGATATGAAAAAACAATTAATACTCGCCTTCAGTTTTCTTGTTTTCCTGGCGCCTGCAGTTAATGCGCAAATGGCTTTCAAAAAAGGCTGTCTGTTATTGAGCATTTCAGAAGGCAGTACAACAGCAAAATACTCTACCACCAATACTGCACAAACAACTGAATCCCCTGCTACACAATTCAGCGAAATGGATGGCATAAGAGATCCCTTGTTTATAGAATTTGGATTAAGCAATCGCTGGGGTATTGGCTTGAGTACCGGCAATGATTTGTTTGATGTTGACCCAAATAAATACTATGGCTTTAATTTATCTGACAATAAAAAAGTGAATGTTAAAACTTCTGAATTTACATTCGATGTCAACTACCACTTGTATACCAGAAAAAGATTAGACTGGTCTATTTATACATCCTTTGGTTCATTTGGTGTTGCTTTTAGTGGTAAAGATGGTGATGCTGCTTATAACTACAAAGCTAAAGGCGGTATTATCAGAGTAGGTAGCAAATTGCGCTACTATTTCTGGAAACGTCTGGGTGTATTAGGGATGGTTAGTCAATATTCCGGAACAGCTTCTACAGATGGTGTAAAAGGCAATACAGTTGGCACAAATACTGCCACAACCATCAGTGGTTATGCGCTTGAATTTGGATTGTGTTTCAGATTTTTTTAGAGCACTTCGTCTTTACCCAGAATCGCCCTAAAGGTTTCTTTTCCCTTTTTAGTTTTCTTCAGATTGGTGATGAGTAAAATCGCGCGGTCAACACGCTTTTGCGTATTCTTAACTGCCGATACGTGATTCATGATATAGCGTTGCATACCCATGGCCAGACCTTTAAAACGGTCGAACCCCTCCCTATCTTGTTGAAACAATACATCCAATTCCTCAGGCATTGGCACACCATATTCACTGTCGTCTTTCACCAAACTCACACTCACCATATCGCCTTCTTCAACGCCTAATTTTTTGAGTCGTGCTTGATTGACACTGATATAAGCAGAGCCATTTCCCAATGATACAAACCCTGCCTGAAAACTTATTTTTTGATTGATGGTACAAATAACGCGTTGAGAGAATGAGCCCCCCAATTGCTTAACAATGACCGGTGGAATTTCAATGTATTTAACACCCATTAAATAAGTGAGTACATGAATAGCAGAATCAAATGTAACAGGTTGCTCAGATGATTTCATTTACAAGATTATTTTTAACTCTCAGCTTTATAAAACTTTTGTTCAAACTCTGTTGCCTTTCTAATGAAAGTTTTATCATTATCAGGCAAACAATAAATAACAAAAGGAACATCTTCATTGCCGTTTGTACAATCGATGGCCTCTCCTATTTTGTGATAGGTTTTACCGTTCTTCCTGTTGATATAAGGTACAGGTTCGTGAAACACAGATTATTAGAATGTTCTGTTTTTTTGCACCCAGTCGGTGATGTATGAAACGATTTCAACGGTGCTTGTCCCCGGAGGAAACAAACGGGCAACACCTTGTGTATTCAGTGTGGCCATATCGTCATCGGGAATAATACCACCACCTATCAGCAATACATTGTCCAGTTGTTTTTCCTTCATCATATCTATCACTTTTGGAAAAACCGTATTGTGGGCACCCGACAAAATACTGATACCAATAACATCCACATCTTCCTGAAGTGCTGCATTTACAACCATCTCAGGTGTTTGGCGCAGGCCTGTGTATATAACTTCCATACCCGCATCTCTCAATGCTGTTGCGATTACTTTAGCACCTCTGTCGTGGCCGTCAAGACCTACTTTTGCTATCAATACCCTGATAGGGCGATTTAATGCTGTTGTCATTACTTGATTCTTTTTAATTTATAAGCCTTGCGCTTCTTCAGATATTTTTCACAATAGTTTTTAAAGGGCTCATTGTCCATGATGTACTCCCCACTCAATTTTCCGGTTGGTTTTAAATACTTCTCAATCTTCTTTTGAATTTTTCCCTGAGGCAAATTAAACAAATAGATGGCATTGCTTTTTACCAATACGGGAAACACTGTCCAATTGTTGCGACCCAGACTATCTGTATTGCGCACATTGAAGAAATAAAAATCACCCAAATGTGTCAATGTCGTGGTATCTGTGAGTTTTAAATACTTGCCAAATATGATGTCATTCACTGTTAATTTATTTTCCGAAATGGTCATAATAGTGGTATCACTTACACCTTTATGTTTTTCAATCGCCATAAAAGTGCCATGCATTTCGGCAGGGAAAGCTGTGCGGGGCGAACCGGGTTGTGCGGTATAGCTCGTCAGCCTGCAACTGCTTACACCAATGGCAATTAAAATATAGAGAAGCGTTTTGAATTTCATGTTTTATATACTTTATGCTGTTAATGCAATGTTTTGAATAGCTGCATTGATTCTGCCGATGCAAGCCTGAACACCTATCAGATGTAACATTTCGAATATCGGAGGACCACCACCCTCACCGCTCAAAGCCAAACGCAAAGGCTGCATGACGCTGCCCGGTGAAATGGCCATTTGCTCAGCCGTATCCTTAAACAATTGCTCAAGCTCCGTTGCGGATGACTGAAGATGGCCTTCCAGATTTTTTGCAAAAGCCTGAAGAAACTGTACAGCCTGTCCATTCCATTTTTTTGCAACTACCTGTGCATCGTAAACTGTAGGCTCTTTAAAAAAATATGTGCTCTTATCGATTATCTCATTTTTAAATGTCACCTTTTCTTTGATCAATGCCACTACTTTTTCAATGTAATCAGCATTGGCAGAAAAACCTTTAGCGGTTGCTTCATCTGCGATACTGGCAGCAATGTCTTTATTTGATTTCAGCATCAACTGCTGGTGATTGAACCACTTGGCTTTCTCAGGATCGAACTTCGCTCCGTTCTTGCTTATTTTCTCGATGCTGAACAATTGTATCAATTCTTCCACATTGAATATCTCGCGGTTATCAGAAGTATGCCAGCCCAATAACGCCAACATATTCATGACACCTTCGGGCTCGTAGCCTTTTTCGCGGTAACCGCTACTGATATCACCTGTTGATGGATCTTTCCACTCGAGCGGAAATACAGGGAAACCCAATCTGTCGCCATCGCGTTTACTCAATTTGCCATTGCCATCCGGTTTTAAAATCAAAGGTAAATGCGCGAACATTGGCATTGAGGCCTCCCAACCGAAAAATCTGTATAGCATCACATGCAAAGGGGCTGATGGTAACCACTCTTCACCACGTATAACATGGGTAATTTTCATGGTATAATCATCCACTACATTTGCCAAATGGTAGGTAGGCATACCATCGCTTTTGAACAACACTTTATCGTCCATTGCTGATGTTTGAACCACTACCCAACCTCTGATTAAGTCGTGAAATCTCACCTCTTCTTTTCTAGGTAATTTTATTCTGATAACATAAGGCTCACCTGCCTCCAGTTTTCTTTTTACTTCATCTTCTGAAATAGTCAATGAGTTTTTCATGCTCATACGACTCACAGCATCGTACTGTGGAGCCATACCACCCGCTTTCAACTTTTCGCGCATGGCGTCCAATTCTTCTGTGGTATCAAAAGCGTAGTAAGCATGACCGCTGTTCAACAATTGATCAGCATACTGACGGTACATGGCTTTGCGGTCGCTTTGGCGGTAAGGGGCGCAAGGACCACCTACATGAGTACCTTCATCAAATTTAATTCCCACCCAATTCAATGCTTCCACAATATAGTCTTCGGCACCGGGAACAAAACGTGTTTGATCGGTGTCTTCAATTCTCAGGATCATATCACCACCTTGTTGTTTGGCAAACAGATAATTAAACAGGGCTGTTCTAACTCCCCCAATGTGTAATGGTCCCGTAGGACTTGGGGCAAATCTCACTCTAACTTTTGACATAAGGCTGCAAAAATAAACAATCTCCCGAGTTAATTTTTTATAGATTTTTGATTAGGCGCTGTTTTAAGACAATAATTCCCATTAATTTGCATTATCTTATATGATGAAACTAGTTTTTACCTATCTATTGCTCATTTTTACAATTAAAGCGGGCGCACAACCTTTAAACGCCACGAGCTACATCAGCGGAACCCCTTTTAAAGGTCTAGAACAATTAGATAGCGTTGTCAATAATTACACTATTTTCTTTACCGGTGAAAACCACAATTACAAAAAAGAAAACGCCAATATTCAATTAAGAATGCTGGCTTACCTGAACAAGCAAGCCAATGTAAGAAATTATATCCTTGAGTTAGGTTATGCAAGGGGTTATATGCTGAATGCCTATATCAATAACGACACCACTTATTATGCCAGTTTAAAAGCCACAACTTCCAAATCATATCTCGAATTGTACAAGGCACTAAAAAAAATGAATGATGAATTGCCTGAAAATAAAAAAATAGCTGTTCAGGGCGTGGATGTTGAGCGATTCCCGGATGATGGCCCCATGCTTTTGGCCAGCCTGATTCCTAAAAATACTGAGATACCTGAGGCCATTGCATTTGATGTAGAAGTATTGAAATCATACGCCAATTATTCCTCAGTTAAATATGACAGTTACACCACCTATGAAAGCACCTATACCATTGGTTCTAATTCTTTCTATTCCTATGGTTTTAATAATGCTGAAACGATTGATTCAATTGTTGAAAGTTACAAATTAAAGAAACCCTATTACATGGAATTATTGAAGGATAAATTTGCATTATTTGACAAAATATTTCAATCCATTATGGAGTACCGCAAATGGACTAACTACGCACAACTACCGCACCAAACCATTTATCGCGAGCGCATGATTTACGATAACATTGCCAAACAGATTACTGAGCATCCGGATGAAAAATTTTACGGTCAGTTTGGGCGCTGCCACACCAGTTTATCTCTCATTAATAAAGATTGTAACTGGTATGAAGTAAAACCGACAGCCATGCGTTTGAATGAGGGTATAGGAAAAGGAAAGACAATGACGATCGGTATTTTTTACAATGAAGACAAAACAGATACTTACGAAGATTTTGCCACTACAGAAATTCTGAAAAAATACATTGATATTCCTTGCACCAACGAGAATGTATTGATGAGTATCAATAGAGAAGACACATTGCTAAGTCAACACTTTTCTTATATTCTTGCCAATAGCATCTGCTCAAAAGACAAAACAAAATACACAAAAAAATCTAATTATGATTATGACGATTACCACGAATGGGCTGTAGCGCTTGACTTTGGCTATGGTCAATCGTTCTTCAATTTCGATAAATTAAATAAGGATCTGAAGTTTACAGACAAGGGTTTCAAACAACCGGTGCAGCAATTCAGCATAGGGTATACTTACATGGATTTCGGCAACTACAATTTCGGCAGGTATGAACAACACCTCACTCAAAAAACAACATTGAACGGATTGAATTATACACTGAGTGGCTATTCTGCTATGGAAGGTTATGGTTACAGCCCTCATATCAGTAAACACTTCACAATAGGGGCTTATGGCATATTGGGTTTCCAGCGCTTCTCAATGATGATAGAAAATGATTCTGCTGCTTATTCCCCTTCTCCTGGATTCTCACCTATCAAACGCTATAAATACATCAACAATGCGGTCTCAGTTGGAATAGGACTTGATTTAAGATTGGCATTTTCGCCTTCTCTAGGCATTTTTGTAAGAGGGCGTTATCTGGCTGACATATCCAGAAAATATTGGAGAAACACCATGGGCAGTTATGGCATACTGGATAGCAACTCTCCACCAACCTCCCTTGCCAATTACAGCTTGCAGGCCGGTCTCAGTATTTTGATACAGGAATAAAATTATTTCTTTTTTACCAGGGCTTTGAAATCATTTTTCAAACCACTGTAGCTGGTGATATCAACTTTAATAGAACCAACTGCAATATTTGCTTTTACTCTGATAGGAATTTTGTTATCGTCATCAGTTACCCAAACAGTCATATCATCCTGGTCTTTAAACACACGGTCGACTACCAGCGTAGGTACAAATCGCAAACATTTAACAGTACCGATATCTGATTTAATGGTTTCGCGACCATCAAACTTAAACCCAAGGTTATAGATTTTATTATCGAGGTAAACATCCAAAGGGTATTTATCTCCTTTTTTTGCAGTACTAAAATCCAAGTTGCGGATGTAGTAAATCGCTGAAATAACGTCTTGTGTATACACCGGCATATCCAGTACCCCTTTAGCACCGTATAATTTTTTCTTTGGGTGTTTAAAAGCTACCAAATCATTGTCGAGGTAATTATCTTCTTGTACGCTTTTGGTAAACTTAATAGGCGCAATGGCTTCCTGATCGATATAAGTATCAAATTTATCACGCACTTTATAGGCCCAGTCGAACGATTTTAGTGTTTTGCCTTCAGCTTTAATGTGGTAACATTTTCTTTCGTATTGTTCTTCCAAAGACCCTGTTACTTCCAAAGTAACTGTAGCCGCATTGATGATTCCATAATGCACCCTGAAATTTAATTTTTCATTAAACGTATAGGCCCCGTTGCTGATTTTACGGAATACAAATTCTTCCTGAGTAGCTTGTGGCGCCTGTGCAACCGGGGTAAACCCAAATATTGCAGTCAGAACTAAACAAGCACCTGCCAGGGCGGGAGTTTTTGGTAGGTTAATCCTGTATTTCATGTGTATTTTATCCGAATAAATCAATAATCATTCCAAAACCTTATTTTTGAATCGCAATCATGATTCCTCAGTTTCCAAAATTACTCATTTTTATTCTTTTCACCTCAGCATTGACCGTGAAAGGACAGTTGCGCAATGAAATATTTTCGCAGAACGACAGTCTGACTCCTAATGATACCCAAACTATAAAGCTTCACATTGAATCGCTTAACTTTTTGAGAAATACCGAATACTTTGACATTATAGAAGATGGACAAACTTATTTTGGAATATTACTACAGGCCCATCTCTCCTACCAGCCCTATAAAAATGTACTGATAAAGGGTGGCATACAGGCACAGCAGGACTACGGGAGCAATCGATTGAGAAATATCAATCCGGTTTTCAGTGTTTCTATTTTTAAGGATAAATGGCGACACAATTTCGGCATGTTGCAGGGCACCACGAATTTAGGGTTGATAGAACCCATGTATAACATTGACAGGGCCATTACCAATCGTGTAGAAAATGGCATACAAAGTATTTATAAAAACAGGCATACTACTTTTACTAACTGGCTGGTATGGTTTGAGCCTACCTATCGCTTAGCCTCTAATCAAGAGCAATTCAACACAGGATTTAATTGGAACAAGAGTATATTTCACAACAATACATGGTCCATTACTTTTCCCTTACAAGCTACTCTGGTACACAGAGGCGGCCAAATCAATGAAACACCGGTGCCTATTTACTCAAGGCTGAATTTAACAACAGGGGCTAAAATCGGGTGGCAACTCAGTCCTAAATTTTCTGTTCGCACAGAGCATTACTACCTGCACTCCGAAGATTTTTCACCTACCATAACACAACCTTATAAAAACGGCAATGCGAGCTGGCATACATTGGCTTTTAAATACAATAAACTAGAATTGATGTTCAACTATTGGGCAGCCAGAGAATGGCAGTCGCCAATGGGTACGCATATCTACAACAGTTATAATGCCTACGATATTTACAAATACCGCCAGGTGCGACACATGTTGATGGCGCGTGTGCTGTATTATACAAAGATCAAAGAGAATCTGCAACTCGACCTGAGACTGGAACCTTTTTACGACTACGAATACAAGTTTTTCCAATACAGCTATTCCGTGTATCTGAGATGGAATTTCACCAAAGCATTGGGCAAAATTTAAGAACAAATGAAAGCCTATTCTCTGAACGATATCAGAAAATCATTGCTTGAAAAAGAGCCACATGAACTAACGGCACTCAGCCTGAGAATGGCCAAGTACAAAAAAGAGAACAAGGAACTGCTCAGTTATTTATTGTTTGAAAGTGGGGATGAAGAGCATTACATTGAAGGCATTAAACAGGAGATGGATGAACTGTTTGCTGAAGTGATAAACAACAGCGCATACAAATACACCAAGCAAATACGCAAGATATTGCGTTATACCAATAAGCATATTAAATACTCCGGTGCTCCTTCCACACAAGCTGACTTATTGATTTATTTTTGCGCACAACTGCAACCCGCCCTTAAAAAAACAAGCTGCCCTACAGCGGTAAAATACCTGTATGAGCAGCAATTTAAAAAGATAGATGCAGCAATTGCCAAACTGCATGAAGACCTGCAATATGATTATGTCAAACAAATGCAGGCCCTCAGCAGGACTTGATTATTATGAATCTACACTGTTGCTAATTTATTGTCGAGTGAATAGCGACCACTGCCATTAAAAAGCAATGCAATACTTAAGCCAATCATCAACAGATGATATTCTATTCCCTCTCCTTTTTGACTCCCATACCAGTTCATGAAAAAGCCATTATCCAAATGCGAAGTAAAAATGATACCTAGCATTAACATGGTAACAGCCAATGCCCATATACGGCTTAATAAGCCTACGACTAATAAAAACGGTGTTACAAACTCAATAAGAATCACCATAAACCCAATCAGCCAGGGCAATTGCATGGTTTCTGTAAAAAAGCCCATTGTACCTGTAAAACCATAGCCTCCAAAAAGGCCCAGCATTTTTTGAACACCGTGCGGCAACAATACAAGCGCTATGCTCAGGCGCAATATCAATCCGGTCCAGTCGTTGTTTGATTTTAAAATTATTTGTTTCATATAACATTGATTTAATGTTACAAAACAAGTATCAAAACAGAAGATAAAAATTGAACTGGATTAAGAAATTAGCCCTTCAGCATTTTCTTTTTTAATTTGCTCATAAACTCGGGTGTAATACCCAAAAAGGCCGCAATCTGTTTCTGAGAAATGCGTTGTTCCAAAGTAGGATACTTTTTTACAAACTCCATGTAACGCTGTTCGGCATTAAACGAGAGGTTTTGTATGATTCGGTATTGTTGTACCACATAGGCATTTTGAAATAGGATGCGAAAGAAACGCTCAAACTTCGGCACTTTCACATATAGCATTTCCAAATCATTTTTGCTAATTTCTAATACTTCTGTATCCTCTATGGCTTCTATATCATAGATAGAAGGCTGACCGGTAAACAAGCTGTATAAATCACCTGCCCACCAATCTTCGACAGCAAACATGGAGACATGCTCATTGCCTTGTTCATCGGTATAGGAAGTACGCAAACAGCCTTTATTGACAAAATACTCGTGGTGACATACCTGTCCCGCTCGCAAAACCAGCGACTTGCGTTTATATTCTTTGGGTGTAAGCAGCGATTTAAAAAATGTAGCCTCATCATCGGTAAGGGAGATGTGGCGTGATATATTATTTAAAATAGACTGATAAGACATGTGCTGTTCAATAGCAAAAGTAGGGAATATTATACTTTAACAATAAAAACAGGCATTATGCAAACTACATTTATTGTTGTTGGCGAATTATTTTTTTGATAATGGCTATTTGCCCAAGGTGATAATGTGTATGCTCAATAATGCCGTGTAAATTTCTATAATAGATGCCATATTTTTCATCTGTAAAAATCTCCCACATTTTTTCATCCGGCAATTGCTCTACCATAGTTGCAAATTGCTCTGCATCGGCCCATACTTTTGCAAGTAGTGCTTCCCAATCTTCCTGACTATTAACAGGTGGATGATTGAAACTCAATTCATCTTTTGACACCAATGGGCCACCTTGCAATACTTTCAAAACAGTATCCACATAGTAATGCGTATGATAAGTAAGTGTGAGTATTGTATTTAAATCAAATATTTTAGTAGTGGCTTCCTGCCAGGTAACATCCGCTAGCTGGTCTTTGAGATTGGAGCAGGTCCAATTGCCGCCAAAGTGTATTTCGCGAAAATGTTTGGCGATATTATGAGTGAGAGACATGAGAATTTTGGGATTGATGGATTATTAAACTTTATGATTACGATGTAATTCAAAAATAGCATTTCAAAACATAAAACCAAAAAAAAAGCCCATTGTCATTTTTTTAGAACATAAAAATGGCTACCAATTACTTAGTAGCCATGGGATAAGAAAATTAATTTTCGTTATCTACAGTCAAATCGTTGAGAGATTTTCCCAATTCATCCATGTCGTGGTTGAACTCTCTTTTGAAAGACTCCCACTTATCGTTACCATCTTCATTGTAATTCTCCATTCTAATTTTCAAATCAGTGTTCTTTTTTTCTAATACGGCTATCTGTTCGATGTAGGCTGCTTTCTCGTCTTTTTTCACTTTAGACATTTTTGATTTTAAGTCTGCAATTACCAACTCATTAGCGGCAATTTTTTCATTTGTCTCCTGTTTAAAGATCACCATTTCTGCAATGTAATCTGATTTTGCTTCAGCTAACTCTTGTTTTGCTTCAGTAACATTGGCATCTGCATTTTCCACCTTTTGTGAAGATGACGTACAGCTTACAAAAAGTGAAGATGTAATTGTTGCTACTGCAACTAAGAATAAATTTTTATTTTTCATATTGATTATTATTTGTGTGGTTGTTGTTTAAATGATTGATATAAAAAATCGTTAAACACAGTAGTCTAACGATTTTCAAAAAACTTATTAAAGAGCTGCTATGATAGCTTGCAACTCTTCTTGAGTTTTACCAAGTTTGATTTGCAATTTGCCTAACATTTCATCTTTTTTACCATCTACAAACAATAGATCGTTGTCTGTAAGTGTTGCAAATTTTTGCTTAAGTTTTCCTTTTTGTTCGTTCCAATTGCCTTTTGCTTCTGTGGTATTCATGTTATTTAAATTTAATTTGCAATAAAATTATTACTCAGCAAAAATGGGTGTAACATCCGGAAAAGCTGATACATAATAATTTGAAAGAGTTACATGAATCACAGATTTAGGAGAGAAGGGAAAAAGGAACAATTTATATTTATTCTTGAATATCTTTTCTCCAAATATGAAAGAACATTAAAAATGACATTATAGCTATGGTAAAACTAATTAGGGCGACCATGTCATTGGCAGAACTCACCACTTGCGATAAGAACCTTATACTCGAATATATGCCTATTAATCCTGAAATCGCCATTTCAGTTCTAAATAAAATTTTATGTCTGACTATCCTATTGTAAATAAGGCCCAAGATACATCCTAACACAATAATATTCCATAAATAGCCCCCATAAGCCACCAACCTTGTACAAATGATTATTACCTGAATAATTGCTATAAAGAACCAGTAATAGGTTGAAATTTGTTTGATCATTGGTTGTGATTTATTGTTTTGTCGTTTTCTCCAATTAACATCAAACTTCCCATCAACATCCACTTTCAAACTATCAGGTGGCATTAACACCTGTAAATGAAATGGTGAATGTTCAGGATGCATCAATTCACTTTCATCTCTAAGTCTCCTGCTACACAATAAATCAATAATTGTAAGATTGGGTTGTGCTTCATAAACACTGGCGTTGATCCAAACAGGTACTTTATTGTCGTGGTGGAGCAGCTCTACAACTTGTTCGGCTTCCAATAGCTTTCCTTCGTATTTATTCCATGATTTTAAAACTTTTTTTTCTGTTGCTCTTAAATGTTCATCCCTGACGCCTACTTTCCTTGCATTTGGAGTAATGATGTATTTACAATTATTTGAAAACTCATTAAAGCACATTGTTTTGGAAAAATCTATTAAACGTTCTGTCGCCTCATGCAGGTTATATGTAAATTTTATTTTTTCCATATCTGTTTTTCTGTTATTAGTGCTTCAATTTAGACTCTTTAAGTATCTTTAAGCACCAACATAACTTCTTTTATACTTCAACTTATCAATTACAGCTTATACATAAATGGTATTTCAATAATAACTGTTTTATGAGATTTATAAAAGTTTTGAGGCGTATATTGTTACGGCCATGTAATGCACAATCATTTCACCCTCTTTTACAAATTTTACTTAAACGCACTATTGCAAAACAATTTTGGTATATTGCCCCTTTTTAAAATACAGCTATTGTTTTCAAAATATGGGTGTTGATTTTCAGCTTAATGCCTAAAATTGAGACCAACGAAATGATTAATTAAACATGGAACGACTCCGCAGAGAATACAGAGGAATTTTATTGTGCACCATTATTGCATTAATAATTTACACTTTAACCCATTTTATCGTCCCATCTAAAAATGAGTTGTTGTTTGGTTTCCTATTAGGTATTCTGATCGGCAATTTTGTTAAAATTCCTCAAACCTTCCAATCCGGCATTTCATTTACGGGCAGTAAACTATTAGAAGTTTCCATTATATTTTTAGCCTTCAGTATCAATTTTAATCACATGGCTGCTATTGGCTGGCAAAGTTTTACTCTTATCGCCATTGTAGTTTTATTAGGCTTGTTATTGACCATCTTTCTTTCACGAAAAATCAAATGCCCCGGCTCTACGGGCTTGATGATAGGATTTGGTACCGTTATTTGTGGCTCATCGGCCATTGCAGCGCTTGCCCCTACTGTTACCAAAAACAAAGAGGAAGTTGGGATATCAATGGCAGTTGTTAATTTACTTGGCAGTGTAGGGATGGTTATACTGCCTTTCATTATTATGAAATTTGATCCAACGGTTTCTGAAGCAGGTAAAATACTTGGAGGCTCGCTACATTCTGTTGGCAATGTGGCAGGTGCAGCTTACCCGCTTGGCAATGGCATTGGTGAAACAGCGCTTACCATTAAACTGGCAAGGGTCGCTTTGCTTTCTCCTGCCCTTATTTTCTTTAATTACCTGATCAATAAAAACAATGTTGAACATTGGAAAGACCACTTTAAACTGCCATGGTACCTGTGGTCGTTTATTGCCATTACAGTACTGACTTCATTCATCAAAATACCTGAAGCCTTCATTACAACAATGGATAATTTGGGTAAGATTGTATTGCTGATAGCCATGTGTGCAATAGGACTGAATGTGAGTCTGAAGTTTTTATATAACTCAGGCAAAAGAGGATTGACTTTTGGCATTATTATGTTTGCCGTTCAAATTTTATTGGTGTGGGTGTTGCTGATTGTGTTGTAATAAAGGTGTAGATTATATTATTGTTATTGATGATGTTTAGGTGTCAATATTGATAAATTCTAAGTAGAAAAATAATCATACTTCCAACTTTTCAGCCACACGCTTAACAATCGCCAACGTTGTGTTCCAATAAAATTCAAGGTGCTTGTAGATGGTTTCAGTTGGGAAGTTATGAATGCTTAAAGTTAAGGTGACACCTTCGGCCTGAGGCATTAATACAAATTCGTGGATAGAGTAATTAGTGATATCATCAGACAATTGTGAGAGTGAACTTAAATGAGAATACTGAATGCGCTTAGGCGCGTCAATCTGCAATACAAGACCCTTATTTTCAAATACTGCATGGTGATACCCTTTGATAATAAAAGGACTGCCCACCTCCCAATTGGTGATTATTTCCAAATGCATATCAGGCTCGCCTGCCCATTGCTGCATCAATTCAGGTTCGGTTAATACCCGCCATACTGTGGTTGCTGAAGCATTAATGGCGATTGTTTTTTCATAGCGTTGTAGCATAGATGAGAGGTCAAAAATAAGAAGTGCTTACAACGAATTTTTATTGTTTTGTTCTATAGTACAATTGATATGAGGCAATCGCTACGTTCAATTTGAAACGATGCCGTACCGAATAAATGCCCTTTCCACAGGCTTGGCTGCATTTTTCGGCATGACGGGCACCATTGCAGTAGCGTTGGAGATATAAAAAAAGTCCTGTCGTTACCGACAGGACTTTCTAATATAATTTAACTATCTATTACTTCGCGTAATTTACAGCTCTTTTTTCGCGGATAACAGTAATTTTAATCTGTCCCGGATAAATCATTTCTTTCATAATACGCTGAGAGATTTCAAAACTCAGGTTGTCTGCTTCTTTATCGGTAGCGCGGTCGCTATCAACCATTACACGTAACTCACGACCAGCTTGTATCGCAAAGGCTTTGTCAACCCCTTTGAAACTCATGGCCAAACCTTCCAAATCTTTCAAACGCTTGATATAACTTTCGGTATCTTCTCTTCTAGCACCAGGGCGCGATCCGCTAATGGCATCGCAAGCCTGAATGATAGGTGATAGCATACTGGTCATTTCTATTTCATCGTGGTGAGCACCTATGGCGTTACACACTTCAGGATGTTCTCCGTACTTCTCAGCCCATTTCATACCCAACAATGCGTGTGGTGTTTCAGCATCATCCTCAGGCACTTTACCAATATCGTGCAGTAAACCTGCGCGTTTTGCAAGTTTCGCATTCAATCCGAATTCAGTGGCCATAGTGGCACATAGGTTAGCTACCTCGCGACTGTGCTTCAACAAATTCTGTCCGTATGATGAACGGTAACGCATACGACCCACTATTCTGATTAACTCAGGGTGTAGACCAGTAATACCTAAATCAATCACAGTACGCTGACCTATTTCGATGATTTCCTGTTCCAGATCTTTTTTGGTTTTTTCAACGACCTCTTCGATACGGGCAGGGTGAATACGGCCATCGGCCACCAGGCGGTGTAACGATAAACGCGCTATCTCTCTTCTTACCGGATCAAAACCTGATAATACAATGGCTTCAGGGGTATCATCCACAATAATTTCAATACCTGTTGCCGCTTCGAGCGCACGGATATTTCTACCCTCACGTCCAATGATACGGCCTTTTACATCATCGTTCTCAAGGTTGAAAACGGTAACGGTATTTTCGATGGCTGTTTCAGCAGCTGTACGTTGAATGGTTTGCAATACAATACGCTTGGCATCTTTGGTCGCATTCAATTTCGCTTCTTCAACAATAATTTTAGACTGACTAATAGCTTCGGTGTGAGCCTCTGCTTTTACAGCTTCAATCATTTGGGCTTTGGCTTCTTCAGCAGAAAGACTGGCTACTTTTTCCAGCATTTTTATTTGCTGTTGTCTAACCTGCTCTACTTCTGATTCTTTCTTTTCAAGGCCTTGTAATTGATTGGCAACCTGCTGTTTTATTCTGTCTAAATCAGTTTCTTTTTGTTTGATCACACGGGTTTTATCATCCAGTGATTGCTCTTTTTGTTTAACACGCATCTCAGCATTTTGTATTTCTGAATTGCGTTTTTGAACTTCTTTATCGTGCTCTGATTTAAGTGATAAATACTTCTCTTTAGACTCCAGCATTTTGCTTTGTTTAATCGCTTCTGCTTTCGTTTTTGCCTCTTCAAGCAGCAGGTTAGCCTGCGCCTGATTTTGTTTTTTCACCAAAGGCATTCCGGCAAAGAATCCTAAGGCTAGGCCTACTATAAGGCCAATTACGATGTACAATATAAGGGTCATAACTTCTATTTTTTTAATAGAATTACAGATAAATGTGGAACCGGTTGTGTGAATGAATAATTATGTATGAGCGAGGGCATTTTCAATGGCCTTCAGTTCATTTTCAATTAATGAGAAATCGATTGGCGCCTCTACAGGTGCCTGATATTGAACGTCTTTTTTTAA
Organism: Bacteroidota bacterium; assembly: GCA_040386935.1. Lineage (GTDB taxonomy): Bacteria > Bacteroidota > Bacteroidia > NS11-12g > UBA955 > JABMMZ01. The sequence continues at coordinate 7,591 of JAZKEQ010000051.1, read as the reverse complement.
CCCGTCCACAGCATATTCAAGAGCGGCCATTGCAAGCCCGTCAATCTTGTCTTTTACCGAGAAACTATTATTAAAAAAAGCCATCTTCTCATTCAGGAGCTTTGCAGCTTTCCTTACATATTCTTCTTCCAAGGCACTGATTTTTAAAGGATAAACTCGATCGCCTATGTTCACCTTTATTGAAATTTCACCTGCCATTGTTTTATAATTCTTTCAACCAATTACGCTTTTACGCAATAATTCAATTGCAATGTTAGGTATTTTTTCTCAAAAAAACAGTATGAAAGTAAAATTAAAGCATCTCCTTTGGACCCTCTCTTACCAACACAGGTTCATCGCCTGAACAGTCGACTATGGCCGAGCCTAAATGCCCACTTTCGCCTGCATCCAATATCATGGCCACCCTGTAATCATAGTAGTGTTCAATCTGATTGGGGTCAGTTAATATTTCGGCAATATCCTCAGGGTGGTGAACTGAGGCAGCTACCAACGGCTCACCCGACATTTCTACCAATTTGCGTGGAATAAGATGATCAGGCACCCTGATACCAATTGTTTTCCTGTTATTCAAAAACAAGCGAGGCACCTTGCTATTGGCTTTCAAAATAAAGGTGAAAGGACCAGGTAAATTTCTATTGAGCAATTTGTAAGTACTCTTGTTAAATTGCTGAGTATAATCGCTGATGTGTTTCAGGTCGCTGCACAAAATAGAGAGATTTGCCTTCTCCGGTTTTTTACCCACCAGGCGGCAAATGTTTTCGATGGCAGCCCTGTTCGAAAGGGTGCAAACAAATGCATAAAAAGTATCGGTGGGACACACGATGATTTCACCTTCACTTAACAATGTCAGTGCTTTTCGCAATATGCGGTCATCAGGGCTTTGAGCAGATATTTCGAGGAGTGACATAAAAAAACGCAGTTACATTAGCAACTGCGTTCAAATTTACAATATTTTGCGGGGAGTTGGTTTACAGCTTATCGCCAAATTTAGCTGAGAAGCCCACACCAAAGAAATTCTTTACCTGAATCCTTATCTGAGAACCGTCTTCACTTGGATTGGTATCCACATCATAATCATATATCATCTGATTGATCAAACTCACTGTGATGTATTTATTTACTTTCATGTTGAGAGTATTCTGCCAGTTGACATCTACGTTCTGTCCAAAATTTTGATAATTATTAAACAACTCAAGTCTGGATTGCAGGTTGATGTTTTTGGCAATATCTTTTTTGAAAAATATATTGGCATACCACCCGAACTCTGTTCTGAAAGTTTCGCCTTTTCTTGTCATTACAGGCGCCTTCCCTCCTACTGTATCCGAGTAATCGAATTCAGCTGCCCTTACCCCATACAGACCTAAATCAGCCAATCGCTGTTCGCGTACAATGGTGTATTTTGCTGTAACCGGAGAGAAATAGAATGAGAAATAGGATGTTGGCTTATAATCCAAACCCACAGATAAATAACCGAATCCTTGCGCCATAAAATTAGACACGTGATTATTCTCCCTAAAAACGTCTTCCTTCGCCCACCCTTGAAACATTTGGGTATTCAAACTGAACAATGCTGCATAGTTAAATTTAGGACTTATTTTTCGGCCATATTTACTGGTAAACACTAGCTTGTCCTCATTCTTTATAAATGGATTCACACGGCCGTTATAAGGACTCGTAGGATCTTTTATTTTAGCATCGCCTGAGCGCATCACTCCGTAAGCCAGGTCGAGATAATTTTCCCATACAGCTGTGCCATTACTATCCGATCTGAAAATGGCAAACAAACTGGATGATGCAATAAGGGCTGTATTATTAGTACCACCACCCGCCCAGTTGGAGAATGTGGTGTTGGAAATATTGGTACTGAAAAAGCCGCCTTTTTTCCAACCGCTGTCTCTTACTTCTTTAATACCTGCACCGGCTGCTGCTACTTTTTTAACCTCGTCATCTTGTGCCTGTGCACCAATACATAGCGCACAGCATATCATACTTAGAATAATTTTTTTCATGCTATTTTAATTTTTAAAGTTTAAAAAAACCGGACTTTTCAGCCCGGTTTTCCAATTATTGTTTTTTCTTGTCTGCTATCTCTTTTGCTCTATTCATTGCTTTGATAATCATGAATAATACAAATGCAACAATGATGAAGTTCAGAGATGCAGCTATTAGTTTGCCATATGTAAACGGCCCTGCTTTCAAACCTTCGATACTATCCAATTTGCCAAAGTAAGCAATCACCGGCATGATAATATCGTTAACGATGGAATCAACTATTTTTTGAAATGCAGCTCCTAAAATAACCGCTACTGCTAAGTCTACAACGTTCCCTTTGTTGATGAACTCTTTGAATTCTGATATTATACTCATGATTATATTGTATTTATTGATACAATGATAATTAAAGTTATATATCTGTTATCAATATTATTTCAACACTTGCTTAACCAGCTCAGCTGCTTCTTTTAACAAGATGGCAGATTTTACTTCAAGACCACTTTCGTCTATCAGTTTTTTAGCTTCTTCAGCATTGGTACCTTGTAATCTTACAATAATAGGTACATGGATATTACCTAATTTATTATATGCATCTACAACACCTTGTGCTACCCTGTCGCAACGTACGATACCACCAAAGATATTGATCAATATGGCTTTAACATTCGGGTCGCTTAAGATAATTTTGAAACCTGCTTCTACTGTTTCAGCGTTAGCAGTACCTCCCACATCTAGGAAGTTAGCAGGCTCACCACCGCTCAATTTAATGATATCCATGGTAGCCATGGCTAATCCTGCACCGTTTACCATGCAACCAACGTTACCGTCTAATTTCACATAGTTCAGGTTGAATTTTTTTGCTTCTACTTCAGTTGGATCTTCTTCACTCTCGTCTCTCAGCACTTCGTAATCAGGGTGTCTGAACAAAGCATTTTCATCCAAATCAACTTTTGCATCTACTGCGATGATTTTATCATCAGATGTTTTTAATACCGGATTGATTTCGAACATGGCACTGTCAGTTTCTTCATACGCTTTGTACAATGCTGTTACGAATTTCTCCATTTCTTTTTCGGCTTTGCCTGTCAAACCAAGGTTAAAGGCAATTTTACGCGCCTGGAATCCCTGAAAACCAATTTTAGGGTCAACCCATTCTCTGTGTATTTTTTCAGGTGTGTGTTCTGCTACTTCTTCAATGTCCATACCGCCTTCAGTGGTGTAGATAATGACATTTTTTCCTTTTGCTCTGTCTAACAACACACTCATGTAATATTCTTTAGGTTCGCTTGCACCGGGATAAAATACATCCTGAGCAACCAAAATTTTATTTACTTTCTTTCCTTTAGGACCGGTTTGAATGGTTACCAAAGTATTGCCCAATAAATTTTGAGCGATAGTAGTAACATCATCCAGAGTTTTGGCTAAGGCCACACCTCTTTGTTCTGAACCGATTACCTTACCTTTACCTCTGCCACCTGCGTGAATCTGGGCTTTTACAACTACCCAACCGCTGCCGGTTTGAGCTTGAATGTCTTTTGCTGCTTGTAAAGCTGAGGCCGGTGTATCGGCAACTATGCCTTCCTGAATGGCTACACCATAAGATTTTAAAATTTGTTTGGCTTGGTATTCGTGAATATTCATGATTTGACTAAATTCTTTTTAAATTTAAAGGTGCGAAACTACAAAAAATATTCTTTTGAATTGTATAAAATATGAACCATTTTCGCAGATGAATGATAATAGCGAAGGGAATAACCAAACAATACGGTGATTTAAAGGTTTTGAAAGGCATCGACCTGACCATTGCCGACAATGAAATAGTCTCAATTGTCGGGGATTCGGGAGCCGGTAAAACCACCCTGCTGCAAATATTGGGTACCCTCGACCGCCCCGGAAGCGGTACTTTGCACTACGGTGAAACAGATATTCAACAACTGAAACCTAAGGCTTTGGCTGAATTCAGAAATAAAAACATCGGCTTTATTTTCCAGTTTCATCAGCTATTACCCGAATTCACTTGCCTCGAAAATGTGTGCATGCCGGCATTAATCGCCAAACAAAAGAAAAGTGTGGCTGAAAAAAAAGCAAAGGAATTGCTGGATTACCTGAATCTTTCACACCGTTATCTTCACAAACCATCAGAACTTTCGGGTGGCGAACAACAGCGTTGTGCTGTAGCGAGAGCATTGATGAACGATCCTTCAACCATTTTTGCAGATGAGCCAAGCGGCAACCTCGACAGCAAAAATGCCAATGAACTGCATAAATTATTTTTTAATCTCAGAAAAGATTTCGGTCACAGTTTCGTTATTGTCACTCACAATGAAGAATTCGCCAATATGGCCGACCGCAAACTGGTGATGAAAGATGGGATGATAGTAAGTGGTATTGAATTGGCTTAATTTACACCAACTCTTTCCAGGTACCCTTTTCAAAATTATATTTCAAAGTAGATGGCAATGCCGACAGCCAATAACGGCTGAGTTCGGTGGCAAAAGACGGCTGCATGTAACAATTTACTGTACACCCTTCACATTTATCGTGCTTGCCTTCCAATTCCACCAAACGCTGTACACGGGGACTGGTCCATAAATCGTAAAGTTGATTGTCGATGGGCAATTGTTCGAGTCCTAAATGATAACAAGGCAGCATCATTTTATTTTCAGGTGAAATAACAATGGTGGTACTGGCTGCATTGCAAACGGGTGAAGCAGTTTTATTGCCTCCCTGTTTTCGCAATTCTATGAAACCATTATTCAGATACACTTTCTTTTTTCGGCCCCATTGTTTTAATTCCTCCAGACTTTTATCTGTTAAATTGCTACCGACATTATTGTATTCAAAAACAGGATTGAGAATCAACATCAGATTATTTGGTAAACTTAGTTGACTATATACTTCTTCAATCTTGTGTATATTGTCTTCGAAAACTGTAAAAATAATGTCCGGTTTTTCGCCCAATTGTTTGGCCACTTCCAATGATTCCATGAACTTATCGAACAGCTGAACACCTCTGCTTTTATTGTGTTCTTCAGCATCAGGCGAATCCAGTGAAAAGTGTAGCATATCAATGAGACCTTTGAGTTTTTTAGCCATCTTGGGATACAACAATGCATTAGTTGTCACTGTTGTAATGAAACCATATTTTTTTGCCAATGCCAACAACTCGGGCAACTGTCGGTGCAGCAATGGTTCGCCTCCCGTAAAATCAATGACATTAACACCCAAGCGTTTTAAATCTTTGAAATTGCTTTCGGCATTTTCAAGCGTGATATAAGGCGATGGTTTTTCCCAGATATCACAAAAACTGCATTTGGCATTGCAGCGGTAAGTAACATAATAATTGCACAAAACAGGGTGATTGACCAGTTTTAAAAGATTGTGTTGTCTGAGAAATTCTATCATCAGTAGCCTCCTTCATATTTTCTAACAAACCACTCGAAGGCTAACAATAAAAAGATAAGGAAGAATATCCATTTAACATTGATCAATTCATCCACTTTTTTCTCGACATATGACATTGAAGTAATGTCTGTATTTTGTTGTATTGCTTTCACCAGTTCATTCAATTCTTTGGCTTTATAGAAACGACCATTGTTTTGTTTGGCTAATTGTCTCATCATACCAAAGTCGGCTCTAGTATTTACAAGTTCGGCCTGTATGGGTGTAACCAGTACCTGACCGGCAATAGCACCCTGCATACCATCGGCAGTTGCCTTGAATCTGTAGATACCCGGAGGCATTAATCCTATGTCTAATTGATACGATCGCGCATAGGGACTAAAGGTGTATTTGAAAGTTTTTTTAGCTTCGTTAGTCAGCTCAAGTTTTACATCAGCTGTATTAATCAATTCGTAATTGCTGTTGTAAATTTCTGCAATGAATTTTATTGCTTCATCTTCTTCATAGACATTCTTAACAGGGTAAACTCTGAACTTGCGTTTATCGTCTTTTGTTGCCAGATACTGTATGGTTTTACTCACCAGTTCATTGGTTGCTAAATGATTTTCATTCGCTACATAATCAGCAATGCGCCAACGCCAGAATCCTTCTCCAAAAAGCAATGCAGATTTAGCACCATCTTCATTCACAAATGCCCAAAGTGGGAGCTTAGTAGTAACAGCACCTATTTTTTGATAGGCCAGAATCTCCATATTTTCCAATCCAGGATACACTCCGTAAGGTGCCTTCATAGGAGGAAACTCAGGTAAACTGCCAACTGTATTTTCTTCGAGTGTAAACAGATTAAAATTGGTATTAACAACGCCTTGTACATCATTCATCCGTCCTTGGCTATTATTTACTTTAGCTAAGGGGCTAACCGTTTGCAATAAATCTGTTGCTGTTTGATTGCCGACTATGCACCACACAGGTATTTTAGATTGACGGCATGCTGTTAAAATTTCTTTTGAAGCAGATGTACGCGAAGGTAATTGGTGCAATATAACAACGCTGTACTGACTGATGTCTCCTATTTTTACATCTGTGCCCGGAAGGGACACCAATTCGTAATTCGTATTGGCTCCAATGGCTTCCTTAATGGCGCCTATATCCGGATGAGGACTTTGGTAAGCCAATAATATTTTTTCTCTTCCGTCTATAATTTCAATAAATGCATCTTTTCTATTGTTCACTTTTGATACCTCACCTTCAATTGTTGAAAGTGTTGCAACAACATGTCGGGTGCCTGATTGTTCAGCTTTTGCAGGGATATTAAAATTTTTGAAAAAATCTTTTTGATTGATATTCACCGGTTGAGAGGTGATGACCTTGCCATCAATGCTGATGGTGAGCACGGTATTCGCACCGTTGCATTCGTAAGAAGCCATATTGATATCAATGGGAAAATCATTGCCGAGGTAAGCAATGGCATTCAGGTTGAGTTCTTTGATCACAATGTCCTTTTTTATCATGCTATCACCCATACCGACAGTATAAAGCGGGGCCTTATAATCCAGGTGTTTATACAAAGGATTACTCCCCTTATTTACCACTCCGTCAGAAGACAGCACGACTGCACCGATATTTTGTTTGGCATACGTTTGATTGATATAATCCATCACATGTCCCAGATTGGTGCGTTTTTCATTGAAATTAATACTATCCGATAAACGGGTACTGCTGCCTGCTGTTAAATATTCAACTTCATAATCTTTGCCCAACTGTTGTTTTACGTCCAGCCATTGCTTTAAAAAATCTGTGCGATAAAATCCTGAGTCGCTATTTGCTTTTACAGACTGAGAATTATCCATCACCATTAATACCAATGGTTTTTGAATATTGCTCACTGTTTGCACCAGTACAGGCGCCAATAAAAAGAAAGCAATAATACTCACCACTAATGCTCTTACAACAGCTAACACTTTGTACCACAGCGACTGCAATTTTTTTCTGTACAATAAGAATGAATACAGCACCCCTGTTAAAATACAAACCAGAATTAACCATGTGGGTGACGAGAGTAACAATTGCATGAATGGCAAATTTATAGAATTTTATAACAAGTTCACTATTCATAATTTACAAAAATTTTACTCTAATAACTGATAAATTTATAAAAAAACCCTTATGTTCGTATTAACTTACTAAACTATAA
>JAZKEQ010000050.1:0-36904 GCA_040386935.1 Bacteroidota bacterium | reverse complement strand
CTTTTTGTAAATTTTTTGAGACGTAGTAATCCTGCATCAGGTTGTAAGTTTCCTGCGTAGAAGGCTCTCTGCCTATCAGTGTCAGATAGCACCATTTAATCATTCCTTCATGAAATTCTCTCGATTGAGTCAACATTTGACAGTATTCAGGCTTATTGGTTGCATAGCTCCCAAATAAACTTCCGCCTTTTCCTGATTCTATGATGTCGTAGGCGATATCAAATTCATCTTTTATAGGGAATCTGAAAAACAAATCATCAAATGATGCATTCACAAAATTCAATGTATTCATATTGATGAGATCGTAAGTTGGATTCTCGAGCATGTAAGCATACATCTGATTAATGGTGATGTTGCCGAGCTGATAGTTTCTGCGCGACCTCAATACATTGTTGCACTGGTCGATGGTGAGCATGGCAGAAAAAACGCCAATTGAGTCACCTGTAAGACGTGATGAAATAAGTGCAAATTGTGCATTGCCAATAGGTTCAGCAATTTCATCATCGCTGGCACCTTCCAATAAGCGCGCTTTCGACAGGTCGTATAAACGCTGGTAATAAGCCCTTCTATAAGATGAATCACCGGGTACGTAAATACTGTCTGTCATCAATCTTGTTATTAATGTTTTTCGGGTGTCGTAGCTCAATTGACCGTTTCTCAAAAAAGAAACATCGCGACTTTTTTCACTGTTCAAAGGCTCGCGACCTAAGAGATCAATGTATATCCGATTGATATAATTTTCTACTTTTACAGTGGGAACATCATTGTAGTTTTTAGGGACATTTCCACCCACTACCGTCTCCTCTTTTTTTGAACAGGCAGTTAATAATAGTAATGAAATAAATAGACAGCAGGTAGTCCTTAACGCCATAGGCTTGTTTAGTTTTAACGGGGGAATTTAGTAAAATTGGATAGGAAAGCAAAGTGATATCTGTTAAATTGGCTTAACACTCACATTTACAGAACTATAAGTGGTGTAAGCAAAATAAAATAGAAAGTAAAACTTAATGTTTATGTCGTCTTTTCTTAATCATACCACCCTTGGTATCCTTCACACTGCTCATTACAACAAAAGCGTTCGGGTCGATTTTTTCGATTTCTGTATTCAATTTATTGAGTTCCAAACGCGTGATAACGGTGTAAATTATATCAACAGCAATGGTTTCACCGTGTTTTCCAAACCCTCTTTTGCCATTGTAAACAGTAACGCCTCTCCCCATAGATTCAATAATCATCTGTCGTATGGTATCATTGTGTGCCGAAACAATTGTAACGCCTGTATATTCCTCTATACCTTCAATAATAAAATCAAGAGTTTTAGAGGCTGAAAGGTAGGTAATCATAGAGTATAAGGCAATTTCGATGGTAAGAAAATAGGCAGCAGCACCAAAAATTATGACATTAATGATTACAATGATGTCGCCTATTGTGGTCCCTAATTTACGGCTCAGGAAAATCGCCAATACCTCTGTACCATCAATTACAGCACCACCCCTGATAGAAAAACCGATTCCGGCACCTAGAAATAAACCTCCAAATAACGCCACCAAAAGTTTATCCTGAGTAACATCAGGAAAGCTAACAGTTGCAACACAAAGTGCAAGACCAGAAATGGCCAATGCTGTCTTAATTGCAAAGCCTTTACCGATGACTTTATATCCGAGAAAAATAAATGGAATATTGATGCATATAATCAGTAAGAAAAGTGGGACTCCGGTAAGAGCTGATATTAGCAAAGAAATACCGGTAGCTCCACCATCAATGAATTGATTGGTGAGCAAAAATCCCTTGAATCCGAAGGTGGCAGAAAAAATCCCCAGGGTAATCAGCATGATATCTTTGAGATTGCTGATGGCTATTATTTTGAGGGCATAAAACCCTTTTCCCAACTGATAACTGGAATATTCTTCATTTACACCCAGGGTCTTGGTGTTCTCGATTAATTTACTGCGGATGATGATATTTTTCCAGAAAGCGTGCATAAGTAGAAGTAATAAAAAAGCCCATGCTTTTCATGGCGAAATTAGCGACTTTGATGCAAAATAGTACCATCATAGAGTATTTTAAGCGTCAAAAAGAAGGTATTTGCTTGTTACAACGTTTAAGTAAATGGGTTGATTTTACTAATAGTTCAATGGGTCGAAGGGCAATTTGTCAGTTGTTTTATTACGGCTTGTATTCAAAAGTCGTCACTTGTCGATTGAATTGAGGCCTTCGGGCGAAAATATTTTACCATTTTAAAGGTAATTATGGCATCTTTGTGGGCTTAAAATAATGGTAAATCATTCTGCAACTGACATTTTAAATTCTCTTAAGGCTGTTTCCAATCCAAGAGTTGTTATTACAACACATCATAAACCGGATGCTGATGCAATGGGTTCAAGTTTGGGGTTACAATTATTTCTCAAAAATTTTGGAATTGAAAGTACGGTTATTACCCCTACAGACTTTGCATCATTCCTACATTGGATGAAGGGAAGCAAAGAGGTTGTTATTTACGAAGGTAACGAAGACGCTGCCGGAAAAATAGCAGAAGAGGCCGATTTTATTTTTTGTCTTGATTTTAATCACTTGTCGCGCATTAATACTTTGGGTGATATAGTGGGGGCTAGTAAAGCCGTTAAGATATTAATCGATCACCACCAGTTTCCACAAGGATTCGAACAAATGACCTATTGGGATGATAAAGCCAGTAGCACTTGTGAATTGGTATACCGACTAATTTCAGAAAGTCAGAACAAAAATCTCATTGATAAAGATGCAGCAGCTTGTCTTTACACCGGTATCATGACAGATACAGGGTCATTTAGACACAGCAATTGTAGCAGTGATACGCATAGAATAGCAGCAGACCTCATGGATTTTGGTATCGACCATGTCACTATACACGATATGGTGTTTGATAGTTTTTCTGAAGACAGAGTAAGATTTATAGGATATGCCCTGAGCCAGAAATTGGAAGTGTTGCATGAATACAACACTGCACTTATTACAATTAACAGAGAAGAACTCAAAAAATACAAAATTCAAACCGGGGATACTGAAGGATTGGTAAATTATGGATTGGGCATAGAAGGTATTAAATTTGCCGTGCTGATTATCGACAGGACAAAAATGGTGAAAATGAGTTTTAGGAGCAAAGGTAAGTTTGCCGCCAATGCATTTGCTATGAACCATTTCAATGGTGGTGGGCATTTTAATGCAGCAGGAGGCAGCAGCCATTTGAGTTTGGAAGATACGGTAGAACAATTCAAGACACATTTAAAGAACTATCAACATGCGTTATCAAATGTATAAACATTTCCTTTTTTGCATTGGCATACTGTCTCTGGTTTTGAGCAGTTGCAGCAATTATTCAAAAACAGAATCAGGGCTTCGCTACAAATTTCTTAAACGCGGAGACAATCAATCATTACCTGTAGTAGGCGATTACCTGCAATGTCACTATAGTATAACCAATTCAGATGATTCTGTTGTTTACTCCAATTTCGGTCGTAACCCTGACCGTATATTGCTGGTAGAACCTACTCATAAAGGTGGAGATATTATGGAAGCATTGAGTATTATGGCAGAAGGCGATAGTGCCCAATTCCTAATTGTAGCAGACTCATTTTTTTACAAAACAAGATTTGAAACCGAGTTGCCATCTTATATTAAACCAAATACTGATCTTAAATTCATTGTAAAAATGGAGAAAAGGCTCAATAAATACCAGGTTGATAGCTTGACGAATGTAGAAAAGCTAAGGCGATGGACTGAAGAGAGCGAAAACATAGCAGCCTATATTAAGAAATCGGGATTGGAGATGACTCTTGATACAGCTACAGCCATACGCGTACAATTCCATGCAAAAGCCAGTAATGATACTGCACGAGCAATTGTAGAAGGTGACAAAGTAAAATTTCATTTTATTGGTAAGTTATTTGATGGCACTGAATTTTATAATACCTATACGATGGGACAACCCCAAATAATTCAAGTAATCAAAGAGCAGTTCCAACCGATTGGGATGTACGAGATGCTGATAAAAATGAAGGAGGGTGAAAAAGCGACATTTATATTGCCATATGATTTGGGATTTGGTGCCAGAGGCGTTGAAGGAATGATACCACCATATACCACATTGGTGTATGAAATTAATATATTAAAAGTTGAAAAATGAAAGTAAGTAATATTTTGATTGCAGCTTCGGTTTGTCTGATTACAACCGTATCTGCTGAAACGACCACCACCACGGGTAAGCCTGGAAAAAAGAAACCTGCAGTGGCACAAAAAAACAATGATACCATTACAACTAAGTCGGGATTACGGTATGTGATTACCAAAAAAAATCCGACTGGTACTCAAGCTAAAAAGGGCGATAAAATTGAAGCACATTACACGGGTACACTTACTAATGGAAAAAAATTCGATAGCTCAAGAGACAGAAATCAAACTTTTGGATTTGTTATCGGTAATCAGGAAGTGATTGCCGGTTGGGATGAAGGATTTGCCTATTTAAAAGAAGGAGAAACAGCGACATTTATTATTCCTGATTCATTGGGTTATGGCGCAAGGGATATGGGTGATATACCACCACATTCTACATTGATATTTGATGTTGAATTGGTAAAAATAGTGAAACCGTATCCTTACGAGCCTTTTAGCGGTAAAGGAAAAGATACCATTACACTTGCAAGTGGTTTGAAATACATTGTCATAGAACCTGGAGACCCTGCTGTTAAAGCAACTACAGGTCAAATGGCTTCAGTGCATTATGCCGGTTATTTAATGGATGGTACCATGTTTGATAATAGCTTTCAGCGCTTGGAAACCATCTCTGTTGAAGTAGGTGGAGGTGGCGTTATTTTGGGCTGGCAAGCTATGTTGCCATTGATGTGTAAAGGCATGAAAGTTAGAGTGATTATTCCGGCTGCAATGGCTTATGGCGCAAAAGGGTATCCGGGTGTTATTCCACCAAATGCAACTTTGATATTTGATATGATTTTAATGGAATTAAAGTAATGAAGAAAATTTTAATAACAGGAGGCGCAGGTTTTATAGGTTCACATGTCGTTAGACGATTTGTAAACGACTATTCTGATTACAGTATATTCAATTTAGATAAACTGACTTATGCAGGTAATCTTGAAAATCTGAAAGACATTGATCAGCAACCAAACTACACGTTTATAAAAGGTGATATTACCGATGCAGATTATATTCACGCATTGTTTCACGAGCATCAGTTTGATGGGGTTATCCATCTGGCTGCTGAGTCGCATGTCGACCGTTCTATCACAAATCCCCTCGATTTTGTGATAACAAATGTATTGGGTACAGTTAATCTGTTGAATGCAGCTAAAAGTATATGGCATAACAACTACGCAGATAAAATATTTTATCACGTGAGTACAGATGAAGTGTATGGTCAACTTGGACATGAAGGTAAGTTTTTGGAAACAACACCATATAGCCCAAACTCTCCTTATTCTGCATCCAAAGCATCGAGCGATCACTTTGTACGAGCCTACCACCATACCTATGGGATGCCTGTAAAAATATCGAATTGCAGTAATAACTATGGATCACATCATTTTCCTGAAAAATTGATTCCATTAATGATTAATAATATTCTTCACAGCAAGCCATTGCCTGTATATGGTAAGGGAGAAAATGTGAGAGACTGGCTTTTTGTTGAAGACCATGCTAGAGCAATAGACACTATTTATCACAAAGGAACAAAAGGTGAGACATACAATATTGGCGGTAACAACGAATGGCAGAACATTAAACTCGTAAAATTCCTTTGTGAGTTGATGGACCGCAAACTCGGCAGAGAAACCGGTGAGTCTGCAAAATTGATTACTTATGTAACAGACAGGGCCGGCCACGATTTCAGATATGCCATTGATGCCGGAAAACTAATGGAAGAATTAGGTTGGGAGCCATCCGTAACTTTTGAACAAGGATTGGAAAAAACAGTCGACTGGTACCTGGCTAATCAGGAATGGTTGATGAATGTAACAACCGGTAACTATCAGCAATATTACCAATTAATGTACGCAAGCAGATAATACAATATGAAAGGAATAATTTTAGCAGGCGGTAGCGGCACCAGATTACACCCATTGACACTTGCCATGAGCAAGCAGATGATGCCGGTTTACGACAAGCCCATGATTTATTACCCCCTGTCAACTTTAATGATGGCAGGTATCAGAGAAATTCTGATTATTTCAACACCACATGATTTACCCCATTTTAAAAAATTATTAGGTGATGGTAAACAATTGGGTTGCGAATTTTCCTATGCTGAACAAGCCGTACCTAACGGACTCGCACAGGCTTTCGTAATAGGAGAACAATTCATAGGCAACGATAAAGTAGCACTAATTTTGGGTGATAATATTTTCTTTGGCGCATCACTGCAAACATTGTTACAGGAAAATAATAATCCTGACGGTGGTGTTATTTATGCCTATCATGTAAGTGATCCGGAACGCTACGGTGTTGTTGAATTTGATGAAAAAAATGTGGCCATTAGCATTGAGGAAAAGCCGGTGACGCCTAAATCAAATTATGCAGTACCAGGACTTTATTTTTACGATAACTCCGTGGTTGAAATTGCAAAAAATCTTCAGCCATCACCAAGAGGTGAGTATGAAATAACGGATGTCAATAAAGAATATCTGAAACGCGGACAATTAAAAGTAGGTATCTTGCAGCGCGGAACAGCCTGGCTTGATACAGGAACTTTTGCAAGTTTAATGCAGGCAGGTCAATTTGTACAAGTGATTGAAGAACGACAAGGATTAAAAATTGGCAGTATTGAAGAAGTAGCATGGCGCATGGGTTTTATCGATAATAAACAACTTGAAACAATTGCTCAACCCCTTACTAAAAGTGGTTATGGCGACTATTTAATTAAATTAATTAAAAAATGAAACATATCAACTATCTGATTTTCTTCTTAGCTGTTATCACCATTCTTTCAGGATGTAAATCCTATACATCGAATGTTATTTTGACCGCAGAAGATAAGGATGTTAATTGGCATTCGGCTTATCAGAAAACAATCATTGATTATCCTATAAATGTTGGTGACAGGATTCAATTTTCGCTTTATACGAATCTTGGTGAATCTATCATTGATCCCTCAGGAAAGCTTGTCAGTGCAGGTGGGACAGCTGTTGGCGATGTCAATAGTCTGAGTGTAGAAAAGCCTTCATTTGAGGTTACAGAGGCCGGTTTCTGCCTTTTTCCGGTTATCGGTAAAGTAGTAGTTAAAGGGCTAACGCTTGCCAAACTTGATAGTTTGTTGTCGTCAAAATATGAAACATACTACAACGAGGTATTTGTGATATCAAAAATTATCAATAAAAGAGTGATTGTTTTAGGTGGGAAGGGTGGTCAGATAATTCCCTTTACAAATCCCAATATGAATTTATTGGAAGCTATTGCTTTGTATGGCGGTTTAACCGACCAGACAAGAGGTTACAATATCCGCATTATCAGAGGGGATTTGAAAAACCCTGAAGTCGCAATCGTGAATTTAAGAACAATTGCCGATATGAAAAGTTCCATCATTAGCCTGAAACCTGATGATATTATCTATATTGAACCTGTGAGAAGGCCAGTGGCTGAAAGTGTAAGGGATAATTTATTTATTATCAATATCGTTCAGGTTTTACTGACATTTTCAGTATTAGTTAACAGCTTTGCAACCAAATAAAACATGAGAGACGAAAACACCTACATAGAAGGTAATTCAGAAGAATCAAGCCTTGACCTGGATAAGTTCCTCCTTATTCTGCGCAAGACCTGGTACTGGATACCTGTTGCTATACTGATATCGGTTATTTGTGGGCATTTTTATCTGAAATATACCAAACCTGTTTACAGGGCACAATCATTAATAAAACTTGAAATACAAAAAGAGGCTTCCAATATAGGATTAAGTACTGTCGGTAGCTTACAGAATGATAATCTTTCAGGTGAAATAGAATTAATACGCTCTCCATTAGTTGCTCAGGATGTTTTAACAATTGTTGATCTTAATATTTCATATTATGCAATAGGTGATATTCTAACAACAGAAATATTCAATGCTTCACCATTTAAGGTCGTCTTACTTTCAGAACCTTCTACTATTCCATATGATCTTGATTTTAATGTGATATTTATTGATGATTTGAAATATAAAATCTATCAGGGAAAAAATGAAAATAGTACATATGAATTCAAGGTTGGTGACATTGTTACTATAGGAAGTTTCAAATTTGCACTTCAATTACAAAAGAATAAATCCTCTATCAGCGATCAGAAGCAGTATTTCTTTAGGGTGAATAGTAAAGTGGCATTGGTGTCAGAAATAATCAGCAATCTGAATGTGATAGCACTGAATGATCAGGCCCGTACCATACAAATATCCTATACAGATTGTAATAAAGAAAAAGCAAGGGCAATTGTTAACGCATTTGACACCATCTATCTGAAGCATTCACTGGATAAAAAACAAAAATCGCAGGAACAGACACTTGAATACATCGATGCACAGATTGAGAAAACTGCTCAGAAACTTGATGAGTACGAGAGTAAATTGGAAGATTTTGTTAAGCAATCAGGAACCACTTCACCGAGCACAGCGTTTGCAGGCATTAGTGAACAGATGCTAGAGCTTGACAAGACCAAAGCTGAAGTTGCAAAATCAAGTAAATCGCTTGATGAAATATTGGGCTTTATTCAGAATGATTTGAGTAAAGATAACATCATTCCGTTGGTATTCGGACTCGATAATAAAGAAATTGCTGATGGTATAAATCAATTAAACACTCTTTTTAGGGAGAGAGAAATTTTAAAAATATCCAAT
Source organism: Bacteroidota bacterium (assembly GCA_040386935.1). Taxonomy (GTDB): domain Bacteria; phylum Bacteroidota; class Bacteroidia; order NS11-12g; family UBA955; genus JABMMZ01. Next base: position 28,053 of record JAZKEQ010000050.1, on the reverse strand, counting down.
AAGGATGTCACTATCCCATATAGAAAAATTGAAGTTGAGATTTCGATGATAAAATCTCAATTGCTCAATTATGTGAAAGAGAACAAACGCTATATTTCAGAGCAAACCATCCTCCTTAATAAAAAAATTAGTGAGTTGAATAGTGAATTCTCATCACTTCCTTCAAAAGAAACTGAACTCAATAGATTAAGAAGATTCAATTCACTATATGAAAAATTTTATCTTTCTCTGATTGAAAAACAAATTGAGTATCAAATTTCAAAAGCAGGAACAGTACCTGAGTTCACAATACTAAGCGATGCCGTTGTATCTAATACACCTGTTTACCCTAATAACTCAAAAGTTTGGTTATTTTTTATTCTTGGGGGGATACTACCGGTGGTTATTTACATTGTATTAAAGTATTTGTTGATGAATGTTATTTACAGTCAGAAGCAGATAGAGTCAAAATTAATCGCACCTATTCTTGGGTCTATTCCTTCATACAGAGGGAAGATGCCTGTGTCAACATTGGTAGTAGATGGCAATCCTAAATCAGCTGTCAGCGAATCATTGCGTTCCATTCGAACGAATTCAGATTTCATGCTGCCTAAAAAAAGCAAGCAATTGTTTGGGGTAACTTCAACTATTAGTGGTGAGGGTAAAACATTCTTTGCAATCAATTTTGCTGCAATTATTGCGTTAGCCGGTAAGCGTGTTGTAGTGCTAGATCTGGATATGCGCAAACCTAAAATTCATATCGGTTTTAATGTCGATAATAACAGAGGGATGAGTTCTATTCTTTCAGGCATGACAAATTGGAAAGAGACAATCAATCGTTCGAGCCTTAAAAACCTTGATTTTATAACAGCCGGCCCTATACCTCCAAACCCCAATGAATTACTGCTTAAAAATGAATTTGACGACCTTATCGATCAACTTTATCAGGAGTACGATGTCATTATGACGGACAATCCGCCAATAGGATTAGTGACTGATGCAAGCAACGTATTTAAAAAATGCGATTTGTCTATCTATATTGTCAGATCAGGGTATTCAAAAGAAAACGTGATTACCAATATCAACAATATTTACAGCAGTAAAAACTTTACAAATTTATCTGTTGTTGTCAATGATGTGAACAGTGCCAATGCGTATGGTAATTCTTACGGTTATGGTTATGGCTACGGCTATGGCTATTACGAGGAGGATAATCCGAAAGATAAATGGTACAGGAAGTTAATGAAGTTTGTATTTAACCGTCAATAATGACTTGGCTCAACAATCTGTTTTCTTCAAAGGCTGAAACCATTCAAAATCCCATTGAATGGGATATGCACAACCATTTATTATTCGGTATCGATGATGGTTCAAAAACAATTGAGCAGTCGCTGGAAATGGCGCGAAAATTTGTTGATTTGGGCTACAAAAAAACCATTTCAACACCGCATGTCATGTTTCCTTATTACCCCAATGATGCTACGATTGTTCGAGGGAAATTAGCGGAACTTCAAAAGGCACTTGTTGAAAATGATATAGCACTTGAAACAGAGTGCGCTGCTGAGTATTACATGGATGAAGTGTTTCTCGAAAAAATCAGAAATAAGGAATCATTGTTGACATTTAATGGCAACCATTTACTTATAGAAACTTCTTTTCTCAATCAGCCGGTTTTCTTTTCACAACTCATGTTTGAAGTAAAGACACAGGGGTATTTGCCTGTGTACGCACACCCTGAGCGCTATGTTTATCTTCAGAAAGACTATGAATTGATTGAAAAAATTGCAGATGACGGTTTGTTATTTCAGATTAATCTATTGTCGCTTTCAGGGTATTATTCACCGCAAGCTAAAAAACTGGCAGAATGGATGATAGAGCATGGGTATTACCATTTCCTCGGAACAGATGCCCATCATATTAAGCACCTCAATTCTTTAGACGAAGTTTTTAAAAGTAAAAGCTTTAATAAAATTGATTTCGGCAAGGTGATTAATGCCAGGAAAAGTATTTTATAGTTGTTAACTATATAAATTTAATTAATTATAGATTTGTATAGCTGATACAGCGTTTCTTTGTGCTGTAAAGGTGAGTGTTTTTGTTTGATGTTTAACAATCCTTCAGCACCTTTTCTTTTGATTATATCAGGGTGATTAACAATGTCTTCAATTAATGAGATAAGTTGTTCGGAGATGGTAGATAAAGCCTTTTCAGTATGAGCCAAGTCTATATCATATCTCGATTCTTTAATAGGGATAATCCAACCCTTTTCATTGCTGTTGATTTCAGGCATGGCTCTTATGTCTGTTGTAATAACAGGACAACCTGCTGCTTGAGCCTCCAATGTAAAATACCCAAATGTTTCTGCCAAACTAGGCAATAAGGCCACATCTGTTTTTAATAATAACTCCTTTACACCTGTATTAGACAAGCTCGGCATCCAATTGATGCCATCAGGATAACGCGCTATGATGGCTTTGGCATTAGCGAGATCTTGTAAAGTGGTTTTAGAAACATAGTCGCCATGATTAAGCGCACTTACAATATTCAACTGGACGGGTGATTTTTTGTTGAGCAAAACAGAGAATGCACGAAGTATGGCTTCACCTCCCTTTCTAAAAAAATCAGCACCTACAATTGTAAATACAATCTTTTTATTTACCGATTTTTTTTCATTCATGTCGTTTATGAACAATGGCTGTGGCGGAAGTAATACGCGATTTTTTTGTTGGATGATGTCCAATAATTCAGGACGATAGCGTTGAATTATTTCAGTTTGTTTCTCATAAGCGCATTGTGATAGGGCAATTAATTGACGACAATTGGTTTTCTCTATAAGATTCAAACCTTTTATAAAGTCGATATCGGTATCCCGCCAACGGGGTAATTGTGTTTCATAAGTTGTTAAGTAAGGTTGATGGCCTTCGTTAAGCACATTAAAGAAATGGAAAAAATGGCAGCCATTAAGGCCAAAATCGTTAAAGGAATTTTGCCATTTGCGGTTAATTTTACCATTTATTTTAAATAATAAATGCGATGGTATCTTGTAAAAATCAATCACTTTTTTGAAAGTAAATTCATCATACTGATGCCCTGCAAAGTTTCTTGTTTCCGGATAGCCCAGTGCATTGGTGCCGATGGTGTACTGTTTGTTTTTCATGATCTGAATAAATTGCCGATATAACCACCTATTTCCATTAACCATGCAATGCCGACATGCACCATTATTCCACCATAAATGCTGCGGCTGTGAAAAGAAATAACACCTAAAATTGTTCCACCGAAAAACGAGCTAATGGCTTCACCCAATGGTTTGCCATAATGTATAGAAAGATAAAATGTGGCCATGGGTAGAATCGCATTCGGTCCGGCATATTTGATGAATGCCATGATCATAAATCCTCTGAAAAATAATTCAATAGAAATAAAATCAAGGCCATAAAACAGTTCGTACAACCATATTTTCCAGGGCTCCGGACAATAGACTTCTAATACACCCATGCGAGGGTAATAATCTAGAAAGTCGCTGAGAAAACTTGCGCCAATAATGAGTGGTACCATACACAATAACAATATCCAGTAAACTTTGGCTTTGTGATTTTTTAGCGAAAAACCATATAGGGGTTGATTTTTGCGGTCGTGGAACCACCAGATAATGCTTATTGGAACTATCAGATAAAGTAATCTGAAGACATCATTAAATACAAAAATATTGATTCTTTTTTGACCCTCAGAAGAGAGTTGCTCTACCAAATCATTGTGCCTGTATATTGTTGCTCTTAAAGCAAATATGACAAAACTGAGAAGTAATAAGAAAATAAAATTGCGGTGTTTCCACATGCTGAAATCCTTATTGATGAAGCAATATAACAAATAAGCTACCAGCGCATGCACACCGTACAAGGCAACATAGCATAAGAATTCCTGGTAGCCGGTATAACGATTAAAACTTTGTTGTATGCCTTCGGAGTAATTCAGGTAAACACTGATGCTGCAAAAAGTCAGTAATAAAATCCAATGCCAAAGTTTTTGGGCAACAATAAACGATTGAAGTTGGCTGATGATTATTTTCAAAATGCTGGAGACAAAAATAAGTGACTTACCTGAAATTATGCTATCAGTAAATTACAGCCCCTTGTATCGCTGTTGTCTAATCGACCTAAAACCTCAAAGCGTCCTACAGTATCTATTTTTCCAATATCATCAGTCGCTATAAATGCACATGAATCAATATTGGCCAGGTCGATGATATTAAGCACACAATGCTTGCCGGGGAATGCCGGTGTTAACGGGTCATTTATTTCACGACCCTTCACTTTCATCCATGGTGCGCAAGTAAATAAGCCGGCTTTATCTGCATAAGCTTGGCTCATTAATTCTGTCATGCCGTATTCTCCCGAAATATAATCTGTGTTAAAAGCCGTATTTAAAATACCATGCATTTCAGCTCTGGTGATTTCTTTCCTACGACCTTTCATGCCACCTGTTTCTATAATGCGGATGTTGGATAAATCTATTTTGTGGTTTTCTGCAAAATCGAGCAGGGCAAAACTAACACCCCACAGCACTGTTGGAATCTGTTGCTCAATATTGGTTGTAAGTTGTTGCGCTAGTGTTGTAAGATTGTTTAAATAAAAACCACTTTCACTGAATTGGCTTTTAGAGATAAAATCATTAACCTGATAGACAAGTGAAGAGTTAGACCGTTCGAGATAACCCGGAAGCAGCGCAAGGTGGCAAAAATTATCAGGGGAACCAAAAGCATGTTCAAAGGATTTCCTGAAAGCGGTATTGTACCAATCGAGTGATTTTACATAGTGTTTGCTGATGCCTGTGCCGGTTGTGCTACTGCTTTCGAAAATTATTTGCGGTTCAAATTGGTTGGTGCAAACTTCAAAATTTTTAAAAAACATGATGGGCAGGTAAGGAATGTCTTCTATCCTTGTTATCTTTGTTGTATCCAACTGCAAATGCTTGATGTAGCGGTTGTAAACTTCGCAATGAATACTTTGATAGCGGAATATCTCCAAAGCCACAGTTTCAAAATTGTGTTCATTTACACCTAAAACAGTAGTTCGCAGCAGGTTGTCAACCATGGTTCAAAAATATAGTATTATAGCCATTCTTTTGCTTCTGTTACAGAATTGTTCAACGGATAACACCCCTTATTCTAAAATTCCGGCCATTACCTTGACTAAAGTTGAACAGATGAAATTGGGGAATGAAGATTCTGCAGTAAATATTGTTATTTCTTATACAGACGGTGATGGGGATATTGGACTGAATACCGATGATACCCTTGCACCCTATAATTACGGATCAAAATATTTTTATAATTTGTTTGTGAATGTTTACAGAGTTGACAATGGCATTGCTACTAGAATAGCGATTCCATTGACAACAGATTCGGTTAATTTTAATGATAGGATTACAGACTTGACACCAACAGGAAAATCAAAGGCCATTAGCGGTGAGATAAGATTTTCGCTCAATGCCAAACCTTATCCGGGCATATTTCCCGATTCTATGTTTTATACATTTCAGATTGTTGACCGTTCATTGAATGAGAGCAATGTGGTGAAAACGAATGTGATGAAGTTTGATTTTTAGCTATCTTTGTAAATAAATCCATGAAAATAGGCCTTTACGCAAAAGTCATCCATACTGAAAAGCAATGGCTCTTAATTCAAGAAATTATTGAGTTTCTAAGTGCTGAAGGCGTTGATGTTTATTTGCATGAGCATTTATCAGAACAAATTCAATTGTTTACACGTGCTGTATCGGCTTTACCGGTTTTCCCAAAACTTTCCATTCAGAATAAAGCCATTGATTATCTCGTTAGTATTGGTGGTGACGGTACTATACTCGATGCGGTAGAGGTTGTTGCAGACAGTGGTGTGCCTCTGATAGGGGTCAATACTGGCAGATTGGGTTTTTTAGCCAATGTCAATACAGATGGTTTGAAGCAAGCTTTTAATGAATTAAAACGCGGCAGTTATCAGTTGGATAAAAGGAATTTATTGCAGTTAGAAAGCAATCAGGAATTGTTTCAATTCAATTATGCACTGAATGATTTTGTAATTCATAAAAAAGAAACCAGCAGTATGATTACAGTGCACGCTTTTCTCAACGGAGAACCTTTGAATTCGTATTGGGCAGATGGTTTGATTGTTGCAACACCAACGGGTTCATCAGGTTATTCACTGAGTTGTGGCGGTCCTATATTATTTCCAAAATCAGGGAGTCTGGTTGTTACACCCATTGCTCCACATAATCTGAATGTGCGACCGGTTATCATTCCAGATGATCAGGTATTGAGTTTTGAAATAGAAGGACGCAGCAGTCATTTTCTAGCTTCTTTAGACAGCCGCTCGGTAACCATTACCGATCAGGTGCAAATAGCCATTAGAAAAGCTGATTTCCATGTCAATCTTGTGCGTTTTGAAGGCGATACCTATCTTAAAACCCTCAGAAATAAAATGCTTTGGGGAATGGATCAAAGGAATTAATCCCCCGCATCTTCTCATTTCATCGTTTCCTGTTCAAATAGCTTGAATTAGTCTTCGGAAAAATCTATTTTTGTTAGATGTTTTCAAGAAAAAAGTTACTGATAATCTCAGCCTGTGTATTGTTGTTGTTCGCTTTTAAACAAGCTGATGATTATTTTGAAGTGAGCAAAAACATGGAAATATTCGGCAATGTTTACAAAGAAATTCATACCGGATATGTAGATGAAATAAAGCCCGGAGATTTGATGAAAAAAGGGATTGACGCAATGTTGGGCTCACTCGATCCTTACACCAATTTTTATACTGAAAGTCAGGCTGAAGATGCGATGATTATGCGCAGTGGTGAGTATGGTGGAATAGGATGCAGCAGTATTAAACGCGATAAATACCAATACATTAATATTGTTTACAAAGGTCTGGCTGCCGATAAAGCAGGCTTACGTGTAGGCGATAAAGTATTGGAGATTAACGGCAAAAGTTTTGTCGGCAAAAGCCTTGATGAATCAGGAGATGCTATTCGGGGAGCACCTAATACAAAAGTAACAATCACTGTAGAAAGAGATGGGCAAAGACAACTGATTGAGATAACACGAGAAGAGATTAAACAAAAAAATGTGCCGTATTACGGTTTGATTAATGCCGAAACGGGGTATATTAAACTGGAGCATTTTATGATGGGCGCATCTAAAGAAATAAGAGATGCTTTGCTCAGTTTAAAACAAAAAGGTATTAAACAGTTGGTGCTCGATTTGAGAGATAATGGCGGTGGATTATTGCATGAAGCAGTTGCCATTGTCAATATTTTCGTTGATAAAAATCAGGTAGTGGTAACGACAAAAGGAAGAGCTGAAGAAGCTTTTAAACAATACAAAACATTGGACCCTGTTACCGATGGCAATATACCTTTAATCGTATTAGTAAATAATCATTCAGCCAGTGCAAGCGAAATTGTTTGCGGGGCGATACAGGATTTTGACCGTGGTGTGGTTGTTGGAAGAAATACTTACGGAAAAGGACTGGTGCAAAATACCCGCATGCTGGTATACGGCACGCAGATGAAATTAACTATTGCCAAGTATTACATTCCCTCCAACCGCTGCATTCAATTATTGGATTATTCAAAAAGAAATCCTGATGGTAGTGCCGGTATAGTACCCGATAGTTTGAGAAAGGCTTTCAAAACAAAAAATGGCAGAACTGTTTACGATGGCGGTGGTGTGAAACCGGATGTCGTTGTAAGCGAAGCTGTATTAGCCAATATCAGCAAAAGTTTGGAGCAGGAGTATATGATTTTTGATTATGCTACGCGTTATCGCAGCCAGCACGCACAGATAGGCGAGATTGGCAAGTTCAAACTAACAGATGCCGATTTCGAGGATTTTAAGAAGTTTATCACCGAAAGAAATTTTTCTTACAATACACAAACCGAAAAAGCATTGAAAGGATTAGAGGATAAAGCAAAGGAAGAAAAATTTACGGACAATATGCAGACTGAAATTTCTGAATTGAAAAAAGCACTGAAGAAAATAAAAGATCTGGATATTGATAAAAACAAAGCTGAAATAATGGTATTACTTCAAGCAGAAATAGCCAGAAGGTATTATTACGAAGAAGCGTTAATTGAATCCTCATTTCTGTCGGATCCGGATGTATTGAAAGTGATTGAATTGTTTGGCAATACGGCCGCTTATCAGTCGATATTAACAACAATCAAATAGCTTGCCTTACTTAGAAATTATTATTTTCGTTGCAGCAGGATTAATCGGTGGATTTATGGCCGGTATGCTGGGTGTTGGAGGGGGTATTGTTTTTGTACCGGTGTTGCAGCAAGTTTTAATTCATTTTAAGGTTACAGATGATTTTGTGGCCTATACGTTATCCAATAGTTTGGCCATTGTTTTCTTTGTTGGCCTCAGTGGTAGTTATCGACAGGTTAAATTGAAAAATACGAATTTGCCTGCTGCATTGGTGACCGGAGTCGGTGCCATCATTACTTCAGTTACCATAACTTTTATTGTCAATTATTTTCATCTGGATCATCCGCTTGGATTCAAGATTATTTTTGGGTCTATTCTTATTTTCTCAGCCATCAGAATGTTTTTGGAAGTCAAGAAAAAAAATATCGATACCGCAGAATTTAAGATGCCAGATTTAAAGAAATTTTTACCTGCAGGCTTGTTTGCAGGATTTGTAACAGCATTGAGTGGTTTGGGTGGTGGTATTGTTATGGTGCCGTATTTTAACAAGGTTCTGAAGTTGCCTATTCGGTTTGCAACAGGATTGTCATTGTCGGTAATACCCATTATTGCCTTACCTTTATTATTGTTTTACAGTTGGCATCAACCGGTGCAGGTGTTGTATCCCAGTTATCAAACCGGGCACCTGATATGGCCTGTGTTGTTGCCAATTACATTAGGAGCTATGGTTGCTTCGCAATTTGGAATTAAAGTCGCACAACGCATGAAAAGCCAAACACTAAAAATTGTCTTTTTAGTATTTATCTTACTGAATTTGGTGAAACTTATTTTGGTTTAAAAAAGTGTCTTGTTGCTTTGAGATAATTGCTAGTGAATTTTAATCACGTCTCTTTTTTCCTTTTTGCGCATCTTGTTAGGCACATTGGAAATAATCTCATCCATTAAGGTTTTTATCAATTTTTTCTTTACAAAGTGTCTGTGAGTAAAGATACTGATTTCTCTTACCGGTTCAGGAAATTTGAAGTAGCGGACATTGTCCATCTGATCAACACTGAATTCCGATATGGCCAGTTCCGGCAATATGGTCACCCCATCATCTTGGTCAACAATGCGTTTAAGTGTTTCTACACTGCCTGTTTGGTAGTCGAAACGGGCCTTTAATCCTTCTTTTTTGCGTTCGCCACAGATATTAATCACCTGATTGCGCATACAATGCCCCTCGGTGAGTATCCAGATATCTGCTAAATCCAGATCATCCGGTTTTACGGTTGTTTTTTTGAATAGTTTATTAGAGGGCGAAACATAGGTAACAAACTCTTCGTAGTACAGTGTCTCTTCATTCAGATTTTTATCTTTGATAGGCGATGCCATGATGCCGCAATCCAGTAAATCATTTTTTAATTGGTAAATAATTTGGTCGGTGGTCAATTCATTGACAATCAAATTTACATCGGGGTATTTTGTCAAAAATTTGATCAGAAAACGGGGAATCAGATACGGTGCTACAGTTGGGATTACACCCAAACGCAGACTGCCTTTTATTATCCCTTTTTCATCCTGTATCAGTTCAATGATTTTACTGTGTTCTTTCAGAACGTTTCTGGCTTGCGATATGATGCCTTCCCCGATATGTGTAGGGATTACAGGTTGTTTACTTCTGTCAAAAATTTTAACACCAAGTTCATCTTCCAGTTTCTGTATTTGCATACTGAGAGTTGGTTGAGTAACGAAGCAACTTTCAGCAGCATTTACAAAGTTGCGATGAGTATCAAGGGCTATTATATATTCAAGTTGGGTAATGGTCATAATGTAGTATTATAATATGCAATTATAACACAATATTATAATATAGACAAAACAAATAAAGCCGGCATTGCCGGCTTTATAAAATTATTTAAAATCTATTGATTATCCGAATACGCCAAACACAACAAGTAGTGCATGTATAATTGCTAAACCAATTCCTCCAATACCTACTGATGCATAAAATCCACCCCATAGTAAAACTAAAATAAGGCTTATCCAAAAGTGTATGTTTAGCTCGCCAAAATAAAGAAATACAGCTAATGGTGGTAGCAAAATAGCAAGAATGACTAATAATATAAGATTGACATCACTATCATTTGATTGATCTGTTGTTGCTGTATTAGCATGGTGATTCATCGCCTGCTTTTTCTCCTTGAATTCTTTAGCAATAGTCAGTGCTTTTTTAACCGGTGAAATTTTTACATGTTGTTTTACTGCTTTCTTTTCCTGAGTACTTGTGGAAGCAGTACTTTCAGATGCTACAACAGTGCCATTCTCATTTGATTGAACTGTACCGGCAGTATTGTCAGAATTTGCCACTGTGTTTTTTGTTTCAGTTGGCAAACCTGCTTTTTTCTTGGCTACGTTTGCTTTTTTCTCTTCAGGTTTTTCAGCTTTGCCATAGGCTAGCCAATCGATATTAATACCACGGCTATATCTTCTTTGTGAGATAGAAAGGCTTCCGCATGAAGAAAAGATGAGTGCCAATACCAACGACAGGGTGATGTAGTGTTTTGATTTCATAATGATTTAGGGGGTTTAATATTTATTCGAATGTAATTAGAATCTGATTTTTGTCTACCGCTTGTTTTTCACTGACGTTAATGTGTTTAACAACACCGTCAGATGGTGATTTAATAACGTTTTCCATTTTCATGGCTTCTAGTATGAGGATGGGATCACCTTTTTTTACTGATTCGCCAATGGTTGTTTTAATGCTCAATACAAGACCCGGCATAGGTGCTTTTACGTCATTCACCTTGCTTGTTTTCAATTGGTCAAGACCCATGCTGTGCAGCAACTGATCAAACTTATCCTTAATGCCTATCTGATAGGTTTTACCATCAAATCCCAAAGTATAGGTTTTACTTTCTTTGTCGAAAGCAATTACCTCTATGAAATAAGAATGATTGTTGTATAAAATGTGCAAATGCTTGCCATTGTTAAGTGGCAGTAAGTCGAGGACGTGTTCCTTGCCGTTTAATACAACCTTCTCTTTTGATAAATCAACATCAGTTGTTGTGCTACCTAACACCGCTTGAATCATGAAACAAAAATAAGGGAATTTTCAGAAAGCCCTGCTTTGATAGTCTTTTTTATTCAACAGTGCAGCTATGGCGTTACAATTAACTATACAGCAGGAATGTCTGATATATTCTGAGGAGGGGTTTTGCGTTTAAGTATTAAAGCACTGATGATGGCAACCAAAGTAGCCAATGGTAACACTTCAACATAAGTAAGAAGTATTACAAAGATTGGATTTTTGTACAGTCCTTTCATTGAATTGATGTCCGCTACTTCCTTTGCTAACTCAGCTGCAGAAGACCCTTTTGCTTCCGCTGTTTTCAACATGTGAGCGGAATATTTATCCATAAAATCAGGAATAAAGCAATAGAATTCAATCAGCCATACCAGAACATAAATTGATGATGCAATTAGAGCGATGTATAAGCCGATGGTGAAGCCCTTTCCAAAAGTAATGACGCCATTGTTGAACTTATCCCTGTAATTTTTAATGGCAACAAAAATCATAGAGAAAGCTAGTAACATGGTGCCAAAACCCAAAATCATACTACCCTGGTAGTCCGGATTATTGTAAAAATAAAGGGAGGTAATCACCATCATTGCTGTAATAATGGCACCTGATAAAAGGCCGAAGGTTAGAATATTTTTTCTCATATTGTGTTGTATTGATGGGGGCAAATTTGGTGACTTTTGGCCATTTTTAATTCATACTTTAGGTTGAATTTTGTCTTTTTTTATTGAAATCATGCTAAAGTATGAAATCGCTATTCTATGATATTGAGCGATTTAGCTTTTTCTATTGCCTGGGTCCTTCTTTTTACATCCATTTTTTGGAACAAATTAGACGAATGTGTTTTTACTGTACTCAGTGATACAAATAAGCGCTCGGCAATTTCAATATTACTCAATCCATTCGACATCAATTGCAATACTTCCAATTCGCGTTTGCTGAGGCCCATTGTTTCAATGGCAGCTGAATTGATTTCAAATGGTCTATCACCTGAAACCTCAACTGTTTTTTCAATGATGATAATTTCTTTCTTCGGTTTAGCCAATTTCAATGCCAGCCAAATACCCAGTAAAGTGAAGATAAGGGCAATACTTCCAATATAAATTTCAAATGAATAATTGATAATGACAAGGCGGTATTCAAGCCATTTGAGTAATAACATTAAAACCGCAAGAGACCCGGCATACAACAAAAGCGATTTATTTTTTACGATGGCAGAATCCATGACAGATGCAAATTTAATCAATTACAATGAGCAGAATTAATTCCCGGCCATCAGACTTTCAATCTCGTCTGCTTCAATTGGAATATTGGCCATTAAATCAATAGTGCCATGTTCTTTAATTACGACATTGTTTTCAATCCTCACACCGATGTGTTCGCGTCTGATGTAAATACCCGGCTCAACAGTGATTATAGCATTGGAAGGAAGCGGTTGGTCAGCATGGCCCACATCGTGAAGGTCGAGCCCCAGAAAATGCCCAAAACCGTGATAATTGTATTCATTTAAAAAATGCTTTTCACCTTTCTGTTTCAGTTCCGACATGTTAAATAATTTGAGACCCACCAATTGTTCAATGATCAGTTCATTGGAATAGGCTTGTATCTCACCCATTAACTTACCTGCTTTTGCAAATTGTTTAATCGCATTGTGAACCTTCTGCACAGCATTGTACACCTCTTTTTGTCGGGGTGTGTAGCGACCGTTCACCGGTATGGTACGTGTTAAATCAGCGTTGTAAAGTTGATAAGAGGCAGCAGCATCTATCAGTAAAATATCGCCATCGCGACAGGTATTGTGATTGGTGATGTAATGCAATATGCAACTGTTTTCACCTGATGCAACAATGGGTTCATAATGCGCCCACTCGCCATCGTGTTGCATGTATTCGTGAATAAGTTCTGCAACAATTTTCTTTTCCTTTACACCCGGCTTTATGTATTTCAAAATACGTCTGAAACCCTGTTCCGAAATATTACAGGCCGTTTGCATGAGTGCTATTTCCTCCTCTGATTTAGGCGTTCTTAAGCTTGCCATTAAAGGGGCTATGCGTTCATAAGGATGAAGCGGATAATGTTGTTTACACCAATTATTAAAACGGTCATTCCTCGTTTCAACAACATTTTCAGAACGTGGATGTTCAATGACATTCAGGTAAATTGCAGAAGCATAATTGGCGGAAGATGAAAATATTTTTTCAAAGTCGGCCGACCAGTATACATTCTCAATGCCTGAAATTGTTCGCGCTTCCTCTAACGATAAGCGTTTGCCATGCCATTTTACAAAATGCTCATCTACATGTTTTACAAACAGGATTTCTCGCATTGTTGGTACAGGGTGATTGGGAAAAAGTATCAGTGCAGTTTCCTCTTGTGCAATACCGGTGAGCCAGTAAATATCGCTGTTGGCTCTATATGGCAGGGTGCCATCACCATTGCCTGGCATAATATCATTGGCATGTAAAAATGCGATGGCATTATCACACAGTAAATCCGATAATTTTTTTCGGTTATTTTGAAGAGATGAAACAGGTATCATGTTATTGCTTACTTCTGAAATTGTTTTCAAATATAGCGGTTACACGACCATTCCAAAATATATCAACTATCTATTAAGCAACGGTGCTGCCGTTTTCGGCACCTTCTGCTGGCGATATAAGTTTTAATGAACCATCTGCATTCTTTGCCATCAGCAACATGCCATTTGATTCAATGTTTTTGATTTTGCGGGGAGCAAGATTTGCCAATACAACAATCTGACGACCTACCATACTCTCAGCAGAATAATCCAAAGCAATGCCTGATACGATGGTGCGTTGTTCAAACCCCAAATCAACTTTTAACTTTAAAAGTTTATCGGCCTTCGGTACTTTTTCAGCTTCGAGTACAGTGCCTACTCTCAGATCCATGGTGCTGAAATCATCAAAAGTAATTTCAGATTTTAAAGCCTCAGAAGTTTTTTCAGTTGCCGTGGTAAGAACATTTTCAGCAGCATTCATTCTCTCCCTGTTGCTTTTTAAACGGTCGAGTTGCAGTTGTATAATTTCATCTTCGATATTGGTGAACAATAATTCAGGAGTATTCATCACATGACCCACGGGCATTTGATCAAAATTATCTTTTTTCACTTCTGCAGATTTTAAATTCAACATCGCAAATAATTTTTGAGAAGTGGTAGGCATAAAAGGTGCCATCCACCAGGCCAGTCCTGCTGTAATTTGTAATGCGAGGTACATCACTGTATCCGTGCGTTCAGTATCTGTTTTTACCGTTTTCCATGGCTCACAATCTGCCAGATATTTATTGCCGGCTCTTGCCATGTTCATCATTTCAAACTGAGCCTCTCTGAATTTAAAATTCTCGATATTGTCTTCAATGGCTTTGGTACAGCGTTTATACTCTGCAATTAATTCATTGTCTTTTTCTGTTAATGTGGAAGGAGCAGGCACTTTACCTTCATAAAATTTATGGGTCAATACCGCCACACGGTTCACGAAATTTCCCAATATGGCCACCAGTTCGCTGTTGTTGCGGGTTTGAAAATCTTTCCAGCTAAAATCGGCATCCTTGGTTTCGGGCGCTATAGCAGTCAACACATAACGCAGTACATCTTCCTTGCCGTCAAAATTTTTGAAGTAGTCCTCCATTTCAACACTCCATTGTCTGGATGTGCTCATTTTGTCGCCTTCAAGATTTAGAAATTCATTGCCCGGAACATTATCAGGTACAATGTAATCACCGGTTGAATGCAACATGGCCGGAAAAATAATGCAATGGAATACGATATTGTCTTTGCCGATGAAGTGCAGTAAACGGGTTTCATCATTCTGCCACCATGTTTTCCAGTCTTCAGCTTTGGCGGTTTTTATTTGTGAGTTTTCAGGATAAGCATATTTAATATTGCCGCTTTCAATTTCGCTGAATAGCGCTTTAGTAGCAGATATGTACCCGATGGGTGCATCGAACCACACGTACAATACTTTTCCCTTCGCGTTTTCCAAAGGCACTTTTACACCCCAATCCAAATCGCGGGTCATGGCACGGGGCGAAAGACCACCATCTATCCAGCTTTTGCTCTGCCCGTAAACATTGGGTTTCCAGTCGTTTTTATGCCCTTCTACCAGCCATTCCTTCAACCAAGGTTCTTGATTTTGTAGTGGCAGGTACCAGTGCCTGGTTGTTTTTAAAACCGGTTGATTGCCTGAAATTGTTGAAACAGGATTAATCAGTTCCGAAGGGCTTAATGACTTACCGCATTTTTCGCATTGGTCGCCATATGCATTAGGGTTGGCACAATTGGGACAGGTGCCTTTGATGTATCGGTCGGCTAAAAAAGTTTTGTGTTCTTCATCGTAATACTGTTCGCTTTCCTCTTCTGTAAAGAGTCCTTTTTTGTACATATCAAGAAATATTTCCTGAGCCGTAGCATGGTGTAAAGCCTCGCTGGTACGGTGATAGATATCGAAGGCAATGCCCAATTTTTCGAAGTTAGCTTTAAGGAGGGCATGGTATTTATCAATCATCTCTTTTGGAGAAATCCCTTCTTTTTGGGCCTGAATGGGAATAGCCGTTCCATGTTCATCGCTGCCGCATACATAAATTACTTCGCGACCAATACTGCGCAAAAAGCGGGTATAAATATCGGCAGGCAAATAGGCCCCGGCTATGTGTCCTATGTGTTTAGGGCCATTGGCATAAGGCAGGGCAGCGGTAACAAGTGTGCGTTTAAAGTGGGTCATCGGAACGTAATTATGGGGCAAATATAATACGCGGACAATCTTAGAATTAAATTATTTTAAGATATTTGTAATAAAGTATTTGTAAAACAGAAAAGAATTTTTACCTTTGCGCCCCTATTGCGATTCATTGCCCGATCGTCTAATGGCAGGACGACTGTTTTTGGTGCAGTCTATGTTGGTTCGAATCCAGCTCGGGCAACTCAAGTTAGCTAGAAAACCCCAAGGTTGTGTCAATATTAAATAAAGTAAAAATTTTCAGTGGTTCAGCCTCTTTTTCTTTAACACAGAAAATTGCAGATCACTACGGCATCGCTTTAGGAGACTTAACAGTCAGTAAATTCAGCGATGGCGAAATGCAACCAAGTTACAATGAGTCGGTTCGCGGATGCGATATCTTCATTGTACAGTCTACTAACCCTCCAGGAGATAATTTAATGGAATTGTTGTTGATGATTGATGCAGCTAAAAGAGCTTCAGCCAATCATATTACAGTAGTAATTCCTTATTACGGTTATGCCCGCCAGGACAGAAAAGACAAACCCAGAGTATCTATCGGTAGCAAGATGATTGCTGACGTATTGAGCGCTGCAGGTGCCAACAGAGTAATTACGATGGACCTTCACGCACCTCAGATTCAGGCTTTCTTTAATGTGCCTGTTGATCACTTGGATTCATCTGTCGTGTTTATTCCTTACATCAAATCTTTGAATCTTGAGAAACTGGTTATCGCAGCACCTGATGTGGGAGCGAGTAACAGAAACCGCGAGTATGCCAAAGTATTGGGTGTGCCAATGGTTATTTGCGACAAAGAAAGAAGAAAAGCGAATGAGATTGCAAGCATGACCATTATTGGTGATGTAAAAGACATGGATGTTGTATTGGTTGACGATTTGTGCGATACAGCCGGTACCCTGTCTAAAGCAGCAAAATTGATAAAAGACAACGGAGCCCGAAGCGTAAGAGCAGTGTGTACTCACCCTGTATTGAGCGGCAAGGCTTATGAGAATATAGAGAATAGTGTTTTAGAGGAATTAATCGTTTGCGATACCATTCCAATGAAACAAACCAGTGACAAGATCAGAGTGTTATCAGTAGCACCTTTGATCAGTAAAGCCATCAGAAATATCCACGAACACGGTTCTATCAGTTCCCTGTTCAAGCTTGATAATAGTTTCCAACCCAATTTAATTTAAAGAAAAATGAAGACAGTAGCATTAACTGGCGAATTAAGACCCTCGTTAGGAACGAAGGACGCCAAGACGTTGAGAAACGAAGGTAAAGTTCCATGTGTATTATACGGAGGAGGTGAAGTAGTTCACTTTTTCGTGTATTCACCTGATTTTAACGCCCTCGTTTACACTCCAAACACTTACAAAGTGCAATTAACAATCGAAGGTAAAAAGTACATGGCCATCTTACAGGACATGCAGTTTCACCCGGTAAACGAAGCAATCATTCATGCTGACTTTTTAGCAGTAGACGAAAACAAATCAGTTGTAGTATCTATTCCTATCAATGTAGTAGGTAACTCACCAGGTGTTAGAGCCGGTGGTAAATTGATTCAAAAAATCCAACGTTTGAAAGTACGTGGTACTATCAGCAAAATTCCTGACGCAGTAGAAATTTCTATCGATGCACTTGATCTTGGTCAATCGATCAAAGTGAAAGACATTGATGTGAAAAATATCGAAGTATTGGATGCAAAAGAAAACGCAGTAGTTTCTGTTAAAATGACAAGAAACGTTGTAGTAGCAGGTGCTGATGCAGCTGCAGCTAAAAAATAATTTAAATTCGATTAATTTTTTGAAATAACCCTGTAGGAATACGGGGTTATTTTTTTGCACTGCGGGGATGGTGCTTGTCGATGGTGTCTTTCAGGTATTGGCGGTCGATATGGGTGTATATCTCCGTTGTTGTAATACTCTCGTGCCCCAGCATTTGTTGTACGGCTCTCAGGTCGGCCCCGCCATTTACAAGCTCGGTAGCGAATGAATGCCTCAGGGTATGTGGACTGATGTTCTTGTGAATATTGGCTTTTACAGCCAGCGACTTAATGAGTTTAAAAACAGAGACACGACTCAGGCCATTGCCAAAGTGATTGAGGAAAACGGTATCGGTAAATTTGCTGTTTACTTTTAGGTGTACCCTTGTTTCATCAATATACATTTTCAGGGCTTTCAGGGTAATTTTTGCAATAGGGACCAATCTTTCCTTATTGCCTTTGCCATGCACCTTGATAAAAGCGTCATTAAAGTAGATTTCAGAGATGTTGAGACCTGTTAGCTCACTTACCCTAAGCCCGCAACCAAAAAGTGTTTCTATAATGGCTTTGTCGCGGTGGCCCATGGGTTTGCTTAAATCAATACTGCCCACCATGTTGTCAATGTCGTTTTTATCCAATACTTCCGGCAGTTTACGCGCCAACTTAGGCAGTTCAAGAAATTCTGTTGGGTCATTTGTGAGCGCATCTTCCAGTAATAAATATTTATAAAATGCCCTTAAACCACTGATAATTCTTGCCTGGGTCGTAGCCTCAATTCCAATAGCAGTCAATGTTTTTACAAACTCAAGTAAGTGTTTGTAAGCAACATTTAAAGGGCCTATACCAGGATGAGCCTCTGTTAAAAAGTTTTCAAATTTTAAAACATCGTGAGAATAGGCGGTGATGCTGTTTTTTGAAAGTGATTTTTCTAGTATCAGATACTGCTTGAATCCCTTTCTTGCACTTTGCCAATCCATGATAATGGGGTGTCGCGATTAAAGCGAATTATAAATGCAGGCTTCTGACATTGATGACTTCATTTGTTGCATTGTCCAACACTACGCAAACCAAATGGCAATTCGCAATATTATAGTCAGTAGGAATTTCGTATTCGTATTGTTTGATGTAAGCACGACCGGCATCGCTGCTAGCTGAAAGGAGTGAGCCTAGAGGTTGAACGAATGAATAGCGAAGGGCGTGGTTGTGAACGTAGTTGGGATTAATGCCACTGCCATCTAATTGGTTGCTAATAATATTGCTTTCAGTGAGGTAAATTGCAAATTTGTGATTCATGCCAGAAGAGGCCTGAGTGTTGTAATCCAGTCGCATCTCAACCATAATTTTACGACCTGTTATTTTCTTACTCAAATTAATGTTAACAGGGGTCTTTAATTTCAATCTTGCATTAACATAATTGATCCACTCATTATAAGCAACAACTGGACTGCTACCAACATAAGTCTTGCGATCTACATAGCCATTCGGAAGTCCTTGAGGAATCCCAATAGCTTCTACAATCTCTTTACTAATAGTTGAGGCCAATTGAGGGACATTCGGGTAAGGGAAAGTAAAATTATTCATAATTTGAATGGGGTAGATCGCCATTACAACTACGCTGTCTTCCGTTTTAAGGGCTACAATATCCTCTGCTTTTTTTGCGGCATCAGGACAATTGATACATCTTACTCCGGTAATATCTTCAATCAATACCGCTTTGTGCTGAGGGACAGCAACTGATGCGGCTACGTATGTTGAATCTTTAAGGGGAATAATGGGTTCTGAAAAATCAATGGCCGGAGGTGTTTCCTCGCAGGCTGAAAACAAAAGCGTTAGACTGAACAATAAATACAAGGCATTTTTCATATATACAAATTTAGGAAATAGGCATGAAGAATACAAATAGGCTGATGGTATTAGTATGTATCTATAAAATACAGTGATTTTTACAATTAAAAATTGATAAAAATATATATTATTTCAATAGAGTAATAGTAGTCTGTTGATTCATTTTTATCCCAAGATTAGTAGTATATTCAATTCGTATTAAATATATACCTTCAGGTGAATTTCCGCCATCCCATCCTTGTTTATTATTTCCACGGAAAACTTCATTTCCCCATCTGTTGTATACTGTAATTTTATATGACGCTATTCCAAAACAGTTGATATCAAAAGTATCATTAATTGCATCATTATTAGGAGAGAATGCAGATGGTATAAATATAACAGGAATGTAAGGAATGCAAACCTCATTACTAATTGAAATCATTGAAGAATTAGTATTTTCTATAGCAACTATTCTATAGCATGATTGAAGTTCTTTTGAAAGTGCAAATAAATCATCTTTAAAATTAGAATTATCATTTTGTACGCTGATATCTGACCAGATACCATTTATTTTTTTCTGAACATTATATTTGATATCATTGCTTTTCCATTGTCCATAAGTAGAAAAATAAATAATTGAAGCTTGATTGTGGCCAACAATATTACCTTGTAAGAACATTGGTTTGCCATACCTGCCTATATTGCTTGTATTTCCACAGCTATCCATTGCTATAACAGTAAAAATTGCATCTTTTAAATATGGAGCCTTTTCTATAAAGAAAGTATCCTTTAATTTAATATATGGGAGCCCATCTTTTAATAACTGATATGCAGTGGCTGCTTCATGTTTATTCCACCATATTTTTGCACTTTGGTTTTCAATAGTTGAATTGATAATATTTAGCGTATCATTTGCTTTTATACCTGCTGATACAATTAATTCTAATGTATCTTCTTGAGTAATACAGCCTGAAAATCCGGTTAATCTTTGAATCACTTTATAGTTGCCTTTTTTAGTAAATGTGTGTGTAAAATTTACTTGATTGACAGGGATATTTTCCCAGATTCCATTGTCACTGAACCAATAATCTTTAGATTTAACATTTTTTGTAATAGTATCTTTAAATTGACCAATAAAAGGAGAACAACCTCCTTTGATTTGTAAAATAAATCCAGGTTGAGGAGCATTAATTACACGAATAGGAGTTCCATTAAAGGTGTCTTGACAGTAACTATTTGAAAATATAAGGATTAATGGAAAGATTCCTGTGTCTTCAAACGCATGAATAATTTGTTTGTGATATAATGCATCTGATTTGTCAATATAATATCTCCAGGAATATTTACTTGAATCATTCTCATTTGCTTCAATATCAGCACTAACTTTAAATGGTTTATATCTGCAAATCGATGCAGGGTAATTTAATTTCAAAATCTTAGGAGCTTGAATAATATTAATTACCAATGTGTCTTCAAAAGCCTCTGAGTATCCATTTTCTCCATATCCAATTACTTTAAAAGGATACAAGCCATTTTTTGATATCTTATATAATGGGTCAAAACCAATTATAGTATCAAATAATTGATTAGGTTTTTTAATAATGTATTTAAAAGTGTGCAATCCACCACTTGTATCGCTGTTGTTTATAAATTTTATTTCAGCACTACAATCCTTGGTTTTTTTGATATTGTATTTGATACGCACAAAATCATATATTTGTTTATTGCTGAAACTAATATAATTGGTTCCATATTTCTCAATAGAAAAACTCTGGTTTTTCAAGGATAAGTTGCAATTAGGTGAAATATTGTTTGTGCTGGAACACAAATTTGAATAGATTGTTAATTTGTCAGGTTGTTTTGAAATTTCAGTTGTAAAGAATAAATAATGACCCGTTGGAGAAAGTTTAGGTAAATTTGTTATGAAAAGTATTGTGTCATTCTTTTTTTTGGGAACAACGAGAGAATAAACCAAGCGCTTCGTTAAACCCGGTGATATGTCATTCAAGTTATACTGCCAAATTTCAGTTTTATTTGAGATAAGGTTTATTGAATCAGACGATTTAATTGCGTAGATTATTTGCGAGTTAGGGGAGAAAATCAAATTAGGATTTACTAATCCTTCTGAAACTTTGTAGGTTAAGTATGATCCATCGACCATATAAGATGATGTAAATTTATTGGTAAAAGGGTCTAAAGTGTAATTTTTAATGGTTGAACATCCAGCTCCAAACTTATTTGAAGTATATATATTGCCTGTATATTCAGCAAAGAATGCAGAACTTTGCTCGTTCAATAACAACTTTGTTCCATCATGGCTTAAATAAATAAATGTGTTAAATTTAGTACTTATTAGTGGGTTGTTTTTTAATGAATCCGGTAGGCATGCAAATCTTTCAATTTGTATTGAATCAACAACAATAGTTTTATTCCAATAAATCAAAATACTGTATAGTTTTTCAGGAGTATTTAAAACAGCCAAATAAGTACTGTCATTTTTTCGGCAGGTTGAAAAATTAAGTATATTTTTATTCAGTATTTGAATATCTTTTGAATTCATTACATATTGACTACCAGAATATTGTATTTGATTTAAATATACTCCATCAGTTTTTCTCAAGATATTTCCAAGTGTATTTTGCTTGTCTGTACTTGAGTTGCTGTCAAGTGTGTAAATAAGTCTGAAATTGTTATTTGGAAAGGAGAGTAAATAATTTTCATAAGTATTAACCTTGGTCCTGCTATTTGGAATTTTCCTACCTGTCCAATCAATTAAGTCGTTTTGGTTATATTGATCAGTTGTTAATAGGATTTGTAATTGTCCTTTTGAATTACAAATAGAATTGAAAGGATAAATGCCTGAATTACTGAAAGAATTAGTTTCTATAATAGTGCTGTAAGGGTTAAAAATAAAATTTACCTTATCATTCCCACTAACCAAAAAATTATTTGTTTGTGCCTTGCAGAGAAAGGCACAAACAAATAATATCTGTGAAATTAATCTTTTTAAGATCATTCAGTAATAATAATTTTTTTAATAATGGGTATGTTATTGTCTAACATAAATACCAAAGTATAGATTCCTGAAGAGAAATCTCCTAGATTAATACTATTTATTTGATTATTGTTTAGTTGTGTTTCGTTAATTTCTTGGGCAAGATCATTAAAAATTTTAACAAATCCAAATATTTGAATATTCAATATTTAATTTTTATTAATTGTTTATAAGAGTTTTTATATTGAATAAGTTAGCACATGGACAAATGATGTTATTCAAATCCCCTTTTTTCAACTAGTATTAATTTCATCGCATGCTTAAATTTTTTAAGAAATAAATAATTAGATTAATCCATATTTACAAATGCTTAACACGGATTGAATTTCACTTAAGTTGAGTGGATAATACTTAAATCTGTGTTAGCCTAAGAAGGATATTAGCGCAAAGATTGAAAATAAAAAATGCCGCTTGACGCGGCATTCTACTTTACTTTGTTGCGGGGACAGGACTCGAACCTGCGACCTTTGGGTTATGAGCCCAACGAGCTACCACTGCTCCACCCCACGATTTTTAGGACTGCAAAGATAAGAGGAAAATTTAAATTAACAATTATATTTCTATTGAAATCGAAATACCTTCCTCAATTCATCAAACGACATGGCCATAATCACTGCTAACACTGGCATCATCAGGTAAAACATGCGCTCCATGGATAAGGATAACAACATTTGCAATACAATTGCTCCAGCAAAATAGAAGAAGCGCGCATCGCAATATTTTTTTAATTGGAGTCTTAAAGCAGGTGAATAATAAGCAGCTATTACAGGTAATAAAATCCAGAAGCCAATATTGATGGCTATTTTATACAATCCATAAAAACTGAATAACATGGCCAGGCCTTTTTTTAAGAAATAGAAATGGTAAATCTCTGCCTTAAACCAACCCACTACAGCAGGAGGGTAATAATAATCATAGAGGAAATGGTAGGAGAACACCAATAGTCCCGACAGTGCAAACCAACCCAATAGGCGCCTCTTATTAAATGCACCAAAAAAGAAAATCATGGGTGCAATAAAGATGTATGACTCCTTGGCAAACGGCCCCAACAATAGACAGAACAACAGCATTTTGGTATTCTTCTCCTTAAGTCCTACGAGGGTCATGGCAATGATTAAACAGAACAGCGAATCAATAAAAGGAAGCGCTGCAAAATACGCAGTATAACGCGCACTCAGCATAAACAAGGTGCCAATGACAGCAGCAAAACGTGATGTGTCAAAAGCTCTGCAATACCTGTAAATCATGCAGCCGAATAAAGACATGATGGTGGTATTAACCAGAAAGAAACTGAAGGGCAATGAGAAATCGCCTACAAAATGGGTGGGTGCTAATTTATCAAATACGCCACTGCCTATGTAATCTAAGCCACTGGCAATAAAAGGAATGATGACCCGGTATCTGCGCACAGCACTTTGTTCAAAATCGAAATGGGCAAGTCCTATGTAAGTGTTGCAGTCGGTAAACTGCGATAGATCATTGGCAAATAAAACAGTAATGGCAGGACCAAAAATAACAGCGAAGCAGAAAAAGAATACTGCCACTGGTTCGCTCAGAATTATTTGCTTTAACTTCATTACTTCCTGTTTGGGATGGGAAAGATAATGGTTTTATACAAAACGTAAGTCATCCAATTAGAGTGAATACCCAATCGGTTTAAAAGCAATAAAAATGTTAATCAGTAAAGATTCTGAAAATTTAGTTCACCACATTTACATCTGCAGCTTCAAATACCTTGGTTCGTGCATTGTATTTGTTGCCTTTTTCCATGATATGAACAATCATATTTTCTACAGAAATAGAGGCGCCTTCTTCGATGTCAGCAATGTTATTATGGCGAATATGGCGACCGTCAATAATGACTACAGCGCCACTGCCTATGGCTTCCATTTCAAATCCGTTGCGAATAATCACACCTGTATCTTCACCCAAACCAATGCCGATGGCAGAAGGATTGGCGGCTACAGCCTGTGCCAAGCGTTGGAAACGGCCTCTTTTATTGAAGTGTGAATCGATGATGACATCTTTGATAAAGGCCAAGCCGGTGGTTATTTTTACTTCACCTTTTAAATGTGCATTACTTGCATTGCCTTGATAAATCATGGTATTGCTCATGGCCATAGCACCTGCACTGGTACCGGCTATAATGAAATGCTCGGTTTGGTAACGGTGGTGCAACAACTCCAGAAATTCTGTGCCGCCAAATATGGCAGTCAGTCGCAATTGATTGCCACCGCTGAACATCAGGGCATCACAATTTCTTAAACGCTCTAAATATTCAGGTTTAATAGCATCCTCGCGGTTGCGTATCTTCATGTGACCGATATTGGTGCAACCCAGTTTTGCAAAAGCATCCAGGTAATTTTCTCCTACTTCATCAGGTATCTGCGAAGCGGTAGTAATAATTTCTATGCGTGCGTCTGTGTGATTAATTTCTTTAACAATATTCTTGAGAATACCGATTTCGAAAAAATTGAGATTATTGCGTTCTATTATTCCCAGTTCAAGGTCTGTTCCTTTGTCTTCAGCACCTCCAACTGATATCAGAACGCCTTTAGGTGATTGTCTGTCCATTAATATTAATTTGCAATTAACAAAGTGCAAAGTTAGTAAAAATAAATTGCTCCCTTATGCACAACATTGACACAGACACTGACAAGGTGTCTTTTTTACTGTAAAAGTGTGACAATTGTATAGTAAAATTGAATTGGCATAAAAAATGACAATTGGCTAGTACAATCTTATAGTAACATTCAACATTATGAACATAAAACCATTAGCAGACAGAGTATTGGTGGAGCCCGCAGCGGCAGAATTAAAAACCGCCAGTGGTATCATTATTCCTGATACAGCCAAAGAAAAACCACAACGCGGTACGGTAGTAGCCGTGGGTATCGGCAAAAAAGATGAACCTATGACTTGCAAAGCAGGTGATACTGTGTTGTATGGCAAATATGCCGGCACTGAAATTCAGGTAGATGGTAAAGATTACCTGATCATGAGAGAGAGCGATATTTTCGCTATTATTTAAACTTCGACAAGCTCAGTCAGACTTCGTCAGGCTCAGTGTAAAACATCCCGAAGGGTCGGGACTAAAAGAAAATCAAAAATCAAAAAAAGAAAAATCAAAAATAGCTTATGGCAAAATCAATTCATTTTAATATAGAAGCCCGCGAAGGTTTAAAACGCGGTGTTGACGCATTGGCAAATGCAGTAAAGGTAACGCTTGGTCCTAAGGGCAGAAATGTTGTAATCGGTAGAAAATTCGGTTCTCCTTCAGTAACCAAAGACGGTGTTACTGTTGCTAAAGAAATCGAACTAGAAAACGAAATCGAAAACATGGGTGCACAAATGGTAAAAGAAGTGGCTAGCAAAACTGCTGATCTTGCAGGTGATGGTACAACTACTGCTACTGTATTGGCTCAAAGCATTGTAACAACAGGTGTTAAAAACGTTGCTGCAGGTGCTAACCCAATGGATTTAAAACGCGGTATCGACAAGGCGGTTATTGCTGCTGTTGATGCCCTTAAAAAAATGTCGAAAGAAGTAGGTGACGATATCAGCAAAATAGAACAGGTTGCTACTATCTCTGCCAACAACGACAGCGCTATCGGTAAGTTGATTGCCGAAGCAATGAAAAAAGTAGGTAAAGACGGTGTTATCACTGTTGAAGAAGCTAAAGGTATCGATACTACTGTTGAAGTAGTAGAAGGTATGCAGTTCGACAGAGGTTATCAGTCGGCCTATTTTGTTACCAATACTGAGAAAATGATCGCTGATCTTGATTCAGCTTATGTATTGATTTACGACAAAAAAGTAAGCAACATGAAAGACCTGCTACCGGTATTGGAAAAAGTAGTTCAAACAGGTAAACCATTGTTGATTATCAGCGAAGAAGTAGAAGGCGAAGCTTTGGCTACTTTGGTAGTTAATAAAATAAGAGGTTCTCTGAAAATCGCTGCTGTTAAAGCACCGGGTTTTGGCGACAGAAGAAAAGAAATGTTGCAGGATATTGCAGTGTTAACAGGTGGTACAGTCATCAGCGAAGAACAAGGCAGAAAACTGGACGATGTAACATTGGAAGATCTTGGAAGAGCAGACAATATCAGCATCGATAAAGACAACACAACCATCGTTGGTGGTGCAGGTGATAAAGAAGCCATTAAAGGCAGAATTTCTCAAATCAAAGCGCAGATTGAAAATACAACCAGCGACTACGACAGAGAAAAATTGCAAGAGCGTTTGGCTAAATTAGCCGGTGGTGTTGCCGTATTGTATATTGGTGCAGCCAGCGAAGTGGAAATGAAAGAAAAGAAAGACCGTGTGGATGATGCATTGCACGCAACCCGTGCTGCCGTTGAAGAAGGCATCGTACCGGGTGGTGGTATTGCTTACATCAGAGCCATTACCGCTTTGGATAAACTAAAAGGTGATAACGATGATGAGCAAACCGGTATCCAAATAGTAAAACGCGCTTTGGAAGAGCCATTGCGTCAAATCATTGCTAACGCAGGTGGTGAAGGTTCTATCATTGTTCAAAAAGTGAAAGAAGGCAAAGACGACTTCGGTTACAATGCCCGCACCGAACAGTACGAGAATCTGATTAAATCAGGTGTTATCGATCCTACTAAAGTGAGCCGTGTAGCATTAGAGAATGCCGCATCAGTATCAAGCATGATCTTAACCACAGAATGTGCCTTGGTAGACATTAAAGAAAAAGAAGCGCCTCACAGCCATGGTGCCCCTGATATGGGCGGCATGGGTTACTAGGAGGGGAAGGGTTATTAGTTAGTGGGTTAATAGTTAATAGCCAACTCGCTAACTTTAAAAATTATAGAATTTGTAAAAGCCTCGATGTAAAAATCGGGGCTTTTGTTTTAATATGACTCATTCTCTAAAAACCACAAACCCAATACTCGAAGAAATCATTAATCTGTTGACGCCATAGGTAAAATTATTTTGCGACCAATTGCCGGCATAAGTCAATTGTGTTTTGCTATAAATAGTGCGTTTGTAGACATTAATATCAATGCCTACACCCGGCACTAGCGACCAGGTCGAAACGTTTAATGAGTGATGGGGGTAATAATCACTGGTGGTTTTTTGGCCTGTTTGAACATTGACACGGTCAATGGTTCCTCTTGTGTACCACCCTTTAGCAATTACAAACGCACCGATTGCATACAATCGCATTGTTTTGTTCTCTTTTATGGGATAAGTTACTCCGGCTTGAAAACACGATAAATAAGATTTTGCATGGTAGGTTTCTATGAAGCCATTATTTTCTTTGAAAGGGACAGTAAAATTTCTGTTGACAATATAGCCGCTAATAAAAAATGAAGTTTGTTTAATTTTCATATCTAACACACCTAGTGTACCTGAGTTTTCAAAAAATGAAGCAGGTTTTGTCCTATTCTCTGCATCAGA
>JAZKEQ010000049.1:12160-30739 GCA_040386935.1 Bacteroidota bacterium | reverse complement strand
TTTGTATTAATCGGAACAAAGTTTGGGGTTCATTAGTTTATTAATTTTCTTTTCACGAAATTTGCCCCTTTATCTCCATAAAATGAAAGAGGATAAATTGAAAGAAACAAAGATTGAAGTCAGGAAAATTTTCACCGCTTATCTCGAAAAGAAGAAGCAGAGGAAAACGCCTGAACGCTATGCTATTCTTGATGAAATTTACACTCATAAAAATCATTTCGATGTAGACACCCTGTTCATTCAAATGAAGAACAGAAAATACCATGTTAGTCGCGCTACCGTATACAACACCCTCGACTTACTACTGGATTGCGGCCTTGTAAAACGACACCAATTCGGTCAGAATATGGCCATGTATGAGCAGAGTTTTGGATTCAGACAACACGATCACCTGATTTGTCTGAGTTGCAACAAAGTATTGGAGTTCTGCGACCCTCGCATTCAACAAATTAATTCAACCATGGGCGGATTATTGGGATTCAATGTTTCCCACCACTCCTTGCACCTGTATGGCAACCCACAGGTTGATGATAAAAACATTTGCAAAAGCTGTCAACTAGAAGTTGTTCTTAAAGATGAATAAAATAGATATAGTACTCGGGTTACAATGGGGGGATGAAGGCAAAGGTAAAATCGCTGATTTTCTAACGCCAAAATATGATATCGTTGCCCGTTTCCAGGGTGGTCCAAATGCAGGCCATTCTTTGAAATTCAATGGTACTACACATGTATTAAACACCATTCCTTCAGGGATATTTCACGACACCTGTACCAATATTATTGGTAATGGCGTAGTGGTTGACCCTGTGAGAATCAAAGCTGAAATAGAGCGTGTAGAACAAGCTGGCGCACAGGTTAGAAAAAATTTAATTTTCTCTAAAAAAGCCCACTTAATTCTGCCTACCCACCGCTTATTAGATGCCGCAAGCGAACACGCTAAAGGCGACAGCAAGATTGGTTCTACTCTTAGAGGAATAGGGCCAACTTATCGCGACAAAATTGGCAGAAACGGCCTAAGAATTGGCGATATTTCAACCAAAGATTTTACAGCAAAATATGAAAAAATCAAGACAGAACACCTGAGCTTGATTGGATTCCTTGGCTATACCGATTTTGATCTGGCAACACTTGAGAGTGAGTTTTTTGAAGCTTGTAATTTCTTAAAAGAGTTTCAATTGGCTGATACCGAATACCTCATCAACGACTTTATACAAACCAAAAAGATACTGGCAGAAGGCGCACAAGGCAGTATGCTAGATATCGACTTTGGCAGCTATCCCTATGTCACTTCAAGCAATACCATCAGTGGTGGAGCTAGTAATGGACTGGGTTTTGCCCCACAAAACATTGGTCAGGTTTATGGTATTTTCAAAGCCTATTGCACCCGTGTGGGCAGCGGTCCCTTCCCTACTGAATTGACAGATGAAGTGGGTGAAAGCCTGAGAAAAAAAGGCAATGAATTTGGCGCTACTACCGGCAGACCAAGACGTTGTGGTTGGTTAGACCTTGTCGCACTTAAATACGCTATCATGTTGAGCGGTGTTAACTACCTGATTATGATGAAAAGCGATGTAATGAGTGGCTTTGAAGAAATAAAAGTATGTACCGGCTATAAAGTAAATGGTGTATTAACCAACCAAGTACCGTTTGATCTTTGCAATGAAACAGTAGAACCTGTATATGAAACCTTTAAAGGCTGGAGCGAAGACCTTACCATTTGCCGTACAAAGGATCAATTACCTGCCAATTTCGAAGTCTATATTCAATTTCTGGAGAAAACACTTGGAATGCCTATCAATATTATTTCCGTAGGTCCTGATAGAGAACAAACCATCATATCTTAATTGCCCCCACTTATCGAATAAGTTCTAATACTCCCTGCCAATCAGGCCTTTGAATTGCATTTGGCAGAAAATTTGTATAAATTTGAAACAACATATCATCGAATGAAAAAATTCCTTATCCTTACTTTACTGTTTCCACTCATCGCTTTGGCTCAACAACCAAAGCCGGCAGCCAAGCCTAAACCAAAGGCTGCAACAACCACTGCGACAAAACCAAAACCAGCTACCGGTGCTGTTAAACCTAAAACAACTGCCACCACGCCTAAAAAACCGGGTACTCCGGCCCCTAAAAAAGTTAATCCTGCTGTCGTAAAACTAGTTGATAAAGCATACGAGCATTATAAAAATAATAAAGACAAGGAATGTGAAGCCACTATCAAACAGATTCTGGCACTGGACCCAAAAAACAAGGATGCCTATATGTTAAGAGCCAATATCGCCATGTATAACAATAAAATGGATGATGTGTGGAAATACTTGAACCTTATCTATAAATATAACCCTTCTGAGCCGGATATTTATTCTCAGTTTGCGGTGAATCACCTTACCTATATTTTCCTGAGCGATAGTTTTAAACGCGTATTTTGTCGCAAAACCATTTTACTGGCGAGCAATCGCGCAGAGGGCTATGCATCTTTAGGTCTTGTTGCTGCTGTAGGCGGCAACTATGACGAAGCCATTACCTATTTCAATATAAGCTTTAACAAGCCTTGGAGAGATACTACTTCAAAAACCATTTTACAATTACCTTATGCCAGATGCCTTTATGAAGTAGGACAAAAAGAAGAAGCGATTAATACCATCACAAAGTTGATGACTAAAATAAAAGGAGATGACAGATACACCTGCATGTTCATGCGTGCTACCTATAAATTAGAAACAGGCAAAACCGATGTAAAAGAAGATGTTGACTCTTTGTTATCTCGTTATCCAAATGATATTGGGGTTAAACAATTGCAGTTAAAATACCTTAAAAAATCAGGCGACACCTCCTCTTCTCTTTGTACAATTGCAAAAGAAATTAGATCGCAAACAGAGAACAACAGTTTTGATATTTCAGATTATTGTAGCGACCTGAAGAAGACCATTGCAGTTAACAATACAACCACATTAACCTACGATATTAAAGGCACTACTTTCACCGTTCAACCTGCTATATTTGATTATAACAATACCGGCATTGTCTTTAATTGGTCGAGGGCTGCCGAAGGAAGAATGACAGAAATAGGAGTTGTAAACGTTTCTAAATCTGCTATTGATACTGCTACATTGCAAAAAAACTATTTCAGAAATGCTACCAATGACACTTTGAATAATGCTATTTCGATTTGGATGAGCAAAAAACAATTGGCACAAATCGGCAAAGATTCTACAGTGATGATAGGTACTAACGGTTATACCGCTAACAAATTCAGATTCACCGGCCACGACCAAATAGAAATTCTGAACAATAAAAACATCGCTGAACTCGTTGATTGTATTAGACTGACAGACGGAGAAGAAACCATATGGTACCTGAATGACCCATCAAACCCTTTGATTGTAAAAATGGATTTGCAGACATTCAGTATAATATTGAGTAAATTTGAGTAACACATAAAAAAATGACTTTTGTTGAAGATTTAAAATATCAAATCAAATATTCAACACCTATTCTTAAGTTGGTGGTAATCAATATCGGAGTTTTTATATCTCTAGGACTGGTTAACCTTGTATTGTTCCTTACCAATATCAAATTTGAGTTCATCAGCAGCTTTCTTCTACTGAGCTCTGATCCACACCATTTTTTACATACCCCCTGGACACTGTTCTCCTATCAGTTTATCCATACAGGTTTCATACATTTGTTATTCAACATGATGACTCTGTATTTCATTGGACAACTATTTACAGATTTTTTTAAACGCACCGATGCCTGGAGAGTTTATTTATTGGGAGGATTGACCGGTGGCTTGCTATATGTGGCCAGCTATTCACTGTTCCCTGTATTCAGCAATCACAATGGCACACTAGAAGGTGCAAGTGGTGGCATTATCGCCATATTATTTGCCACTGCTACTTATGCCCCTAATGTCAGAATCGCATTATTTGGAATTTTCCATGTGCGTTTGGTATGGTTGGCTTTGGGTTACTTATTTCTCGATCTTATTTCAATTCCTTCAGGAAATTCAGGCGGTCATATTGCACATATTGGCGGTGCGCTGTTTGGATTCATATTTGCCCGCTACCGACAAGGCACATTACAGGTAAAACTGTTTGATACATTCAGCACCAAAAAACCCGATGAACGAAAATTCAAAATTAAAGTTCACGCACACAACGAAACTAAACAAAACACTTATAATAAATCTTCTAATTCTTCATCAAGTCCTACACAGGAAGAAATCGACATTATACTCGATAAAATTTCCAAGAACGGGTATGAAAAATTGAGTAAACAGGAAAAGGATATTCTTTTCAAAGCCAGTCAAGATTAAGCAATAGTGATAAAATTTTTAAAACGGTTTGTTTTCTCTTTTAACATCATTGCAATTGTTTTGTTATTTGCTGCCTATGCCTCAACATTTATAAGCCCGCTTGATTTTTGGCCCTTGTCGTTTTTAGGTCTTGCCTTTCCTTTTCTTATTTTACTCAATATCTATTTCATGGGAATATGGTTAATTCAAATGAATCGCAGGGCATTATACAGTTTAATCGCATTGCTGATAGGCTGGCAATTTATCAATCAAACCATACAACTGAGTAGTGAAAAAAAAACTGTAACTAACAAGCAATTATCCGCTAAAATAATTTCCTACAATGCGGCTCTTT
The DNA here is from genome assembly GCA_040386935.1 of Bacteroidota bacterium. GTDB lineage: Bacteria > Bacteroidota > Bacteroidia > NS11-12g > UBA955 > JABMMZ01. Next base: position 26,084 of record JAZKEQ010000049.1, on the reverse strand, counting down.
TCGGATATTATCAATCGAAGTGGACCGTAAGCAACACCATACAACAAATAAAAAAATTACATCCGGATATTGTCTGTATACAAGAATTTTTGAACATGCGCAGCGATAAAAGTTCGACCATAGATACCATCAAAAATGCTTGCGGATTTAAATACCATTATTTTGAAAAACTTAATGATGGGCGAAAAAAAGGCGAATACGGTCTGGTGATTTTTTCAAATTATCCATTAAAAGAAAAAGGCTTGGTGCACTTCGACCAAAGTACCGGCAACATGTGCATGTATGCGGATTTTAAGCTGGATACCAACACGTATAGAATTTATAATTTGCATCTGCAATCCTTTCGATTTAAAAAGAAAGATTACAAATTCATTGAGAAATTACCGGCCGATAATCAGGAGAAAATCGCCTATTCCAAAAATATTGTAATGCGTATGAAAGCCGCTTTTGAAAAAAGAGCACAACAGGTGAATGCGATTAAAGCACACATGGATTTATTGAATACCCCTTACTTCATCACAGGTGATTTTAACGACCCTCCGGTATCGTATGCCTATCAAACTTTATCAAAAAACTTGAAAGATGCATTTGTAGAAAATGGTTCAGGATTAGGTAAAACTTATATAGGCGCTATGCCCAATTTTAGGATTGATTACATACTTTATCCCAAAGAATTTGAAGGGCTTGAGTATAAAAGTTATCAGTTAGAAAGTGACCACAAGATGGTTGCCACTACGATTGAATTATCGCATTAAGCATCCCAAGGCTGATCCTCGTCTTCTGTAATGTTGGCGCCTGTATCCAGCCAGTCATCAGCAGGACCACCATCATTTTTCAGAATATTTTTACCCAGTTCATACATGTCTGATTTTGATACGTTGTCATCAGCATCGGTATTTACTTTACTAGAAAAAGTAACTGTTTTAGGTCCGTCATCATCAATGGCATTGAACACTTCGTTTTCATCATAATTTTCGAACTTAGCGAGGTGATTAACATAACGCACTTTTGCTGTATCCGTTGGACCGTTCCTGTGCTTGGCGATAATAATTTCAGCCATATACGGATCGGTTTCGTAACCGCTTTCTGAAAACTTATAATAATCCGGACGCCAGATGAATCCTACCATATCGGCATCCTGCTCAATACTACCCGATTCCCTCAAGTCACTCAATTGTGGTTTCTTATCTCCTCCACGTTTCTCAACATCACGACTCAACTGAGCCAATGCGATGATAGGGATATTCAATTCTTTCGCAAGGGCTTTTAATGACCTTGAGATGTAACTGATTTCCTGCTCCCTGTTGCCATTTTTATTGCCGCTGTCTTCACCGCGCATCAATTGAAGGTAATCGATGACCACTAGTTCAATATTGTGCTTACTGTGCAATCTGCGGCATTTCGCTTTCAATTCAAATACAGGTAATGAAGGTGTATCATCAATGAATATTTTTGCTTTTGATAAACGCTGAATTTTATTGTGCAGTTGTGCCCATTCGTGATCTTCAAGTTGTCCCTTTTTTAATTTCTCAGATGACAGTCCGCTTTCGGATGCAATCAAACGAGTTACCAATTGAGTAGCGCTCATCTCTAAAGAGAATATGGCGACAGGTTTATGAAAATCAACGGCTGCATTTCTCAACATGGAAAGTGCAAGCGCTGTTTTACCCATACCGGGACGAGCTGCAAGAATAACAAGGTCGGAACGTTGCCAGCCTGCGGTAATATGATCTAATGTTTTTAAACCGCTTGGCACACCGGTTAAACCATCTTTCTTTTCGACATTCGCTTCAATTTGTTTGATGGCAATATCAACGATATCAGAAATCTCCTGATAGGAACGTTTCATTCCATCATTCTTTACCTCATACAAATCCTTTTCTGTAGCATCTAATAATTTAAATGCATCGGCACCTTCATCAAAAGCATCAGTAAGTGTTTGTCCTGAAATACGGATCAATTCCCTTTGAATAAATTTTTGAATAACGATGTGGGCATGGTATTGCAGATTCGCTGCTGATGATACCTTACTCGTAAGTTTTGCTATAAAATATGGACCGCCAACGATATCGAGATAACCTTTGGTTTTAAGTTTTTCGGTAACAGTCAGGATGTCTACAGGATGATTTTCGTTATAAATATCTATCATGCATTCGAAAACATATTGATGGGCATCTACATAAAAATGTTTTGACTGTAATGTTTCCATTGCATCTTTCAATGCTTCTTTCTCGAGCATAATAGCTCCGAGTATTGCTTCTTCGAACTCGGGAGCCTGTGGTGGCAACTTTCCACCTGCATCAAGTGCGGTAAAATCCAGTCGCTTTGACTTGCGCACACTTGGTCTTTCAATCATACTGCGAAACTATCGAGAATATTTGCAATTCGCAATTTAAATTCACGATTGTTATACCATGATTTTTCGTAAACATCTATTGCTGTTAATCAAGATAAAAAAAGAATGAATAGCCACCAATTACTTATCAACAAAAAAAAGCATGGTGTTAAATATTTGTGAATAGCCAAAATGTCACCGTATTTTCATTGCCTCAATCATCCAAAATAGCAGTAAAATTGACATTTTGGCGCAGCTATACCCATATTTATACTATCTATGTAAATATGGCATAGATATCGCAAACCAATACTTATTAACGGTTCATTTCTTATCAGTTTTTATTGCCCCTTCTCTCCTTTAATCTTTTGGTCAATTTTATCGGTTAAGTTTGAATAAGTTTAAATCAATTCGTAAATTTGTTATAACACATATCATGGAAGCTAAATTTTCACCCCGAGTAAAAGAAGTTATACAATTCAGCCGTGAGGAAGCCATACGACTAGGTCACGACTATATTGGTACAGAACACTTATTACTAGGCATTATCAGAGAAGGAGAAGGAACAGCACTCTCCACTCTAAAAAGCTTGGACATCGATGTCATACGCCTCAAAAAATCGATAGAAGACACCATTAAAGGTACTTCTACCACCATTAGTAATCTTGGCAATATTCCACTTACCAAACAAGCGGAAAAAGCCTTAAAGATTACTTATTTGGAAGCAAAGATTTTTAAGACAGAAACCATCGGTACCGAGCACCTGCTGTTATCAATTCTGAGAGATGAGGACAATATTGCCTCACAAATACTTGCCCAATACGGCATTACTTATGATTTCTTTAAACAAACATTGCTGGATGGCGGAAGTTCTAATTTCAGAACCAAAAACAACCCTTCAAATTCACTCGATGATGAAAATAACGAGCCAACTGAAGACCGCAAAATTGAAGAACTAAAAAAGAAAAACCCTAAATCAAATACACCCGTACTTGATAATTTCGGTCGCGATTTAACAAAACTAGGTGATGAAGGAAAACTTGATCCAATTGTTGGTCGTGAGAAAGAAATAGAACGTGTTTCTCAAATTCTATCGCGTAGAAAGAAAAACAATCCTATACTAATCGGTGAACCAGGTGTTGGTAAAACAGCTATTGCTGAAGGATTGGCTTTAAGAATCATTCAAAGAAAAGTATCACGCGTATTATTTAATAAACGCGTAGTTACCCTTGATTTGGCTTCATTGGTTGCGGGCACTAAATACCGCGGTCAGTTCGAAGAGCGTATGAAAGCCATCATGACTGAACTAGAAAAAGCAGATGATGTAATCTTGTTCATTGATGAAATTCACACCATTGTAGGTGCTGGTGGAGCCAGTGGCAGTTTGGATGCAAGCAATATGTTTAAACCGGCTTTGGCGCGTGGCGAAGTACAATGTATAGGTGCCACTACCCTTGACGAATACAGACAGTATATAGAAAAAGACGGTGCCTTAGAAAGACGTTTTCAGATGGTGATGATAGAACCTGCTTCACAGGAAGAGTCTATTGAAATCCTTCACAACATCAAAGAAAAGTACGAAGATCACCACAATGTCATTTACACACCTGAAGCGATAGAAGCTTGTGTTAAAATGAGTGCCCGTTACATTACCGACAGAAACCTTCCCGATAAAGCCATTGATGTAATGGACGAAGTAGGTGCAAGGGTGCATATTACCAATATCAATGTTCCTCAGGAAATAGTTGAACTCGAAGCTCAGATAGAAGCCATTAAGCTTGAAAAAATAGCAGTGGTAAAAAGTCAGAAGTACGAGGAAGCTGCTAAATTGAGAGACAATGAAAAGAATCTCATCAATCAATTGGATGTTGCTAAAGCTAAATGGGAAGAAGAAACCGGTAACAATAAATTTACTGTAACCGAAGAAAATGTTGCTGAAGTAATTGCTATGATGACCGGCATTCCTGTAAAACGTATCGGACAAAGCGAAGGCAAGAAACTATTGACTATGGAAGAGGATCTGAAAAAACGTGTTATCGGTCAGGACAAAGCCATAGCCAAATTATCAAGAGCTATACAAAGAACAAGAGCCGGATTAAAAGACCCTAATAAGCCAATTGGTTCATTCATATTCCTGGGACCTACAGGTGTAGGTAAAACAGAATTAGCAAAAGCGCTGAGCGAATACATGTTCGACAACAATGATTCTCTTATCAGAATTGACATGAGTGAATACATGGAGAAATTTGCTGTAAGCCGTTTGGTTGGAGCGCCTCCGGGTTATGTAGGCTATGAAGAAGGCGGATTGCTTACTGAAAAAGTAAGACGTAAACCTTATGCTGTTATCTTGTTTGACGAAGTAGAAAAAGCCCATCCGGATGTATTCAACATCATGTTGCAGATTCTTGATGAAGGTCATATTACCGATAGCCTAGGTCGTAAGGTAGACTTTAGAAATACTGTTATCATCATGACGTCCAATATTGGTTCACGCCAATTGAAAGACTTTGGTACAGGTGTTGGTTTTGCTACCAGCAATAAAGTAACCAATCACGATTCTGAAAGTAAACAGGTAATAGAGAATGCTTTGAAAAAATACTTCTCTCCTGAGTTCTTAAACAGAATTGATGATGTCATCGTATTCAACAGTCTTGAAAAAGAAGAAATCGTTAAGATTCTGGATATCCAAATTACTAAAATGCTGAAACGCATTCAGGAATTGGGTTACAGTGTTAAACTGAGTGATGAAGCCAAAGAGTTTTTAGCAGATAAAGGTTTTGACAGCAATTTCGGTGCGCGTCCTTTACAAAGGGCCATACAGAAATACCTGGAAGATCCACTGGCTGAAGAAATATTGAAAGGCGATATCGTAGAAGGTGCTGAAGTGAAAGTTGAACTCGACAAAGAGAACAGCCTTTTAAAAGTAAGTACCGGTAATAATGGTGCACCGCCAAAGAAAACAAAGAAAGTAAAAACTGACGACTAATACTGATTAAGCTAACCATAAAATCCCGGACTACCTACCGGGATTTTTTTATGCCCCCAATTTTTACAGGCATAAAAAAAGCCCCGAACTTCGGGGCTTTTCAATATTGCTTCTATAAGACTTATTTAGCGCTAGCTTTGATACCCCAAACAGCTTTAATCTTCAAATCCATTACAGGAAGTGGAGCACTGTTGGTGCCTTTAATTTCATAGTTAAAAGTAGTAGACTTGATGTAGGCAGATAAATCTTCACTGCTGCTTACATCTAATGATATTGACATTACATCATCAGCTACCGGATTTTTTGATGCTACTTTAATAGTTGGCAAACCATCTGCAGACAACCAGAATTCAATTGATTCTACATCGTTGAAATTTTTTGTTGAGTCTATAGAAATAACTGCTGACTTCAACTTCAATTCATCTAAAAGATCTAATGAAGTATTGTTCTTTTCCAATTCCTTTTTCAAATCAGATGTTACAACCACTGAACCAAATGATTGGTTACCTGTAGTTGGTAAAATCTGGGTTTGAACATTAGCCTCAGTTGGATAATTCATGTTAATGGTAGTGATTTTTTGCACACATCCACCCATGAAAACAAAAGCTGAAATGACAGCTATTGATAGTGTTGAAATCGCGGTTTTCATTTTGTTGACTTTATTTAATTATTAACAGCACAAAATAAGGTTAAATTGTATTAATACACAAGAAAAAACTCAAAATACTGTATATCAAACACTTAATAATGACTTTAATACTTCTGAAATGGCTTTGCCATCAGTTTTACCTGCCAGATTCTTCATGGCAACGGGCATTACTTTCCCCACTTCTTTCATGCTTGTAGCCCCTACTTGAGCAATAATTTCACGTAATGCGGCCTTTAATTCCTCTTCTCCCATAGCAGCAGGCAAATACTGATTAATAACTGCCAGCTCGTCCTGCTCCTTTTTCACAAGGTCCATTCTGTTTTCCTTGGTAAATATTTCAATACTGTCTTTGCGTTGTTTGGCCATTTTTTGAATGGCTTTGATGGCTACTTCGTCTGAAATGTCCTTACCCCCGGTTTCTGTACCGGCTAAAAGGAAGGCTGATTTTATTGCACGTATTGCTCTAAGGCCTGCCTCGTCTTTTGCTTTCATGGCAGCTACCAGGTCCTGGTTTATTTTTTCGGTTAACATCATATTGTCAAATTCTGATTATTCTACAAAAATACTCATATTTCGGAAGAATGGAATTGTAAAGCTTATCGAAACTCTAAATATGCCTTATCTTTGTTATATGAAAAAATCAATACTATTCGTATTACTTACAAGTGTAATATGCATTGGCCAGGCGCAAACCAACCTTGGATTTGAACAATGGACAAATGCCGGAACATATGAAGAACCTAATGGCTGGCAAACGGCAAATGCGCTGACAATGTTTGGCAGCCCTGTTAGCTGCATCAAGAATAATCGCGCCCATTACGGCAATTATTCAGTTCTGCTACTCTCTACAGATTTCAGATTATTGGGTGACTCAATGCCTATTCCTGGCATAATGGTGCAGCAAGCTCCTTACAGTCAAAGACCTAAATCTGTTTCCATTTATTACCAGAACCTAAGTCCTGCAAATGATTCAGCCTTTTTAATCGTCAACTTTTTCAAAGGACCGACAGATGACGACAACAACATGATTGGTGATGCGGAAGTGATGTTAACAAGACAGCGCAACTGGACCCTTGCCAAAACTGATATTACTTGGTTGAACGGACAAAGCCCTGATACTGTTCTCATTGCTATTCAAGGTACCGGTTATAAAAAAGATTCATTAATCGTTGATGATTTATCTTTTTCATCATGGGGAACTGATATCAGTGCTGTAGCCGCAGAAAAAGCACCTGTCCTTTATAAAAACAATGCCGGTTTACTAGCTATCAAGAATTATACAATAACACCTGACAGTAAAATTATCATCAGAAATTTGTTAGGTGAAATAGTTTTTGAAACTGTTGTAACTGAAGAATTCATACAATTTAAACCTGCTAATTCAGGTATTTATGTTTATGAAATATCTGACAAGACCCAACATTTCACCGGCAAGCTGGTATTCTAATCTAAAAAAATCGAACACAACAAAAAAGGGATGAACTATAATTCATCCCTTTTTTTATGACCTGTTGATCGTTATTATTTATCTCTGAATAAATCGAAGGTATCGCCTCTTAATCCCAATCTGAGGGTCTCAAGCGGAATAATTTCATTTGGTGCAATATTGCCCAGATTCACATTAGCGCCATACAGTTTAATGAACCATACTTGCTGAGCTTTTAGCGGGGCCTCCCATATTACTTTATTGATGTCAATTTTTCTGACGATTTCGGCTACAAGACCTGAGCGCACTTCACCATCACCTCTAAAAACCCCAACAGTGCCGCTTTCGCGAGCCTCAGCTATTACTTTCCAAACACCTGCCTCTATCTCCTTCTCCATCATTTCAATCCATTCGTATGGCGGTATAATTTTTTCAGCATCTTTTGATCCTACTTCTGAAATAACAGTATAATCTTTTGCAAGTGTTCTGATGTATTCACATTTTTTTTCATGTGGAATTTCAATTGATCCATCACTTACCTCAACATGTTCAATTCCATAATAGTCTAAAACACGTCTGTAATCATCGAATTGATTGCGTATTATAAATGCTTCGAACAAAGTACCTCCGAAATACACTTTAAAACCCGCTTTTTTATAATGCCCGATTTTTTCTTTCAGTTTTGGTGTTACATAACTGGTACCAAAACCCAGTTTTAATAAGTCGGTAAGATGACTGCCATGTTCAATAAAGTCTAATGCTTCTCTTATGCTTAACCCTTTGTCCATTACCATGGTCAGGCCTTTTTCTCTTGGTTGTACCGAGCGTTCCGGTAGTTGTGTCAGTTTAAAAATTTCGCTATTCATCGTTGTTATCTTTTTTATATAGATTGTAATTTAATTTGAAAAAATCATCGGTTGTATAAAGTTCAGGGCAATATAGTTTAAAACAGTCAACTGTATCTTCAAAGTTTTCGATCAGGCAATTCACCAGATCTTCTTTATGGTTCATATTGGGTAAACTGTTGTAGTTGATAACGGTTAATACTATTTCTATTTCATTGTCGTATACTTTTTGTTGTTTCACCTCTTCAAGCAGTTCATCGAACATATCACTGTACCCCGACAGGTAAAACAAAGCCCCTATACTTCTCCAGTTTTCATAATAGATATCCTTGTTATTCTTTTTTATTTTTTTGATAGCCGCTTCCAGTTCTTTGCGTTTACCGAGGTTGGAATAACAGGCCAGCATTGCTTTATATGACTCGAAATCCTTTTCGTCAATTTTCAACAAACGCTTGAAATAAGGCAAGGCTTTAAGGGCTTCATTATCTAAAAGAAAAGAGTAACCCAACAGATATTGGTACTCAGGTATAAAGTCGCCATAATACTGTGCCTTTTTTAAATAAAAGCGGGCTAGATTGGTATCTTCCAAAGCAATGTAACAACGGGCAATACAGATATAGGGATAGACATCGCCATCGCTTCTGATGCATTGCTTATAACACTCAATGGCTTTGTTATAGTTCTCTCTATTTTCGAGGATACCGGCTCTGCTGAAAAACGAATTATCTGCTTTTTCATTGATTAACCCTGCGTATTCATAGGCATTCAAAGCAGAAGCATCCTGACCTGCTATTTCAAGGTATTTACCATATTGGTGCCAGTACTGATCATTGAAAGGGTCATCATCTATCTTGCGCTTGAAGTAAGCAATGGCGTGTTTAAAATCACCATCTTCTACAAAGCACAATCCCAACTGGTTATACAACATACTGTTTTTCGGATAGGATTTAATTCCTTTTTCTATAACGGCTACTGCCTTATCATTGTTACCGTTCAAACAAAGTGATTGGGCAAAATTGATGCATATTTCGATTTCCAGATCATCGTCATCTGTACAATTTTCGATGGCGCGATCGAAGGCTTCTTCGGCCTCATCAAAGTTTTTCAGCTCGGTTAATACAACACCTTCCAGATTGGCAACAGCCGGATCGTAAGGTGCGATAATTTTTGCCTTATACAATATATCCATTGCCTCTTCATGCTCATTTTTCATCGCATGATAATTGGCTTTTTCTATCATTAAGTCTACATTGTTGGGATACAATGTCATGCCGTGCTCTAGTATTTCCATTTGTTCGTTGCGCTTTCCTTCAACAAAAAAATGATAAGACAAAGCTTCTATTTCTTCCTCTGTGAAATAAACGGTACCGTGTTCTTTCCAAAGTTTAAATTTTTCAAGGGCAGTTGCAATTTCTTCTTCATCAAAAAAATCGTCCCATTCTCCATCGTCTTCATTGTCAAAATTGTCTAGCATAGTCTCTATAAATTATTGATATAACAAACGTAACAAACGGTTTAGCAACTTTATCAATAAATTATACACCTGCAAAGGTAATGCAAAGTCCCCTATTTTTGCAGGGTGAAACATCAATTTACCTGCATATTTGTGTTAACTTTTATGACAGCCGCACCGGCCCAAAATACAACAAAACAGGCAACTTGGCAGCAAAAAGTTGATCATACCATCGCTGTTACCCTCGACCCCGGCAGTAAAACTTTAACAGGCAATACCAGTATCCATTATTTCAATAATTCTCCCGATACATTGCGTTCGATATGGCTGCATGTGTGGGCCAATGCCTATAGCAACGACCAAACAGCCTTTGCCCGACAGCAACTGGCTCTGGGCAAAACAGATTTTCATTATAGTCCTGAGGCCGATAGAGGATTTGCTACCGGCTTTCATTTCTCGACTGGTAAAGATTCTCTCAACTGGCATTTCGATAGTATGAATAATGACATCATTGAAGTTGTATTATCTGCTCCATTATTACCCGGTACCAGCGTCTCAATCAATACCCCTTTTATTGTAAAACTGCCCAAAATATTTTCAAGAGGTGGAGTTGATGGTAGCTTTTTCGCCATTTCCCAATGGTATCCTAAACCGGCAGTATACGACATCAATGGCTGGAATACCATGCCTTACCTCGACCAGGGAGAATTTTACAGTGAGTTTGGAGATTACGAGGTCAGTATCACAATACCTGAAAAATACACTGTAGCTGCAACCGGTAATTTGCAAACACTATCAGAAATTATTAGACTCAATTCTTTGAACGATGCAATTGGAAACAACCATTCCAACCAACCAAAAACATTGGTATATACCGAACAGCATGTGCATGATTTTGCTTGGTTTGCCGATACTGTTTTCAGTGTATCGCACAAGTTTATGAATGTTAGTCTGACAGATTCCATTAAAATGTGGTTTTTTAAAGGCAAGGGTAACGGAAAGACTTATTACAAAGGCAATCCATTGCGAATCATTGAAAACAGTCTTAAATTTTACAGTAAAAATGTAGGACCTTACCCCTATAAACAATGTACTGTTGTGATTGGAACATTACAGGCCGGTGGCGGTATGGAGTATCCCACCATCACAGTTTGCAGCATGGTAAATCCCGGACTGATAGGGCATGAAATTGGGCACAACTGGTTTTACGGTATGCTAGGAACCAATGAAAGAAAATTTCCGTGGATGGATGAAAGCATCAATACGTTTTATGATTACAGAGCAAAAAAAGCATTGCTCCCCGACAGTAATTTTTATAAAAAACAATATGCTGAAAATTGGTTAGCACAATATGAACCATTAACAATGTATCTGTTTTCTGCTAAGCAAGGATTATCACAACCACTCAATACTTCATCCGAAGATTTTGTATCTCGCCTTAATTATGGCAGTATCGTATATGGCAAAGGGCCGTTATTATTTGCTTACTTAGAACAACAGCTGGGCGATTCACTTTTTAAACAATGCGTACAGCACTATTTTAAAACCTGGCAATTCAAACATCCTTTGCCCAAGGATATGCAGCATTGTTTTGAAGAAATTTGTCATACTCCTTTGGATTGGTTTTTTATTGATTTATTAAATGAAAATAACACGATTGATATCAAAGTAAATAAAAGGGGATTTATTGTTAAAGAATCTGAAAAACTGAATTACTTTTTACATCTAAAAACTAATCCTCAACTAAATCCTTACGGTTTTTTACCTGAAAGAAACTATCTGAACAATGGGCAGAAAATAAAACCGATAACATTAGGAATTCCATTTCAATATCCAAGACATGATGCACTCTTACAATTGAATATTTTGCCTATAGCAGGGTTTAATTATTATGACAAGTTATATGTAGGTGCCTTTCTTTTTAACCGCACATTTTTGAGAAATAAAATTGAACTGACCGCTCTTCCTGCTTATGGTATTGGCTCTAAAAAACTAGTGGGGTACGGCAAAATCAATGCATTGTTTTTAGCAAACAAGAGTCTTACGATTCACAAAACTGAAACAGGTATTCAGGGTCAATCATTCAGCATGTATACTTCTGGTGTACTCAATCAGTATTACAAAATACACCCTTATGTAAAAATAAATTTTAAGCACAAGGGCATTGTCGATGAACATAAAACAAATGAACTGCAATTAAACTTGTATCGCACAGGGCTCACGAAAAGTACTTACACATTATATGACACAGCAGGACAAGCATTGTATTTCAACCTTCCGGCTAATTACTTTTCTAATTACGCAAGACTTTCATATATCTACATCAACAAGCAAGCGCTACATTCCGAAAGTTTCAAATGGCATGCAGAGTATGGTAGTAATTACAAATATTCTCCCGGTGTGAACACCTATATTAAGACATGGATCAATACCGCTTACAAGCACTATTACGAAAAAAAGAAATACTTTAAAACAGAATTATTTGCGGGAATATTTTTAAATAAAAAAGGGATTACAGGCAATAGAAATTTTTATTTAAGCGGCAATTCAGGTGGTACAGATTATTTGTATAACGAAGCGATGTTAGGGCGGAACGAAGGATTTTCCGACAATGGTATTCTAAGTCGGCAGGTGATAGACAACAACGGCAACATGCGCAATATTTTGCCTTTATCATCAACCGATAAATGGATGCTGGCTTTAACGAATGACTTATCTTTGCCAGGCAAAATCCCTTTTAACATCTATGCTGATTTTGGTTATTATCAGTCGCTGGTGAATACCTCATCGGGGCTTAGTTATAAAGCACCTGAGTTATATACAACAATGGGCATCTCATTGCCTTTATTTAGAAACACATTGGAAATATTTGTACCGATTATACAATCACAATTTGACATGTATAAAAATGCGGGTTATAAATTTAGCGACTACATAGGGTTTAAATTACATCTGAACAATTGGTCGCCTTATGAGAAAATCGATAAGTATAGGTTGTAATAACTGTATACAATTTGATTGCAATGTCACTATTACTAAATCACAAAACCTTGTAAAAAACAAAACCCGCATCAGGTAAGATACGGGTCATGTCATGAGAGGGGTTAAGAGTAAAATTATTTTTTACCTTTTGGAGCTGCTTTCTTAGCTGTTGCTTTTTTAGCAGGTGCTTTTTTAGCTGGAGCTTTAGCAGATTTTTTTGCTTTCGCTTTTGCTTTAGCTTTTGCTTTTGGAGCTGCTTTCGCTTTTGCTTTCGCTTTAGCTTTTGCTTTTGGAGCTGCTTTTGCTTTGGCTTTAGCTTTTGGAGCTGCTTTTGCCTTTGCTTTTGCTTTTGGAGCTGCTTTCGCTTTTGCTTTCGCTTTAGCTTTTGCTTTCGGTGCTGCTTTTGTAGCTTTTGCTTTAGGAGCAGCGGTTTTTTTTGTTGTTGCCATATTTATTAAAATTAAAAATTGGGTCTAGTTATTTAAGTCTGCGTGCATATCACCATAATCTATGGTTATTTCTTCGCCTTTTTTTATTGTTTTTAATGCCTTAAAAATCATCACACCATCTTTAATACTTTTTACATAATCGGCATTAGGTTTTGTATTGTGATTATATAAAGATCCAAACCCCAAAAGTATCGCAGCACTTCTTTTTTTAGTGTTCCACACGAACGTGTAATTCTCTAAAATGTGACCTGTTAGCATTTGATGTTCTTTATATTTTATTTCGATAACAGGACAAATTTCAATAACATCTCCTTTATTTAAAATTTTAGATGTAAACACCCCCCTGCCCTTATGTCCAGCATTCGATACAAATATTCCTCCGTTAACTAAATTTTCTGATTTCAATTCTATGTATTACCTAGCGTCAAAAATATGGAGAAGTAAGTTACTATTACACTTTCAATAAATAATGTATTAACAAGTTATCAAAAATGTTATAAAAAAAATAGTAAACTTAGTTTACTATTTTTTTCTATTAAACATCATGCCTGCCATAGTTAAGAACATTTACATTGTTTACAAATGCAAATTACAAGGCATAAAATGACACGACTGTCAAATTAAAAAAATAAAAATGTTGTAAAAAAAAGTATTAATTCAAAATACTTTTGAAAAGAAAACTACCATCAGAATTAAATAAATATTCTGAAGCGCAACGTTCAGGATGTGGCATCATTCCAAAAACATTTTTTCCTGCATTGCTGATACCTGCAATATTGTTCAATGAACCATTTGGATT
>JAZKEQ010000049.1:0-12060 GCA_040386935.1 Bacteroidota bacterium | reverse complement strand
CCCGACAATTGTTCCAATGTTTCTATTAAATCTCTGTCGCAATTGCTGCCCGGGAAAATAACTACACCAAATTTCATGGTGCAAAAATACGATTTTTTTTTGGAAATAAGAACCCTGAATGAGGGAATCTACAAGAGTCTAAAGTATTGGTAAATAGGCAATTAATATTCGATTCCCACCAGGTATAAGCCACAAGCCGGTACCGATGTGCCTGCCATACGCCTGTCATTGCTTTCTACAATCTGCATGAATTGCTGAGTATCTATTTTACCCTCACCCACCTGAGCCAGGGTACCCACCATTGCTCTTACCATGTTGCGCAAAAACCTATTGGCACTCACTTCGAAAATTAATAAATCATTTCTGTAATACCATCTTGCCGACAGTAAGTTGCATTTATAATTCTGCACATCTGTATTCACTTTACTAAAGCAACTGAAGTCTCTTTCACCTATAATCATCTGACTGGCTTTATTCATTTCACCAATATCTAATTGATAATACCAACGCGTTGCAAAATCTTTATAAAAAGGATTCTTATCAAACATGATGCAGTATTCATAGGTTCTGGAAATTGCATGAAACCTTGCATGAAAATCGGGTGCTTCTAAACGCACACTTTGCACTGCTATATCGTAAGGCAATATGCCGTTTAAACTCTTTAAAAAAGTTTCAGGTAAATCATAATCGCAATCGAAGTGAGCAAAATATTGTTTGGCATGCACACCCGTATCTGTTCTGCCACATCCCATTGTTTCAATTGGCTGACGGAGAATAACACTGATGGCATTATTCAATACACCTTGCACGGTAGTTCCGTTGGGTTGTATTTGCCAACCCTGATATTGTGTTCCGCAATACGAAAGTTCTAATAAAAATCGCATATTATATTATACTATCAACTTAACAATTCAGAGTAGGTAATCCACTTCTCTGTTTTCACTTCTATATCGCGTTGAATTAATTCAATTGATTGTGCCAATTTCATCAATTCTTCATGACCGATATTACCGGCATTCATTTTTTCTTCCATTGTTTTTTTATTGCTTTCTAGATTTGCAATTTCAGCTTCGAGTCCATTAAACTCCAACTGTTCTTTGTAACTCAATTTCCGTTTTACAACAGGTGCATTTGTTACTGCAGCAGTTTCGTTTTTAAAAGCAACTTTAGCTTCAGGCATTTTTTCTCTTTCATCTGCTGCAGCCCTGTAATCAGTATAGTTGCCATAGTATTCATTTATCTCTCCATTGCCTTCGAATACAAATAAATGTTCAACCAAATGATCCATAAAATATCTGTCGTGCGATACCAATACCAAACACCCATTGAAGCCTTCAAGAAAATCTTCCAATACATTTAAAGTATCAATATCCAAATCATTGGTAGGCTCATCCAGAATTAAAAAATTAGGACTTGCTACCAATACTTTTAACAATTGCAATCTCCGTCTTTCTCCTCCACTCAATTTATGAATGGGGGTGTATTGTACTGCCGGTGGAAACAAAAACATATCCAACAATTTGGAAACAGGTACTTGTTCACCGTTACCCAATGTTACAAATTCCGCTATCTCTTTTACTTCATCTATTATTCGATTGTCATTATTCAGATTATTGGTGTGTTGGGTATAGTAACCCAATTTCAATGTTGGGCCATGAATCACCTGACCCTCCTCAGTTACCATTGACTGTGTTAATGCATCGAGTAGTGTCGACTTTCCTATACCATTTCTACCAACAATACCAATTCTATCATTCTTCTTAAAGATGTAAGAGAAATCTTTTATCAATACGGTTTGATCAAATTGAACATGCAGATGATCGATTTCAATAATTTTATTGCCGAGTCGCGATGATCTGACAGAAATCTCCAATTCTTTCTGATCGGTTTGTTGTGATGCTTTATCCTTTAAATCATAAAACGCTTCTATTCTACTTTTAGATTTAGTGCCCCTTGCTTTTGGCATTCTTCGCATCCATTCCAATTCTTTCACCATCAGATTGCGCGCCTTGGTTACTTCGGTTAATAGATTGGCTTCGCGTTGCGATTTTTTCTCTAAGAAATAAGCATAGTTGCCATTATGAATATACAACTTCCCTCTGTCGAGTTCCAATATTTGTGTGGCAACATTATCCAGAAAATAACGATCGTGTGTTACCATAATTAAAGACACCTGATGAGCTGTCAATAAATTCTCTAACCATTCAATGGCTTCCAAATCCAGGTGATTCGTAGGCTCATCCATAATCAACAAATCCGGTTGACGCATTAACAACTGTGCCAATGCAACACGTTTGCGCTGACCGCCACTGAGTGTTTTATTCAACGCCTCTAAGTGATGGATGCCTAATTTTCCCAATATCTGATGGGCGCTTTTTTCAAAGTCCCAGGCATTTTTATCCTCCATCTGTTCGAGCAGATATTGCATTTTATCAGCAGGATAATTTTCATCCATAATAGCTGCTTCATACTGACTCACCAATTGCACCATTGGGTTATCATCTGCAAAAATGGTTTGTCTGATGCTTAATTCTTCATCGAGGTCCGGCTCCTGGGGTAAGTAACCGAATGTAATGCCATTGGCAAAGCTGCGTTCGCCTGTATCGGGACTGATTAAACCGGCTATTACTTTTAATAGGGTTGATTTGCCTGTACCGTTGCTGCCAACCAGCGCTAATTTATCGCCTTTACTAACACCAAAACTGATCTCTTTAAATAACCAGCGTTCGGTAAAAGCTTTTGAAATTCGGTCTGCAGAAAGGATATTCATGATTTACTGCAAAAATAGCTGATAACAAAGAATAAAACCCTATCCATTCTTTTGGTTATGTGCTCAAACCACAGCATTTTTGCAAATACACTATGGTTATTTACAATCCCAAAGATTGGTGGAAACTGATTTTTGCATTTCATAAGAGCGATACATTCAGAATTATGCTACCCGGCATACTCGGAATGGTGGTTTACTCTACCCTCATCATCTTTCTTGAAAAAGATGTGTTTGATGTCTCTTTTAAGAATACTACCAGTATTCACTCTCTGGTCGGTTTTGCCCTTTCTATGCTATTGGTGTTCAGAACCAATACCGCTTATGAAAGATGGTGGGAAGGCCGAAAGCTATGGGGTGGATTTGTTAATAGTTCGCGTAATCTGGCCTTTAAACTGAATCCAATGATTACGGATAAGGTGATTAAAACCAGAATCAGAATTTTGCTTGTCAATTATCTGAACGCAGCAAAGGAACAACTTCGCAAAGGGGTTAGCCATACCGACCTGCAACCTACCGACCGCTATAGCATTGCTGATATGATGAAAGACGAACATGTGCCAAACTGTATTTTAAAATACATTCACATAGAGTTGTATGAGTTATTAAAAAATGGCACTTTCACTCAGGAACAAATGTTGTACATCAACGCTGAACTCCAATCGCTGGGAGATAATATGGGTGCTTGTGAAAGAATAAAGAAAACACCCATTCCCTATTCATACAGCATATTTTTGAAGAAAATCATTTTTATATACATTGCCAGTATGCCATTTGGTTTTGCTATGGAATTCGGTTATTGGACCGCTCCAATTGTTGCGTTATTATTCTATGTATTCGCCAGTATCGAGTTGATTGCTGAAGAAATTGAGGACCCATTTGGCACAGATGCCAATGACTTACCTACTGATCAAATAACTGATACAATAGAAAAGAATCTTGAAGAAATACTGGGTTAAGTTTAAATCACAGTCAATAAAAAAACCGCAACTTATGCTGCGGTTTTAGGAAATATTAAAATTTAAGAGTTATTGTCTTTCACCTCTTGGAACAAATGAACGCGGTGTATGACCGGTGTAAATTTGACGAGGGCGACCAATTGGTTGATTTTCGGTAATCATCTCTTGCCATTGTGCAATCCAACCCGGCAAGCGTCCCAAAGCAAATAATACGGTAAACATTTCTGTTGGGAAACCGATTGCTCTATAGATGATTCCTGAGTAGAAGTCAACGTTAGGGTATAATTTTCTATCTACGAAATAAGGATCAGTAAGGGCTGCTTCTTCTAATTTTTTTGCAATCTCCAATACAGGATCATTAATGCCTAATTTATTCAATACATCATCACATGTTTTCTTGATGATTTTTGCTCTTGGATCAAAGTTTTTGTAAACTCTGTGACCAAAGCCCATCAAACGGAATGAATCATTTTTGTCTTTAGCTTTATCCACCCATTTCTGAACGTTACCGCCATCGTTGCGAATAGCTTCTAACATTTCAAGAACTTCTTGATTAGCCCCACCGTGTAACGGACCCCAAAGTGCTGCAACACCTGCTGCTGTTGAAGCATACAGATTTGACTGAGAAGAACCCACCAAACGCACTGTACTTGCTGAACAGTTTTGTTCGTGATCGGCATGCAGAATCAGCAATTTATTCATTGCATCAACGATTACCGGATCAGGTGTATTGTCATTATCACTCACATGCTTGAAAGTCATGTTAAGGAAATTGCTCACATAGTCTAAGTTATTGCTTGGGTAAACGATTGGATGACCAACACGTTTTTTATAGATCATAGCGCAAATAGTCGGCATTTTAGCCAACAAACGCAACATGGTTCTGCGCTTAGAATCCTGACTTCTATTCGGATCAAGTGATGCCGGATAGTAAGCAGAAAGCGAAGACAACATCGCGATTAACTGCCCCATAGGATGTGATCCTGTTGGAAACGTTTTAAAAATATTCTGCAAATCTTCGTTCACCAAAGTGTGGTGACGAATTGAATCATCGAAATCATCAAACTCTTCCTTGTTTGGTAATTCCCCTTTTAGCAACAAATATGCTACTTCAAGGAAATTGGCTTTTTCGGCAAGGTCTTCGATAGAATACCCTCTGTGACGCAAAATTCCTAATTCACCATCCAGGAAGGTGATATCAGATTTAGTGGCTCCGGTATTTTTATACCCAACATCGAGGGTTACATAACCGGTTGTATCTCTGAGTTTAGAGATATCGATGGCTT
Source organism: Bacteroidota bacterium (assembly GCA_040386935.1). Lineage (GTDB taxonomy): Bacteria > Bacteroidota > Bacteroidia > NS11-12g > UBA955 > JABMMZ01. The sequence goes on along the minus strand of JAZKEQ010000049.1, from coordinate 7,048 downwards.
TTTCGCCTTCAGTACCTACTATTACAGGGAATTCGTACGTTTTACCTTCTAGTGAAATGGTGCAAGTTTGGGATTGTGATTCAGGCATATACTTGATACAGATTTGAAATTATTGACAGTTTAAAATGTTGTTGCGAATTTATATATTAATTATCCATTGTACAACACTTCCGCCAATATTATTTTATAAATCCTCTCTATCAATATTGCCTTTCAGTTTAATCCCTCCAAAGTTCCATTTCAAAGAAAAAATTGGCAATTGCCGTATTTTATAAATTTCTTTGTTCTCTTTATTTTGAATACCACTCAAAACATAAAAATAGCTCTCAGCGCTATTAGGGGCAACCTAGTAAGAACCATTATCACTTGCCTTATTATTACCATTGGCATAGCGGCTCTTGTAGGTATGCTGACAGCTGTTGATGGTATTGAGGCCGGCTTATCGCAAACTTTCCAAAAAATGGGTAGCAATACCTTTAACATCCGAAACAGAGACGGCAAAATTAGATTCAGTGGCGGCCCTCATAATAGAATTGATTATAAACCGATTGACTATTATCAGGCAAAGGCGTTTAAACAATCTTTTCATGTACCCTCTACCGTTTCACTCAGCACCAGCATCAGTTTCAATGCTACAATTAAGCACCTGAACAAAAAAACCAATCCCAATATCAGAATACTGGCAGTAGACGAAAACTATTTATCCGTAAGTGGCACTGCATTAAGGCATGGCCGCAACTTTACAGCTGCTGAAGCCAATAGCGGAAGCAAGAATGTGATTGTAGGTAAAGACATTGCCACTCAACTTTTTGACAAGGAAAACATCATCGATGAAACCATTTCTATTGCCAATGTGCCTTATAAGGTCATTGGTATTTTGGAAAGCAAGGGCAGCACGATGGGCATGGGTGGTGAAGATCGCGTGGTTTATATTACTACCACCGAGGCAAAAGGACGCTTCTTGACATCCGACAATTCTTTCAATATTTCTGTGGCTGTCAACAATATTAAGCAGATAGATATGGCTGTAAGTGAGGCTGAAGGCATGATGCGCAACCTCCGCAGACTAAGGGCCGGTGAAGAAAACAATTTCAGTGTTACAAAAAGCGAATCGGTTACTCAATCATTAAAAGAGAATTTATCATCACTGTATTTTGCTGCAGGTGTTATCGCCATCATTACTTTACTGGGTGCTGCAATCGGCTTAATGAATATTATGCTGGTGAGTGTAACCGAAAGAACGAAAGAGATTGGCACCCGAAAAGCCCTTGGTGCTACTCCAAAAACCATCAGTCAGCAATTTTTAACTGAAGCCATTGTTATTTGCCAGATAGGTGGCATTGGTGGTATCATTGTCGGCATTTTGCTGGGTAATTTAGTCTCCTTGTTCATGAACTCAGGATTCATTATCCCTTGGTTCTGGATGACTGTTTCAGTTATCGTTTGTTTTGTTGTTGGTATTGTTGCCGGATACTATCCTGCGAAAAAAGCGGCTAAACAAGATCCGATTGAAGCTTTGCGTTACGACTAATCAGGTATTTAACCAATAAATTAATTTTATTGTAAGTGCCCTATTCTTGCCTTTCCAAGCAATTGAATAGTTATCGCTGTACACCACATACAAATCACTCATTGGCCTGAATCTGTATTGAAATCGCGCATTAATATTGATATTATCCAATTGCGAATTATATTGGGTGTAAGTCGTAAAAAATATTTTACGGGTAAACGACCATTCGAAAGATGGAGAAATAAGCATCAATGTTCTTTCTCGCCTTTTATTGATACTATCTGCTGAAGGCAAGGTAATATAATCAAGCGAACTGATTAATCCCAAAACGATCTTTGGTTGAATTCTATAACTCAGTTCTGTTCTTGCAGAGTGTTTGATGCCATTAAAAAAAGTGCCTGATGCTCCAGAAAGCAGGTAGCCGAATCGCTTGCGTTTGTTCGACTGGTATTGCATGCTTACAACACCATACTGATAATCGCCTCTGTGAAAACTATCTTTTCTGTTCCCCAAAACATCAGAAGTATACAAAAGTGTTGTAAAGAATTTTACATATTGAACCGTTGCAATGGCACTGTTCTGAAAATTAATTTCAACTGATGGATTAATCAATGCATCATTCTTACTCCAATTGCTGTTTCTATAAACATCCGCATATAAATTGGGGTTGATATTATTGATGATAGATGAATGAGGAAAAAACTTGTAGCCAATTTCTGGTTCTAACCTGATATAACTTTTTTTAAATACAGTATCTGATGCCATGTCATAATAATCCGTTCTGGGAACAAAACCAATCCCTGCATTATAGTCCTTATCGACATACTCATGGTTCCACATAATGTTCCATTTCTTATCAGTAAAAAACAACCAGGTAGCGTTGGCAAATGCATTTAAAGATTTCACGGTACCAAATGACTGATGCCAAAAGGCTTTACCCAACCACTTCCCATTTTTGCTTTGTAAATTATAGTCCATACCCGCTACCCTGTTAAAGTTACAGGGATTGAACAATTCAACTTCATTTACAAATATGCCTGCAACATTACTCGAACCAAACACTTGTTTCTGAAAGGCTGCAACTGAGTAATTCTTTCCCTGAGCTGAGCTACCGTCTCTGAAAGTAAAATCATTTGTTTGTACATTCATCGCCCCTATTCGCCATTGATTATTAACTTTACCACTGATACGGGCACCATAAATTATGGGAATATTCTCACCATTCGCCAAGCCTATTTTGCGACTGAAAAATGGCCGTATTTGACGGAATCCAAATGAGGCAAACAAATCGGAATTTTCGATAAAGAAGTTTCTTCTTTCAGGAAAAAAAATACTGAACCTCGAAAGATTAATCACTTGCCTGTCGACTTCCACCTGAGCAAAATCCGGATTACTGGTTATATCAAGATTCAATGATGGCGTTACAACAATCTTTGCATCAAGGCCGGCATTGGGTTTTACATTCAACACATCAGAATGACTGTTGGCCTGATTAATTGTTGTGATGGCATAAGGAATTATCGCTGCATTAAAACCCTGACGTGGTGGTGTTGTTTGCCAATGAAGCATACCTGTATTAATCAATGTAGCAATATTCATATTGCGGGGCACAGGTTTCCATGTCGAGTTTTCGTTGCGTTTTAAATCATTCCTTGAAAAATTAATTTTCCAAAAACTATCACCGAAGTTATAGCGCAGCGACTTAAAGGGAATGGCCATTTCTACGGTATACCCACCGGTAAAGAAATGGGTTTCGGCATACCACTTATTATCCCAATCGGTTGTTACACCCTGAGTTCCGCCATTTTGAATCAACCCCTCTCTTTGAACACCATAAGGACTTACAGTAAATGCGAATCCATTGGTTTGATCATTGAATGGATCGATGTGAACAGAAAACGCATCGCTTTTGGGATAAAGGAAATCGCGTTTGAGTGAAGTAATGATATAATTACCCGGCAATACATCGTAACAGATGGCAGCAATATAAATACAACTTTTATCCGCTAATAATTTGACCGTTGTTGTTGTATTTGAATAAGATGTATCATAAGGAAAGTTTTGCCAAAAACTGCCAATACTGTCGGCAGTTAACCAATCTGTTTCAGACAAAACACCATCAACCGTTATATTACCTACAACTTGCCGACCCTGAATTTTATGACTGCTCTGAGCCAGGGAGTCGATTGCAATCAACAATACCCCAAATAAAAGACAGTTACGAATTGCTCTGAACATGAAGAGCACAAAAATAAAAGAAAAGCAGAGATAAATTTAAAGTAGAGGTCTTACTTTTATAAAGTAATCCAGGCATTCAGCCATTCCGGATCAAAACCGGCATTGTATTTCTTATAAAACTCAATCGCAGGTGTGTTCCAATCCAATACCTGCCAGCTCACCCGTTTAAAATTATTGGCTTTACCATATTGAATGGTATGCTCAAGCAATGCACTGCCAATACCAAGGTGCCTTTTGCTTTCTGTTACAATTAAATCTTCGAGGTACAATACTCTGCCTACCCACGTAGAGTAGCGTATATAGCAAAAAGACATACCCACAATTGTGTCATCCGATTCTGCCACAAAACAAATATAGAGAGGGTTAGGGCCAAAGCCATCCAGTCGCAATTGCTCGGGCGTATTGATCACCATTTCAGGGGCCTTTTCAAAAATGGCCAATTCGGTAATCAAATCAAAAATAGCATTGCAATCAGCAACAGTTGCTTCTCTGATATTGACCATAAAGAATTAAATTACTGTGATAGAATGATTCGCAACACTGATAACATCGCCTTTTACAACTTTATAGCGTTTTCTGAGCTCTATTTCACCATTGCACTTTACCTCGTGATTAACAACCATTTCGGATGCATGAGCACCAGATTCGGCTACACCGGTAAATTTTAATAATTGAATGAGGGGAATAAAATCGGTTTTTAATTGAAAAGTAATACTTTCCATTATCTCACCACCAGTTTCTGAACAGAACTGTGGTCACCATTCAGCATTTTAGCTAAATAAATACCTTTTTCAAGATTGATATCTTCAACATCGATGGTAAAGTTGCCTTTTTTCACTTCATCTTCAGTCAATGTGTGTGAATAAATAGACTGTCCGATGATATTTGTTATAGTGAAAACATAACTTTGACCTGCTTTAAATTCAAAATCGAAGGTAACCTGTAACAGATTTCCCGACAGCGGATTTGGGTACATTTTGTACGCCAAAGGCGGAACTCCCCCTGCATTTGCAACAGAAAGAGACATAGAAATAGTTAACAGTAGTAAGTATAGTTTTTTCATCACTACAAAATTATAACAAAATTTTGACAAAAAAAAAGCAGTTATCGAAAATAACTGCTTTTCATAGAGTAACACTGTGGATTACTTAGTAGCTGGAGCTTCAGTAGCTGGAGCAGCTTCAGTAGCTGGAGCAGCTTCAGTAGCCGGAGCAACTTCAGTAGCTGGAGCAACTTCAGTTGCTGGAGCAGTTTCTGGAGCAGTGCTAGTAGCAGTAGTGTCTGTACCTGTAGTTTCTTCTGGTTTAGCAGCGTTGTTGCAAGCTGTGAAAGCTAAAGCAACGATAGCGAATACGAATAATTTTTTCATTTCTTGTTGATTTTAAATTAAAATTGGGTGCAAAAATATAGGATTATTGCTGATTTACAAACTTATTAATGAATATAAATCCACAAAATGTGCATTATTTATGACACTAGTTGTTTTGCAAAGCGCTCTCTCTCGTTTTGTTTCAAATAAATCTTTCTGAGACGCAATGATTTAGGCGTAATTTCAACATACTCATCCTTTTGAATGTACTCTAAAGCTTCCTCTAATGAAAACTGACGCTTAGGTATCATTCGTGCGTTATCGTCTTTACCGGCAGCTCTAAAGTTGGTCAATTGTTTTGCTCTTACAAGATTCAATACCATATCATCCTGTCTTGAGTTTTCACCCACTACCTGACCTTCATAAATTTCTTCTCCCGGATCAACGAAGAATGAACCTCTGTCCTGCATTTTCTCAATTGAATAAGCTGTGCTGGCACCTGTTTCCATACTTACCAGTGAACCATTTGAACGTCCGGCAATTTCGCCTTTCCATGGTTCATACTCAATGAAACGGTGAGCCATAATGGCTTCACCCTGAGTAGCAGTTAACATATTACTTCTCAAGCCCATTAAACCTCTTGAAGGAATTTTAAACTCTAAGTGTTGCATATCGCCTTTTGGCTGCATGATCTGCAACTCGCCTTTACGCTGTGTTGCCAATTCGATTACTTTACCTGAAAACTCTTCCGGCACGTCTACAACCAACATTTCTATCGGCTCGTGTTTAACACCATCAATTTCTTTAATGATTACACGTGGCATACCTACTTGTAATTCATAACCTTCTCTGCGCATGGTTTCAATCAAAATAGACAAGTGCAATACACCTCTACCATATACCAATAAGCTATCAGGACTCTCAGTTTCTTCAACTTTAAGTGCAAGGTTTTTCTCAGTTTCTTTGAATAATCTGTCTCTTAAGTGTCTTGATGTTACAAACTTACCTTCCTTACCAAAAAATGGTGAGTTGTTGATTGTGAAGAACATGCTCATGGTTGGTTCGTCTATTTTAATAGACTCTAATCCTTCCGGATTTTCAAAATCAGCGATAACATCACCGATTGAGAAATTATCAATACCAACAACAGCGCATATATCGCCATTTACTAATTCAGTTACTTTTTTCTTGCCTAATCCCTCGAAAGTGTATAATTCCTTTACACGCATCTTCACCTGTGAACCATCGTTCTTAACAAGTGTTATTGGCTGATTGTCTTTGATTTCACCTCTGTGAATTTTACCTACTGCAATACGACCTAAGTAGTTACTAAAGTCAAGTGAGGTAATCTGCATTTGCAAAGTACCTTCGTTAATTGGCGGAGCAGGAACGTAATCAATAATACAATCAAGCAGTGGCCCGATGTTATCCGTTTTTACTTTATAATCGGTGCTCATCCAACCTTGTTTGCTACTACCGTAGATGGTAGGGAAATTCAATTGCTCTTCGTTTGCTTCAAGGTTAAAGAACAAATCAAATACCGCTTCGTGAACCTCGTCAGGGCGGCAATTGTCTTTATCTACTTTATTTACCAATAAGATTGGTCTTAGACCCAATTGCAGGGCTTTCTGTAATACGAAACGGGTTTGTGGCATAGGACCTTCGAAAGCATCCACCAACAATACTACACCGTCTGCCATTTTTAGAACCCTTTCAACTTCACCACCAAAGTCAGCGTGACCCGGTGTATCGATGATATTGATTTTGATACCTTTGTATTGAACTGAAACGTTTTTGGAAAAGATGGTGATACCTCTTTCTCTCTCCAAATCGTTGCTATCCAGAATTAAATCACCAGTTGATTCATTCTCTCTGAATAAGTTACAGTGGTACAAAATTTTGTCAACAAGGGTAGTTTTACCGTGGTCAACGTGCGCAATAATCGCGATGTTTCTAATGGGTTGTTGCATAAAAAAAGCTTTACTTTTCCT
>JAZKEQ010000048.1:991-12013 GCA_040386935.1 Bacteroidota bacterium | reverse complement strand
CATTAAAAGCAGTAATCTGTGTACTGAAATCATGGAATACACTTCGCCTGATGAGGTAGCGGTGTGTAACTTGGCTTCTATCGCATTGCCTCGTTTTGTAAGCGATGGCAAATTTGATCAGCAAAAATTATACGAGGTAACTTATGAAGTAACCCGTAACCTGAATAAAATAATTGACAACAATTATTACCCGGTTGAAGAAGCCCGTAATTCAAATATGCGCCACCGTCCAATCGGATTGGGTGTGCAAGGTTTGGCAGATGTATTTATTCTGTTGCGTTTGCCATTCGAAAGTGAATTGGCGAAAATGTTGAACAAAAATATTTTTGAAACCATCTACTTCGCTTCGTTAACAGCCAGTAAAGACATTGCCAAAGAACAAGGCCCTTACCAAACATTCAAAGGTTCACCATTGTCGAAAGGCATCATGCAGTTCGATATGTGGGGGGTACAACCGACTGATCGTTGGGATTGGGAATCATTGAGAGCAGAAGTAATAGAACACGGAGTAAGAAATTCATTATTGGTGGCTCCTATGCCTACAGCGTCTACTTCACAGATATTAGGCAACAACGAATGCTTTGAACCATATACATCTAATATTTATACTAGACGTGTATTGAGCGGTGAATTCATTGTGGTGAACAAACACTTGTTGAAAGACCTGGTGCAATTGGGCTTGTGGAACAACGATATGAAAAACCGTATCATTGCGGCCAATGGTTCAGTGCAAAACATCGATTTGATTCCTGCTGATATTAAAGAATTGTACAAAACAGTTTGGGAAATTAAACAGCGCAATATCATTGATATGGCAGCCGACAGAGGTGCTTACATCTGTCAGTCGCAATCATTGAATTTGTTTGTAGATACTGCTTCGCCTTCAAAATTAACATCAATGCATTTCTATGCATGGAAGAAAGGTTTGAAAACAGGTATGTATTATCTGCGCACACAAGCAGCTACTCAGGCTGTTCAGTTTACCATCGAAAAACAAGGTGACAACGAAATGCAACCTGTTATTCCGGTAATCGACAGTGCGACTGCAGCGGCAGCCAATGCCATTGATGATATACAGCCCGACTTTACTGGTCCTGTATGTACCATGGAAGAAGGTTGTATCAGCTGTGGATCTTAATTCGTAAGATAAAGTTTAGGCTTTATTGCGCGCCTCTTGTATTACATAGATAACAAAGGTGATGATACCCAATACAAATGGAATGATGCTGTAATAGCGGGTGTTTAAATCATAGAACTCATCTATCATCCAGTTGGCATTGGCCGTTATCCAAAAAGCAATGGATACATTGGGAAGAAAACGCGTGGTGTCTTTGCGCGTAAGCCATACCAATGCAAATGCAACAAAGATAGTTGGCACAGCCATTACAATACCGAAAGTGCGCCATGTCATTAGCCAACATAAATCTTTAAATAGCCAAAGTGGAATGTGAATGGTTTCAAGAACGAAAAGTTTTTTCTGTTGGTTCATTTTCTGCACTGCAATAATACGCATTGGCAGAATAGTTTTTTACACCATTGTATAATTGTGATTAATAATGAGCCCATGCCGGTGAAGCAGTCATGGTGATATGAATCAGGCAAATGTATCAAAAAAAAACAGGTAAGTTGTTTGTATTTTCATAATTCCATTTATATTTGAATAACTATGACTAACACCACTCATTGCATAATCAGAAGAGCGCAATTGGGAGATTTGGAGGGCATTTATATGCTACTTGAGGAGTTGGAAGGCGATGTGCTAAACTTCGGAGACTTTAAACACTGTTATTTGGCCAATCTCGAAAACAGTCACATCATTTATCTGGTAGCAATAGATGTACATGATAAGTTGTTGGGCTTTATCAGTTGTCATGCACAGTTCCTGCTGCATCATGCCGGCAAGGTGTTCGAAATTCAGGAACTGATAGTCAACAAGCCACAAAGAGGCAGAAAGATTGGACAGCAATTACTCGATGGTTTGGAGAATATTTTGAAAGATGAGCAATACACTTCATTCGAAGTAACAGCTAATAAAAAAAGAAAAAAAGCCCGTGAATTTTATCTAAAAAATAAATTTATAGAAACGCATCATAAATTCACCCGACCTCAATAAATTGTATCTGATTACATTATTTTACTATATTTGAATTGAATTTATCCAAAATGAAACAATATCTCATCATTGCATCTGCAGTAATCTTAGCAGCTTGTACAGCAAAAAAAGTAGCGGTAAACACACCAACTCCAGAACCGGCACCTGCCACTGTCCCAGCCCCTGAAACTAAACCTGTAATTGCAATTTCACAGCCAACAGGTCCTGCTCAATTTGATGTTGATAGAATGGCTGCTAAATTTCCTGATCAGACATTGGCTTCATTGAACGATGGCAAAATTCAGTATGAAACACATTGTCAAACCTGTCATGCTTTGTACAAAGCAGATTCAGAAGGGGAAGCAGAATGGAACGTAATAGTACCTGACATGGTGAAGAAAGTAAACAGAAAAGCAGGAACTGTTGCAGTAGATAGCACAAGACAAAAAGTGATTCTACGCTATCTGATTACAATGGGTTCAAGAGAGAAAACCAAATAATCAGCCGTCATTTTTTTTAATCTTAAAGCATGCCGAAGTTTAAAAGAAAACCAATGACAGTAGAGGCAATTCAGTTTACCGGTGATAATCTGGATGAGGTTGTTGCGTTTACCGGAATGGATTTGAAAGTAAAAGCCGGTCCGCTTTTTAGTAGTCGTTATGTTCATATCATTATACCAACGCTCGAAGATGGTAGATATGGACAAGTAGAACATGTTGCAGAAGTAAACGACTGGATTATAAAAGGAGTAGAAGGAGAGTTCTATCCTTGTAAGCCCGACATATTCAAGCTCACCTACGATCCTGTATCGGATTAGTCAGTATAGTTGACAATTAATAGGTATGCAGCGTCTGATTAGATTTTTACTGGAGTCCAATATTTTCATTTCACTTTGTGCTTTGTTTGTAACTGTTGAAACACAGGTGCAGTTAGGCCTTCAGCCGCAGTGGCACCCTTATCTCTTTCTAATTTTTTTCGCCACTTTTTTCGAATACAATTTTCACCGTTTGGTAACTGTACTCCGTCATAATGAAGCCATGGAAGTCGGCAAGCATGAATGGGTAGGGAGAAATAAACGCTTGTTTTTTTTACTGGTAATATTATCTGCAATTGGCTTTGCAACTGCACTTTGTTTTGCTAAACCTATTGTATTATTAGCACTTATCCCTATTGCATTACTCACACTTTTTTACTCTTTCCCTCTCACAAAAAAATATCTAACCATTTTTAGATTGCGTGAAATACCCTATCTGAAAATATTCATGATTGCCCTGGTATGGGGAGCGGCAACAGTAATAATTCCAATTATACAAACTGAACATCGCTTTGCCTCTGAACAAGTAGTTGCTATTTTTTTTGAAAGGGTACTTTTTGTTTTAGCCATTACCATTCCTTTTGATATTAGGGATATGGAACATGATAAGCGGGTGGGATTGAAAACAATTCCACATGTTTTAGGTGAGCAGCGAGCCATTATATTAGCCAATATAATTTTACTTGGGTCTTTTTGTATAAGTGTTATAAGATGCATGGCAATTAATGATTGGGCCGTGCTTTTTGCATATAGCTGTTCTATTGCAATAACATTCGTAGTACTGAATCATAAGGGGATTAAACAATCTAAATTTTACCACTATGGTTATTTGGATGGAACCTTGATTTTACAAGCTATTTGTATTGTTGGAATAAATTTTTTGTAATTTTTTTGTGACTCTAGGTCACTTTTTATAATAAATCTGCGTCTATAGTAAAAAACAACATTCAGATGCTTAAAATAATTTACAAAATTCCTGCGCTATTATTAATAAGTGCCTTATTCCTGACAACCAATGCAAATGCAACTTGTCAAGCCATGTTTCGCATTGAAAAGGTAACGGACAGGAGTTTCAAAATTCTTGATTCATCAGTCTGTAATAAAAGCGCTACCACCTATAAGATGGTGATTACTGATGGCGTGACTTCCAATACCTATTACAATTATTTCAATGGTTCACCTTATGCCATTTCATGGTCGAAGGATGTTACGGTTTGGGTGCATTTAACCATTACGGATAGCACAGGATCAGGTTGTTCTGATAGTGTGTCTCACAGTATTGACATTAAAAGCAATACCTGTAATTCTCAATTTAGTGTAGGGTTTACCAATCCGCCTTCAATGAATGCTGTGTTTTATTACAACAATAATCAATACACAGCCAATACCCGATTTAAAATTGATTTTGGGGATGGCAATACATCTACAACAAGGAACCCTACTCATACTTATGCCAATTGCGGCACCTATACTTTAAAGCTGTTTGTCAAGGATTCTGTCATTGGTTGTCAGGATAGCATGGCAAAAGTGTTAAGAGTTGGATTAAAAGCAAATTTCTCATCTCAGTTAGTATTCGGCAGACAATATCAATTTTCAAATTTATCTGAATTTTCTGGGATGTATTTAGGATATCCGGATTCATTGTACAAATCCTATCACTGGGAATTTGGAGATGGGGATACATCCAATCAACAAATGCCTTACCATACTTACAGTACCCCGGGTACATATGTAGTTAAACTAATTGCCAACTATACCCATCCGAATAATGGTTGTAACAAGCATGATACAATGATTGCAAACCTAATTGTTGGTTGTAAAGGCACTGCTGAATTTACCTATAGCTATGTCAATACACGTCAATATGGCTTTACTTCAATAGCATCTAAAAATCTGCAACACTTTTGGGATTTTGGCGATGGCAATACTTCTACCACAACTGATCCCCTGCATACTTATGCAGCTGTGCAAAAGAAATATACTGTTAAGCTAGTACTTACTGACACAACAGCGGGTTGCAGCGATACGGCAGTATATGATGTTTATCATCAATGTAATATTAATGCGCTGTTAGATTTGTCATACGACTCTACCCAACCTTATAAAGCGACACTGACCAATAACTCAACCGGCTTTATCAGCAATCATTTCTGGGATTTTGGTGATGGCTCTACATCAACTTCTGCATCACCTGTTCATACCTATACAAAAACCGGGGCGATTGTTTTAATCTACAAAGCCAAAGATACTTTTGCCAACTGCGAAAGAACAGATACCATTAGATTTTGGATTGATTCTATGGGTGGTTTAAAACGTCAGGCTTTTGTAATGACGATTATTGATAAAACAGAAAGCAGTACCAGTAGTATTAAAACACAACAGAAGGCAGCGTTATTAAATGTGTACCCTAATCCGTTTAATAATCAGATTGAAATAGCAAATGAAGGTGAAGTTATTAAGCAAGTAAATTTTTATTCACTAACAGGTGCCGAGATAAAAGTGAGTGTAAATATTGTGGGCGGAAATCAAAAGATACAGCTACCGGACAATTTGCCTGCAGGTTTTTACTTATTGCACGTGCAAACTGCTTCGGGTACATCGCATTATAAACTAATGAAACAATAGATAATTGTGGTTAAGTGTAAAGTTTGAAAGTAAAAGGTTGTCCCTCAAAAGACAACCTTTTGCGATTTTATAGGATTTTTATTAATGTGAATGTTGCCGTAAATTGCCTCTCTATATTGTGAAGGAATTTGCAGCACTTATTGAAGCCATAGACAGCACAACCAGTACCAATGGTAAAATCAATGCGCTTGTACATTATTTGCAAACAGCTGCCACCTGCGACCAATTATGGATGGTGGCTATTTTCAGTCATCGTAGACCCAAGCGCCCCATTACTTCTACACAATTGAAAGAATGGGCTGCACAGGAAAGCAAGGTGCCTCAATGGTTGTTCGATGAAAGTTATCATATAGTTGGGGATCTGGCTGAAACCTGTGCTATTTTATTGCCGGAAAACGATGGTCAGTCACAACTGACCCTCAGCGAATGGATGGCCTATTTGCAAAAAATGGGTCGAATGAAAAGCGATGAAGAAAAGTACGAAGCCATGCGCTATGCCTGGCAACACCTCGACAAAAACGAACGCTTTATTTTCAATAAACTGATAACAGGTGGATTTAGAATAGGTGTGTCACAACTCACCGTTATCAACGCCATAGCTAAATACAAACAATTGGAACCTGCTTTTGTGCAAGCCAAATTATCAGGCAAATGGCAACCTGATGAAATGAACCTTGAGCAGTTATTAAGTGCCCAACCTTCAGATGATTTAAGTAAACCTTATCCCTTTTATCTGGCATCACCTGTAGAAGGCGATGTCATAACTCTCGGATCTGTTAAAGATTGGCAATTAGAATGGAAATGGGATGGCATGAGAGGGCAGATAATAAAAAGAGGAGGACAGGTATTTATTTGGAGTAGAGGGGAAGAATTAGTAACGGATAAATTCCCGGAATTAAATGAGATGACCTTGCAATGGCCTGACGGTACAGTAGTGGATGGGGAAATATTGGTATACAAAAATCAAACGCCTCAACCCTTTGCTCAATTGCAAACCCGTATTGGTCGCAAGAATGTCAGTAAAAAAGTAATGGCAGATTTTCCAGTCTGTTTCATTGCCTACGATGTATTTGAAAATGCCGGTGAAGATATAAGGGGAAAATCTTTGGATGAAAGAAGACAAATACTGGAGTTGTTGTATGATAATATAAAGGACTTGCCAAACCTGTTGTTGTCAGAAAAATTAACGGTCAATACCTGGGCTGAGGCTGAGCAATTGCGCTTACAAGCCCGAGAGTATAGGGCAGAAGGACTGATGATAAAAAATTTATACAGCACTTACAAAACTGGACGTAAAAGAGGAGAGTGGTGGAAATGGAAAATGGATCCGCTCACAATAGATGCTGTGATGATTTATGCACAACGCGGTCATGGCAGAAGGGCCAATTTGTATACCGATTTTACATTTGCTGTTTGGCAGGGCGATTATTTGGTGCCTGTAGCAAAAGCTTACAGTGGATTGACTGACGAAGAATTTGAGGAGGTAAATGTCTTCATCAAACAAAATACCATAGAAAGTTTTGGTCCGGTTCGAAGTGTGAAAGGGGAGTTGGTGTTTGAAATAGGATTTGAGGCCATCAATGTTTCTCCACGACATAAAAGCGGAGTAGCTTTAAGGTTTCCAAGAATATTGAGGTGGCGTAAAGATAAGCCCGCTGCTCAGGCCAATACAATTGATGAATTAAAAGCGTTAATTAATGTATTGTAATTTAGTGCTTCTCCTGCCTTAACTGTTGACTGGTTTTGGTACTGCCATCGTGACTCCATCCCGGAGGCATAAAAACGTATTTGAACTTTTGTGTTATCGGTCCCGGTTTGCCAAGGTCCTTGAACAATTTAATCCATTCATTAAAAATAACTCTAAATGGATGATAGGTTCTAAGATTGGTGGTAAGACCATAAGTAGGACTCTCTTCTTCTTTTTGAAAAGTGCCGAATAGTTTATCCCAAATAATTAAAACCTGACCCATATTTTTGTCGAGGTACTTTATATCGCTGGCGTGATGAACCCTGTGGTGAGATGGTGTGACAAATACTGCTTCAAACCATTTTGGCAATCTGCCGATAGTTTCAGTGTGTAAAAAGAATTGATAGAATTGATTCACAGCGTACATAAACATGATGGTCAAACCATCGAAACCCATAAAGGCCACCGGTATGTAAAATAGAAAGCGGTAAAGCGGTTGCATCACTGAAGAACGGAGTGCAACGGTGAAGTTGTATTTTTCGCTGCTGTGATGGTTGCTGTGCACTGCCCATAATACACGGCTGTAATGTTCTGATCGGTGCAGCCAGTAAAAGCAAAAGTCCTGACCCAAAAATACCAGTATCCACGCAAGCACAGGGTAATAAGTGAGCAGGTCGGGTTGGTAGATGGCATGGCGGTTACACCAGTCGAGTACACCAAATGTGAGTACTTTAATACTGATGTCGAGTATAGCACCTGCTACCCCCAGCCATATTGATATCATGCTGTCTTTCCAATCGTAATTATCTCTCCTTTCCCTGATGCCTATCATTATTTCTGTAACGATGCATACCAAATAAACAGGAAGAGATATTATCAGTAACCATGTTTCTTTTGTCATTCGAAATGCAAAAATATTCACTTTCTTCAGCATATTTTTCCTTTTAATTAAAATGATTTTATTTTATTATTTGTATAATTGTAAGATTGCTATGATTAGAAAAGCTGCTATTCATTTTGTTGTTTTACTTTTATTGATGAAAGTAAGTCAGGTTGCCGCACAGGAAACCGACTACAACAATTACCAACCGCTCAAATGTGAGGGAAAGGCCCCCGAAGATTTCACTAAACCCAGCTATAAAAAATTCTACAGTGAAGCAGCGGATATCAAAAAAGCCAAAAATTTATCGAAGCGTGAGAAGAAATTACAAAAGGAATTCTCGCTGATTACCAATTTTAAAATCGATGATATGTTGATGTCGGGTAAAGTGTTGTATGGCAATAAAGTTTGTGATTATATCAATGATGTGGCAGATCGGTTGCTTGAAAGTCGCCCCGATTTGCAGGGAAAAATGCGGTTCTATCTGTTAAATGTTTCTTATGCCAATGCCATCAGTACCAATAACGGGATTATTTTTGTTACAACAGGATTAATGGCCAGATTGCAGAATGAAGCACAATTGGCCTTTGTCTTGTCTCACGAAATATCTCACTATACGCTTCATCATTCATTCGAAACATTTAAAAATACTCAGGATGTATTGGTCTCAAAACGCTATGATAATCTGGGAACAGAGGATAAAGTATTGCGAATTTTGAAATACAGTAAGAACAATGAATCAGAGGCAGATATAGAAGGGTTGCGATTGTTTTCAAAAGCAGGATACGACCAACGCGAAGCTGTAAAAATGATGGATATCTTGCTTTACAGTTATTTGCCCTTCGATGACATTGTTTTCCCAAAAACATTTTTTGATGATGAGTATTACGAAGTACCTAAAGTGTTTTTCAGAGATACGGCATCAAGCATAACAGCCAATGAGGATGAAGATGATGAGGAGAGCTCACACCCAAATACAGGCTTTAGAAAATTAAAACTCGAAAAGTTTATCAAGGGTGATACAAGTGGAATCATATATAGGTTCAGCGAGTTGCGCTTTCATGATATTGTTAAAACCTGCCGATACGAACTGGGTTATTTATTGGTAACCCGCGGACAGTATACCAAGGCGTTTTACAATGCCTATTTATTATCTGTCTTATATGGTGAAAGTTCATATACAGTTGAGTTAATGTCAGCCTGCTTGTATGGGATTACAAAAAATAAATTGAGCGCAGAATATGATGACTTCAGTGAATTGTTCAACGATTTAAAGAAAAAAGAGTTTGAAGGCCAGATAGCAGTCGTTTCAGATTTTTTCGATTTCTTAAAAAACGATGAATTCAATGTACTGGCAGCAAAATGGATTTATAAAAATGCCATCCGTTACCCCTCAAAGTATCACCAGAAATTAGTGCTGGATATATTTACCGATTTGTTTTATGCGCACGAATACGATGGAGGGACATTTAATATCGATTTTGTTTCGAGAGATAATACGAATTTAAATGCGGATGACTTTGATGCTGACGATGTCGAAGATGATGAGGATTCTGGTACAAAAAAGAAATCAAAAAAGAAGAAGAAAAAAAATTCTAAAAAGCAATATACCGGCAAATCAGATTATTATAAAAATGCATTTGTTGAAGAGTTTAAAGATGATGCATTTTCTTCTTTTTTTGAAGCGGTACAAAAGAAGGCTGCAAAAATAAAAAGTGATGAAGAGAATATGGGATTGGAGGAATTGCGCAGCGAGCCCGCACGCAGATACAGGCAATGGATATTAGATGAGATTGATATTCAGAAGCGCAAGGGCAAGCGATTGGGCATCGACTCAATTATACTACTGGCACCTTCTTATAAAGCATTTTATCTAAATAAGGAACAAACGGAATCTAAGACAGATGACTTAAGTGATGAGCTTAAATCAATTGAAATTACTGAAATGTTGAAGGATATAGCAGGTAAAACACATTTGACCTATAATCTCATTGATGTAAATAGTCGCAGCACATTAAACGACAGTCAACTCAATCGCTTTGCAATGGTTAACAACTGGATGACTGAAAAATTTAATCATGTCGATAAAAACGATATTTTGTTTTCGCAACGTTATATGGACGATATGGTGGCAACAGATGGGTTTCGCTATGCAGCGGCTACCGGTCTTACTTATACAAGCACAAAACACATAGCCGATGGGCCAACAATATTTGCATCGCTGGTAACAGTGTTTCCTATTCCGTTCTTGGTTGGTCATATTTTTGATAGCAAAAAGGAATTAAATTTTTATTACCTGGTGTATGACCTTCAGACAGGAGAGGAGAAGTTGTTGTCGTTTACACGTTTAAGAAGGAAGCCCAAAACAAAAGTGCTTAAAATGCAATTGGCCTATGTTTTTTATCAAACTAAAGCGAAAGGAAAAAGAAAAAAATGAGATCATTCACTGTAATTGTATTGTTATTGATTGCCGGTGCCATACAGGCTCAAAGTAAATATGCTTTTGGTAAACGCAATACCATTGGGTATACATCTAATTTTCTGCATTTTGGAGACCCACTCAATATAAAAGAAAATGAACATGCGCTGGCCTATCAAAGGCTTATTACTCGTAAGAAATCATTGATATTGGAGTATGCGACTGTGTCATATCAATCTAAGTTTAATTACGAAGGTTCTCCCACTTTTAAACTAAGCACCATTGATTCCAATGGTAAGCAGGTTGATCGCACTTTAACACTTATCAATCCTGCAACATTCAAAGTTAAAACATATAGTTTTGGGTTGCGAACCTTTGTGAAATCAAAAGGATCAATAGCGCCTTATGGAAGTTTTTTGGAATTTAAACTTGGTCTTTCACTTATTAATAAACCTAAATCAGATTGGAGTGGTGCCTATAGAGATCAAAAAGGGAATATTATTAA
>JAZKEQ010000048.1:0-981 GCA_040386935.1 Bacteroidota bacterium | reverse complement strand
CTTTCAATTAGGATATGGTTTTGCCAAGCCTATAACAAGAAATCTAATATTTACAGCTCTCCTTAATTTGAATTTAAATTTAACACTTAATCAATATTTTTTTAGCGATGTTGTGTTTGCCGCAGACGACAATTATCTTCAAAATGCAGATTTAGTATTCAATGAGAATAATACACTCAAACTCAATCTAGGCTTACATTATGCTTTTTAAAGGTTATAAAAATGACCTGAAGGAATAAATAAATTAGTGCCCTTGAGCAGCCAGCCATCTTTCAGCATCTAAAGCTGCCATACAACCACTACCCGCAGCTGTTACAGCTTGTCTGTAGATTTTGTCCTGAGCATCACCACAAGCAAATACTCCATCAATATTGGTATAAGTACTGTCTGGCTTTGTGATCAGATAGCCTTGCTCATCCATATCCAACCAGCCGTTGAAAATAGCTGTATTTGGTGTATGACCGATAGCTACGAAGAAACCGGTAAGCGCAATTTCTTTAGTGCTGCCGTCTATGGTATTTTTTATTCTAACACCTTCTACAACATTGTCGCCCAATATTTCATCAGTCTCGCTGTTAAAATGAATTTCAATATTTGGGGTGTTTTCCACCCTGTGCTGCATGGCTTTTGAAGCTCTGAAGGTATCGCGTCTAACAATCATGTGCACCTTGTTACAAAGTTTTGCCAAATAACTGGCTTCCTCACAGGCTGTATCGCCCGCACCAACAATTGCAACATCCTGACCGCGGTAGAAAAACCCGTCACATACTGCACAGGCGCTTACACCACTGCCATTCAATTTCTTTTCAC
Source organism: Bacteroidota bacterium (assembly GCA_040386935.1). GTDB lineage: Bacteria > Bacteroidota > Bacteroidia > NS11-12g > UBA955 > JABMMZ01. The sequence goes on along the minus strand of JAZKEQ010000048.1, from coordinate 171 downwards.
TAGGAATACCTAGCCATTTAGCACTGGCTCCGGTCGCAATGATCACAGATTTAGCAAAAATGGTTTTCATGCCATCTGCCATACATTTGAATGGGCGTTGACTGAAATCAACTTCAGTTATCATACCAAAACGCACATCTGCGCCCAGTCTTACGGCCTGTTTTTTAAAAT
>JAZKEQ010000047.1:0-49535 GCA_040386935.1 Bacteroidota bacterium | reverse complement strand
GAATAAAAGTGTGAGAGATGACACTTAATCCTGTTCGGATATAGTGATGACCGCGATTAATCTCAGCATCACTTCTCAGAGATATGTCGCGTATGCTGCTAGTAAATCCACTGTAATTCATCTGTTCAATAGTCGCAGTATCATTGGCCTCACTCGATGAAGCAGATTGTACAATTTCATAATAATATTTGGTGTGATTGAGTTGGGTGTTGATGAAAATATCTTTGTTCAATACTTTGTTCCATCTCAGTCCTCCCAATTGATTGCCCCACTGATTGCGGTCTTCGCTCTGGTCTGATATTGTTTTGCCATCATAAAGGTAGGAGTAAGGTTTGCTTTTTACATAAAACTTGTCTTTACCCGTGTAATAGCTGAGATAAAGTCTATTGGTTTTATTCACTTTCCAGTTGATTTTTGCATTCATGTCTGAAAAGAAATAGCCTTGTCTTAAACTGCTGTTGCCATTCGCCAGTTGAAAAATAGGTTGTAATAAAAAATCGAGATAAGTTCTGCGACCGCTGATCATAAATGAAGCTTTGTCCTTTTTAATTGGTCCTTCGAGTGTAAGTTTAGACGCCAATGCTCCGACACTTCCTTCGGCTCTGAATCGCTTCATGTTGCCCTCTTTCATGGTAATGTCCAACACGCTGCTTAAACGACCTCCGTAGCGTGCAGGAAAGCCCCCTTTCAATATTTGTACATGGTTGATGGCATCTGTATTAAAAATTGAGAAGAATCCAAACAGGTGACTGGCATTGTAAACAGGTGCGCCATCCAGCAGAATTAAATTCTGGTCGGGGCCACCACCTCTTACATATAATCCTGTGCTGCCTTCCGACCCCCCTTTAATACCCGGCATCAATTGGATGGCTTTGATAATATCAGCTTCACCCATAAAACGCGGCATCATTTTAATTTGCTGCACATTCATAGAGATGGTACTCATTTGGGTACTGTTCACTATTTTTTCATCTTTCCTGCTGCTCAGTTTTACGCCTTTTAAAACAAAGACAGACCTCAATGTAATGTTTAAGGGCAATTCAGTGCCCTGATGCACTGGAATCAACTTGCTGTCGTATCCTACCTGACTGACGTACAGATAGGCAGTGTCGCGCATTGATTTTAAGCTGAAGTAGCCGTAATTGTTGGCAGAAGTACTGCCTTCTTCATTGATTAATTTGACAAAGGCGCCAATAAGGCGTTCTCCATTTGATGAATCCTGCACATAACCGTAAATGGTTTTTTGGGCAGACAGTTGTTGGATAAAAAACAACAATAATAAACAATAGAAATGTTTCATTGACTTGCTGAACGCAAAGTAAACAATAATATTGTAAACAAGATGGTTTTTTAACAATTGGGTCGCCATTCATAATTTTGTCATTTACTTTTGTCTAAAAAATGTCCCAGAGCATCTTTAAGATGTAATAAAAAAATGTACATTTGCATGTTTAACATTTTATATCTAAAAGACATTGAAAATTGCAATTATCGGATACGGGAAGATGGGCCAACTGATTGAACAGATCGCCATATCAAGGGGACATGAAATAACCTGTAAACTTAAGGGTGATTCAACGGAAAACGATTGGAAGCTCTTATCTAAGGCCGATGTAGCCATTGAATTTAGTGAGCCGCACGCAGCAGTTAAAAACATTTACAAATGTTTTGAAGCAAAAGTGCCGGTTGCAGTTGGAACTACAGGCTGGTATGAACATATAGCTGAAGTAAAAGACCGTTGCATAAAAGGGCAGCATACAATGATGACTGCTACGAATTTTAGTATAGGTGTTAATCTGTTTTTTCATGTCAATAAAATAATGGCTCAGGTAATGGAAAGTTTACCGGAGTACAATGTGCGTATTGAAGAGACTCACCATACTCAGAAATTAGATGCCCCAAGCGGCACAGCCATATCTTTGGCCCAGGGCATATTGTCTGAACTCAGTAGAAAAAGCGAATGGAAATTGAAAGCTGATGTAACGGCAGAAACAGATTTAGCTATTACAGCATTGAGAAAAGATGATGTACCGGGTACCCATATTGTTACCTACACATCGGCAGTAGATGATATAGAAATAAAACATCAGGCACACAATCGCAATGGTTTCGCTGTTGGCGCTGTTGTTGCCGCAGAATGGCTATTGAACAAACAAGGCTATTTCACCATGAACGATCTTATCGGATTTTAATTCCAACACAATTAAGTATAAATGAATCCTACCAATTTCACCTATTTTTTACTGATATACGTCCCGCTATATCTGGCCACCCATATTGGGCTCTTCTTGTTGTTCAAAAAAGCCAATGCAAAAATGGCATGGTTGGCATTTTTTCCGGTGGTGTGTTACTGGCCATGGATACAGATAACAGGACGTCCAAAGTATTGGATGTTGTGGAGCCTTGTGCCTGCGGCTGATGTAATTATCTGGTTCAGTTTAGTAATCGATATGATGGAGAGTTTCGGCCGCTTTAAGTTTGGGGAGCAGGTAGTTGCAGTATTATTTCCTTTTTACTATTATCCAAAACTGGCCTTGGCTGCAGATGTAAAATACCTAGGACAATCCCGTCAACCGGAATTTCGCAAAAAATATATACCGACTAAAAGAGGCGCACAAAGAGAGTGGGCAGATGCTATTTTCTTCGCGTTCATAGTAGCTTATCTCATCAGAACATTTCAGTTAGAACCCTACAAAATTCCAACATCATCAATGGAAGACAGTATGAAGGTTGGTGATTTTCTGTTTGTAAGTAAAATGAATTATGGTCCGCGATTCCCAATTACTCCAATTGCATTCCCATTGGTGCATCAGGACTTTTTAGGGGCAAAAGCCTATTCAGAGCTGATAGAATTGCCATACATGCGTTTACCGGGTTTTCAAAATATTAAGCGCAATGACCCCATTGTATTTAACGTACCTATTGATGGTGTAGATCCAACAAAAAGACCCATAGATAAAATGCAGAACTATGTGAAACGCTGTGTGGGTATTCCAGGAGATAAGTTGGAAATAAAAAATGGCGTTTTGTATATCAATGATGCTATTGCATTTCAACCACAAAAAATGCAGCATTTGTATTTTATAAGATTTAATGCTAACTCAACGCCTCCTACTCGTGAAACTCTTACCAATACTTATGATATCTATGATTATTGTTTTGTAGATCAAAGCGGCTTGATTTTAAAAATATGGATTACGGATGAAGATTTAGCTAAGATAAAGAGTGAATTTGATGTAGCTGCAGTAGCACGAATTATTACTCCTTCTAAAACTAGCATGTACATGCCTGAGGAATTTAGAGACCCAATAAATCCAAATAAAAGTTTAGGGCCAAAATTTTTCAATGGCATAATTGCCCTTAAAGACAGTATGAAGTTGTCTTATGCTGATATGAATAAGTTAGGTATCGTTTACAGTCAACCGCTCACATTCGATCAGGATACGCTGCATGTACTGATGAATGATGATTTAATTAATGTAGATAAGGCTATAAAAGTATGTTCTAAAGTTCGTGATATCAAGCACAAATACGATCCTAGTATCAGGGATAATGTCTTTCCTTTCAGTAATGCTGATTTAAAATGGAATAAAGATAATTACGGCCCAATTTATTTGCCAAAAAGAGGAGAAAGTATAGCGATAGATAAAAATAATTTTTACATCTATGAACAGGCCATTAGAATGTATGAAAAGAATGAAACATTAGAACTTCGTGGGAGTACACCCTATCTGAATGGAGCACCCTTAACAAGTTATACATTTAAGTTTGATTATTATTGGATGATGGGCGATAACCGTGACAATTCATCTGACTCAAGATATTTTGGCTACGTACCTGAAAATTATATCGTGGGTAAACCTCTATTTGTATTCTTCAGTATTCAATATAAGCAAGCTGATAACCCTGAGCCGGGAACAGATGGCAACGAATTTGTAAAAATTCGCTGGAACAGAATCTTCAGAGGAATAAAATAATTTTTTTTACAGTACCATTTTCCATTTGCCCACTTGATTAGCAGGTCGTTTGGCTTTTACTCTTTCAATGTAATTTTGAATATCCGGAATATCCGGAATAGATGGGTCAATTTGTTCCAATTGTTGGTAATGGTAAATCATGTCGTCAATCTGCCAGCTAAGTAAGCCATCTTTAACCAACATGCGGGCATAAGCATCGCCTACGTTTCTGTACCCAAGTATCAGATTGCCATTGCGTTTTTTCTCAATGTCAAGAAACTTTTTATAACACACTATCACCATGCTGTCTTGTTTCAAATGGACGTGGTTCATGCCTTTGTACCAATAGGGTTTACTGCTGCCCGAATCATTGGCGATTACAATTTTATATATAGAGTCAGCATCTTTGTACCGCAATTGTTTGTGGTAACAAAATCCCAGATTGGTCATAATGTTCCAGTTCTGCGGCTCTTTGGCCAATGCCGCCAGGTAATATTCTTCTGCTTTTCTATAATTGCGTTTGTTCATTTCCTCATTACCACGGGCAAATAAATTGGGATTGTCTTGTGCAGAGGCTGATAGGCAGGCAAAAAAAGCAAACAGTATTAAAATATTTCTCATAGATAAAGAGTATACTACAAATTTAGTGCAAAAAAGATCTTATGGCATTTTAAAAGCCCACACCTGTATATTTTTTAGCATTATACAGTCTGGTATTCAACTCTCTGCGATGAAATAACGATCGATCAATGGGTTCTGTCCATACAAAATACCACTTTGAATTGGCCATTAATTTCTGGCGATGTTTGCCGGGTTTAAATTCTCTGTTGCCAACAAATGGGAGATGCCAGAAAAACGACCAGCGCGATTTAATGTCAAATACTGTATAGCGAAGTGAATCATTGCCTAATGGGTGGATATGGACTGTAAATCCACCTATTGTTTGTTCAACCATGTCTGTATTGGCTCTGCATACACCTCGTAATGTTTGGAATCGACCTAAAAAACTGTCCATGGACAGCCAGTGATTATCACCTGCTTTAAATATCTGCATATTTTTAGCATACCAAAATTCACGAGCTCTTTTTACCTGATAGGCATTTTTAAGATTAGAAATTAAAGATGGGTGTTGTTGATTGTTAAATCTGTAGGCGCTATCAGCTTTGCCCCACATCCACCGCCACACAATGGGGTATAATGTCGTAGCAGGTGGCTTGGCCATTGCAGCAGATGAAATCAAAGCTAATACGACAGTATATTTAAGCATAAAAAACAAAAATAAGAATATTAATATTGCAATGGCAATGCAATTACATTTAAAACAGCAAATCGATAACCTTATTGGAGGGGCTTTAGTTGCTGTGCATTTGTTCCCTGTAAGGGTATTGGGCAAGATTCTGAGAATAGATCACCGTTTGGCAAAACCACCAAAGCATATCATTGTCATTAAAATGTTAGGACTAGGCAGTTTGATTTTAGCAGGTGATGCATTGCTGGCACTCAAGAAAAAATACCCTGAGACACAATTTATACTGATTGGCGGTAAAGCATTAAAGGAAAGTGCAGGACTTTTGCAGTTATTTGATAAAGTATGGATCATTAACGACAGCAGTTTTGTTGCGATGATAAAATCGGCAGTATCCATTATTTTTAAATGCATGAAACTTAAGAATAAATGGTGTTTCGATTTTGAAGTGTATTCGCGACTCACCACTATTTTTTCGTTGTATACATTTAGTAAAAACCGTTTTGGTTTTGAGTTTGAAAAAGTGAATTTCAGAAACTATCTCAATACACACAATACCTATTTCAATCAATTCATTCCATCAGAAGAGAATTATAACATGATGGCAGAGAATGCAGGTGCTATCGTAAATGAAAGGTACTACCTGCCTCAGCGACAATCTGCGGGTGAAAAGCAATACATCGTAATCAATAATACCTGCAGTGATTTGAGTATTCAAAGAAAATTAGAGCCTGAACAAATTATTCAGTTTGTAGATGAATTGAGCAAGCTATACCCTTATAAAATAGCATTGGCCGGTGCACCTTCCGATCAATCCGATAACCAGCGCATAATTGAAGGACTAAAAGAGGAGAGTAGGCATAAAGTTGAAAATTGGGCTGGCAACTTGTCCTTCAACGAATATATTTCAACACTTGCTAATAAAGCAGTGGCCATGGTGACAATAGACTCGGCACCTTTGCATATAGCCGCAAGATTAGAGATACCGGTACTGGCTATTTGGGGGCCAACCCAACCTCAAAGTCTTGCACCCGATTGGTTGAGATCCGGTAATAAATATCAGGAAATTAATCTTTCAAAGCACTGTTCACCTTGTGTGCATCAAACAAAGGAATTGCCATGCAGGGGCAATAATACCTGTATGAAAGACATTACAACTGTGCAGATGACGACTGTATTAAATCAATTACTGAATGGACAAAAGAATTAAACGCAGAATTATTTTTTCTGTTTTACTCCTGGCTTTTTCTCTGATTGTATACAGAGCATTTACCATCAGTCAATTTGAAGACAGCGGTCGCAGAAATTTTATGAGAGGCGATGCCTACAGCGATATCAATTTGTATTCTGCGGTATTGTATTTCAATGATTCAGGATTGCAGTCTACAAAAGCACTTCCGGTACATTACTACAAAGTGCCTGTGAAGGATACATCGCTGCATCCTGTGGCTTATACCCATTATCCGGCCTTGCCTGATATTTTAGCATATGGCTACTCTGTTATCTCCCATTCAGTAAATGAGCAGGTATTGCGATGTTTTATGATTCTCATCAGCTTGTTTTATGCCTTTGTGCTGTGGAAGGTCTTGTCATTGCTCATCAAAAATGATAAAATTTTATTGTGGAGTTGGGCCCTGCTGATTTTATCCAATTATTATATTGGCTGGAGTGATAGTTTGCATAAGCACATTTATGAAGAGTTGTTCAAAGCTGTATTTATACGGTTGCTGCTTTTGTATATTGAAAAAAAACACCCACTTTACATTGCAGGCATGTTTGCCGTTATGGCGATTGTAGCGAACATCTCTTATGAACCCATTGTGTATTTGGCCGTAGTTTGTATTGGCGTTTCCCTCATGCAGAAAAGAGGGTTATTCTCTGTTATTACTTTGATTCCGGCAGCCGGTGCCATATTGGGTGTATTACTGCATTTGTATCAAAATGTTTTGTACTTCGGTTCGTTTGATTTGGCTATTGCTGATTTAACAGAGACAGCAAAATTGCGCACAGCAGGAATTGAAGTGTCGGGCATTCACAAAAAACTGGAGTCGCCATTCGGTTGGTTCGAGTTTATTTCGCTGCCTGTTATATGGTTGTCGCGTATTGAGCGGTTTTATCTTGTTCCAGGTTTTGCAGTTTTAGCGATGTGGTATTTTGTTCGTCATGAGCTGACCATTTACATGGGACAACTATGGAAGAAATGGAGCCTCTTGCTTTTTATAGGATCGTTCAGTTGGTGCCTGGCAATGGCACAACATGCGTATGTGCATTCTTTTACGATGCGACAGGCGGGATTGTTTTATGCCTTATTTGCAGGTCCTGTTACGTATCTGTTTTTTCAGAAAGTAAGATTGCATTTCAAAGAATGGTCAATAACAGCAAAGGTTGGTACTGTTATCCTTATCCTTTATGTTCTAGCATTGCTGCTGAGTCAGCAGGTATGGGATTTGTGGTTAAAAAATACATTGATATAAAAAAACGACTCAACAGATTTCATATAGAAAGTTGTTGAGTCGTTAGTATATCGGGAATCAGACTGCTTAGCGCAGAATCATGATATTGCCTTCTTCTTTGTGTCTCAATTCATCAACACCTACGAATTCCAAACGGTAGAAATAAACACCCTGTTCAACCAATTCATTTTCATATTTGCCATCCCATCCTTCCTGAGGATTTCTTGAATCGAATAGTATTTCACCCCAGCGATTGAAGATGACCAATCGGTATGATTGGGCGTAGGACAATCCTTTAGGTTTAAAAAAGTCATTGATGTTGTCGTCATTGCCCGGAGAGAATGCATTTGGCATGTAGTAAATAACGTCAGGCGCAATGAACAATATTTTAGTGGTGGTATCTCTGCAACCGAATTGATTGGTAACAATCAAAGTTGTTGGTTGAGTAACAGTATCAGTGTACAACAGGAATGGATTCTGCTGAGTGGAGGTGCCCATCTGAGAGAAATTCCAGAACCAGCTGTTGGCACCTATAGATGAGTCGGCATATTGGATATCTACTTCATTTTCCCATGAACGTATTTTGTGGTATTCAAATCGCGCAGTAGGTAATGGATTTACTTTAGCAAATGCAGTTTTAGTCAGATTGTCTTTACAACCTTTATCAGTAATTGCAGTCAGACTAATATCAAAACTACCAACTCTTCTGTATTTGTATTTTGGTGATTCCAGGGTTGAAGTTCCCAAGCCATCGCCAAAAGTCCATTTCCATGAACTGATTAAGCCAGAAGGATTGGTTGATTTATTGACAAATACACTTGAGTCTTTCAGACATACTGAATCGACATCAAAATCAAGAATAGGATTAGGATTAACATCTACACTAATATTGGCTGTGTCCCAACATCCTTTGTTTGATATGGCCTTCAATGTGATGATATAGGTTCCATGAGCTGTATAGCTATATGGTGGAGGGTCTTTCAGTGTTGAGGTGCTGTTGTCGCCAAACGACCATTCAAAGGTGCCAAAACTACCCTTTGTAATTTTTGATCTATTGACAAATTTAAATGAGTTTTTATCAAGGCAACTAGTTCTAGGGGTAACAGTAAAATCTGCTACAGGCATTGCATAAGTTTGGGCCATTCTATAAGTTGAGTCAATACAGCCATTGTCGCTTGTAAGGATCAATGATACTCTTAATGAGTCAACATTCAAATATGTATGAGAAGTATTCTGTGTTGTTGCAGTTGAATTGTCGCCAAATGTCCAATAATATGAAGCGATTGTACCTGTTGCGATAGTTGATGTAGAGGCAAAGTTAAAATCGTTGTTCAATAAACACTGTTTGTCATTGTCAATGCTGAATGAAGGGACAGGCATTGGGAATACCTGCAATGTTTTAGTGATGCTGTCAATACAATTTCCTGTAGTACTTATGGTTACAAGCTTAGCTCTGAATGAACCCGGAGTATTATAAATATGCGAGGTTGGGCTAGTGTTTTTTGCACTGTCTTGGTCGCCAAAATACCAGTTATGAATCATACCTGTATTTGGATTCAATGTACTGGTTGCAGTGAAGGTAAAATTATTACCAACAATACAAGCACTTGGGTAATTGTTAACGAATGATGCAACCGGCATAGGATAAACCCTTACATCTTTGATAGTTGTATCCAAGCAGTTGTTATTTGATGTTGCAATCAAACGCGCCTTATATAACTGTGCATTGGCATAAGAATGTTGGGTTGTTGCTACATTGCCATCAATATTACCATCGCCATAGCTCCAGGCCAATGTATAGGTGCCTGCTTTTATTGTTGAAGTAGATGTGAAATTAAAACTGTTATTCAGTCTGCACTGTTTGTCGTTATCGATTGTGAAGCCGGTTTTTGGTTTAGGATACACAGTAACAGTTTTGTATGCAGTATCAGAACAAGAGTGGTCGCTGAAAGCAATATTAGTAATCAGATAGGTGGAGTCTTTTGTGTATTTTTTCTGAACATTGTCGAACACACTAGAGAAGGGGCTGCCATCACCAAAATACCATCTATTGGTAAATGATCCGTCTGAAATAAAGGTATTTGTTGTAAAGACGAATCTGTTGTTGTTGACACACTGTGCAGGATTATTGATGGCAAAATCAGTCGCAGGGTGCGGATAGACATATACTTTATTCAACATTGTGTCGCTACAACCATTATCTCCATAAACAATTAAGCGAACATTGAATTCACCTTCAATTAAGTATTTATGATTGACAAGAGCAGTATTGCTTGCTGTGTTGCCATCATCAAAGCTCCAAAGATTACTTGTAATTGTACCGGCACTAAAGAATGAATTATCTGTAAAGTCGAATGAGTTGCCTCTGAAACATTGTTGATCATTATTAATGATAAATGATGGAGATGGCATTGGTAATACTTTCAGGGAATCAATAATTGAGTCTTTGCAATTTTTGTTAGATACCAGTAATAGTTTTGCCGCATAAGTGCCAATTGTAGCAAACTCAGTTTCAATGCTGTCTACACCACTGAAGCTAGAACCGTCAGACATTAACCATGAACGGGTATAAGTGCCGGAAGTAATTGAAGAGGTTGATTTTAATTTAAACTGGTTAGTTTTTAAACACTGAATTTTGTTGTTGATAGTAAATCCTGCAACAGGGCTAGGATTGACTATTATGGTTGTTTTAGCTGAATCTCGGCAGCCGTAATTGCTGATGCCTTTTACCTCAACTGTATAGGTGCCTGCTGTTGCATAAGCATGCGCTGTTGAGTCTAGGGCAGTAGCTGTGCCTGCATCGCCAAAGGTCCAATTGTGGGCAACCGTACCGCTAGGGATAGTTGATTTGGCTTTGAAACGGAAATTATTCCCATTCAAACAAAGTGTATTGTCAAAATTGGTTATTGACGTTTTAGGCATAGGGCTTACCAGAATTACCTGTTCGACTGTATCACTACAAGCATCCAGTCCATCGTCAGTTACTGAAATGAGTTGTATGGTTCTGTTGCCTTGTGTAGCATAGCGATGGTGAACAGAGTCTTTAGGAGTAAATTCAACTCCTGCATCAATTGTCCAAGTATTGATAATTGGCAAACCATTTGAAATACTTGTATTTGCTTCGAAAACAAAATTATTGTTCACCAAACACTGATTGGTGTCATTTGTTATGATGGCTGCAATAGGGTGAGGGTTAACAACACAATAAGCAAGACCGGTATCAATACAGCCGTTTGATAAGCTATTGATTTGATTAACAAAGTACAAACCATCTGTTGCATATTTATGTGTGGTAGAATCAACTCCCGATACCATAGGGCTGCCATCACCAAACAACCAACTCGTACTTGTAATAGAAGCTGTATAAGCGAACGAGGCTGATTTTATTATAAAAAAATTGCCGCGGTTACATTGTACATCATCATTGAATTCTGTCACAATACTTGGCATTTCCCTGAGGTTAACCTGTTTAGTCAGAATATCTCTGCAGCCATTGCTTCCAACTACAGTTAATTCTACCAGAAAATAAGTGTTGAAGTACTTGAAATGGTGATTCACCGTATTAGTGGTTAAAGTGTCATTAAATGAGCCATCGTTCCAGTTCCATATGTAATTTGAAATAGTGCCTGAAGGAACAGTAGAAGTAGATGTAAAATAATAACGGTTGTATTTATAACACTGGTTGTCGTTAAGGAAAGAAAATGCCGGTGTCGGTTTTGATAAAATGGAGAGAGATGAATCGGCCACAAAACAATTATAGGCAGGTGAAGTGGTTGAAACCCTTATTTTGTAATTAGCTCCCGGGGTTATACCCATCGGTATTTCGTAGAATACTGTATCAGGTATCGTGTCATTAACGTTTCCAAGATTAGTAGGGGAGGCAAATGAACCACTTGCATCAGAAAGTTCTACAATGTATTGGTTGCCAAGATTGAAATAGACATTCTTTTTAGAGATAACCACAGCTACCTGACCGCCCGGACAAATTGTTGTTGGATAGAATTTTACACCAACACTTTGTGCTACCTCAGCGCCAACACTGTGTGTTGGGTCATTCGCAGCATATTTTCTAGCTCTTACCCAATCGGCTGTAATGCTGCCAACACCCGAAGAGGCTATACCCATTGCTAAATGAACACTAGCCGCAAGAGTAGGCGTGGTGCCTATTGTAGATCCGCCTCCCGGTAAAATAGATCCGGCAGAATTTGTTGCATTCCAATAATTGCCCCATACGCCATTGGCGCGTGCAACACCTGCTGAATTTGCAGCAACGCTATAACTTGCTCCGGCCGCTGCCGCTGAATTGAATGTAAAGTTGGCACCATAAGTAGTACCGGCTGCAACAGCTATTCCATTGAAAGTGCCTGTATTGAGTTGTGCAAGACTTAAATAGTCGCCTGAATTTGCAACGACCTTAGATTCTAATCGCAAAGGAGATGTATAGGTGGTCACCGATCTGATCACATTGTCAGTAGCGCCTGTTGTAGAAATAGTTGCTAAGCCTCCTGCTAGTCCAACAGCACCAGAACCCGGTGTTGTTTTATAGTTGTTCCACTTGCCTGTATTTAAGCTGCCTCCGCTGAAATCATCAAAAAATACAAATGTGCTGTCGCCACTTTGAGCGGCTGCCGCACAATTGTTGCCGTAATAAAGATTGATACGAACATTGCCACTGCCGGGAATGCTCAATACCTTTACCCAAATAACAGTAGTCGTGGTATTCAGATTGCTGTCTATCCAATAATGCAAATTATTGCAATTGGCATCAGTAAATCTGATATCATCACCGGTGCTTTTCATTTTGCCGGCAGCGATCAGGGCTTGTGTATTAACGATAACCTTTACCTGGAAATAAGATAATCCACCTGCATTGGTATTGGTAACGGTAATTGGTGCGGTGTATTTCCATCCCGGAAGACATGTAATTGCCTTTGATTCCGATAGTATAAAAAACCCTAAAACTAAGAATAGTAAACGTCTCATCATTGCTCCTTAATAATTATTATTATGTATAATCTACGAATCTAGGGAAAAAATGCACAATCGCAAAATCTTTTGTGCTGAACCGGCATCAAAAAAATGAGGCGTTGTCGAAGTTCCCGGAACTCATAAGTAGCAAGACACATGGAGTGTTTGAAACGTTGCTTTTGTGGAAATTTATTTTTGAAATTAATTCTGAAGTTGAATTAATTACCTCAATATCACCGCCAAAGCCTTTTTTCACTTCTTCAGTTTCAAGTACAGGCATGCGCTTCATCTCAAATACATGGGGGTTGAAATAAACAATACTTTCATCCGCAGCCTTCATGGTTTGATCATATTGGGGCAGGAAATGTTTGCTCAAACTGCTGAAAGTATGCAGTTCAAAAACAGCGATTACTTTTCGGTCGTGGTACTGTTGCTTCACAGCATCTACAGTTGCCTTTAATTTGCTGGGAGAATGAGCAAAGTCGCGGATGATGGTTATCCCCTGTGCTTCATAAACTTTCTCAAGTCTGCGGGCTGTGCCTGTAAAAGAGCCAATGGCTGTATAAAACATGTCATCAGTAATGCCAATATTGTTACATAACATACGGGCTCCTTCCATGTTTTGAAGATTGTGATCGCCAAATACTGATAGCGGATAATCCTTGTCTTTTTTCAAAATAATAGTACCATCCACTGTTGCATACTCAGGGGTGTCATAGGCAATTGAATTGACCGTTGAATTTTCAGCCAGTTGTTTCAAATGTAAATCGTTTTTAAAGTAAATCAATTGACCATTTGGCTCAATGGTGGCAATGTATTTTTCAAATTGCTCAACATAATTATCAAAGGTTGGAAATACATTGATATGGTCCCATGCAATGCCGGTAATTTGGGTGTAATGCGGTTTGTATTTCATGAATTTAGGCACCGGGTCGAGGGTGGAAGTTAGATACTCATCACCTTCTATCACCATTAACGGTGCATCGCTGAATTTTACCATGGTATCGAATCCTTCAAGTTGTGATCCTACCAAATAATCAAAGTCCATGTTCAGCACTTTTAATACATGCATAATCATGGCAGTAGTGGTGGTTTTCCCATGACTGCCTGCCACTACTAAACGCGTTTTGTTTTTTGCGTGTTCATATACATAATCCGGGAAACTGTAAATTTTAATGCCCAGTTCTTTAGCCCTTGCAAGCTCCGGATTGTCGGCCCTTGCATGCATGCCCAGTATAATGAAATCAAGACCAGTCGTAATTTTTTCAGGATACCAGCCAAAAGCAGGAGGTAGCAAACCTTTTGCTTTCAAACGCGATAAGGCCGGTTCAAAAATCTCGTCATCGCTGCCTGTTATGGTGTGTCCAAGATTGTGTAGCGCCAATGCGATATTATGCATTACCGCACCACCGCAAGCTAAAATATGAATGTTCATGCTTTCTATTGTAGAAACAAAAAGAATGAATATTTTTCAGATTGAAAAAATAAGTTATAAGCTGGATGTGAATTGCGTCTATTGCAATTGTTTGTAGTAATGCAAGGCCTGATAGCGGCTACTGTCACCCGAAAAAATATTGTATAAATCTTCTAGAATAATATCGGGGCGACCAACACCGATTTCCCAAAAATCATTGCCACCATTAGCGTTTTCCTGCTTGTTGTTGTTAAAAATAGTGTGTTGCTTGTAGGGCTTAAAAAGGGTATAACGCCTGTCGGCTGTTTGTAACATTGCCAATGATGCATACTGATTGGTGTGTATCCAAATGTCTGCCTTTTCCGCATTTACTAATACCTCTTCGATGCTTAACGGATAAGTATAGAGTGGAGTCTTATTTTTGAATACGTAACGGCCACCTGCATCGGCAATAAGTTGTGCCGTATAGCTATTGCCACCGGGTACAAACCAGCTATCACCATATAAGGCATCTGTCATAATCAATGGTTTTGTTTTAGTGGAAGTGGAGTCAAGTGCCTTGTCAGCAATTTGTAAATAATGCGTTGTAACAGTTTTGAAAATGCTGTCAGCTTTTTCTGTCAGATTGAGCATGGCACCAAAGTACAATAACCATTCAGCTCTTGCCAATGGATGTTGTTCTCTGAAATTGTCGCAATAAACAATTTTGATATTGGATTTTTTGAGTTTTTCTCCAACGGCACTGTTCATTAAATCGCGTGAGCCGGATACAATGATATCAGGGTGTTGTGACAATAATTTTTCCAGTTGTATCTGTCCTTCTTCGCCTGTGGCCACTATGCTTTTATTTTTTATTCTTTCCTGAATAACAGCATCAGAGTAGTAGCTTTCTTTCTCAATGGCGACAATCTGATTTTGTGCGCCAAGCATTTCAATGAATCCTGCGAAAACAGTCGATAACACAGCAATTTTTAAAGGAGCTGTATTTTTCTTTATTGCGGGTCCCCAAAAGGTATCGCCTTCATTCAAATGGAATAATTGTCTTTCATCTGCTGTTTCTGTAATGCCAAAAAGCTTTGAATACTTAATGGGAATAAATGTGCGCTTGGAATGTTGATGATTGTTAACAGTTGAAGTGCCACAACCAAAACAAAACAATGCCAGTAAATAGAAAAAATATTTCATAAAAAAACCACACGCCATTTTTAAGTGACGTGTGGTCGAAGATATTGATTAATAATTGAAAACAAATCTGCCCGGTACTACACCTGCGGTGAATTGCTTCACTAATGTTCCTGCTTGATTATAGATGAATACTTTGCCGGCTGAAGTGTAATCCAATGCATCAGTGATATAGAATGAACCATCAGAGTCATCAATCGTTAACCCGTATATGCCGCCTATAATGCTTATTTTAACTGTTGGTGTAGCAACTGTTGTAGCTGAAACGCTGTATAGTTTTTCATCGCCAAAACTGAAATACAAATTACCTGCGTGGTAAGCCATTGGTCCACCATAACTGGCGCCTGTTAATGGAATAAAACGTTCTACTTCATTTGAATCTTTATTGATAATCGCAATTTTACCATTCTCTATGATGCTGCCATTATTGAAGTCAAGAACACCTAAACAGAATACTGCAATTTTATCAGTACCGGCATTGACGATAGTGCCTGCGCCACTACCTACTACAATTGAATCTGTAACCATATCATTGGCAGGATTAATAACGTACAACATGTTTGCATAGGCTTTTCCAACATATACTTTATTGTTCATCATGACTATTTGATCAGTTGAACTTTTCATATCAATAGTTGCGCTAATTTCATTCGTAGTTAAATCTATAACACTTAAATCGTTTGTATTCAATTGCGAAACATAAGCTTTGTTTGCAGATACTTTTACAATGTTGCGCGGTTGATTTAAAACGATGGTTGTAACCGATTTAAAATCACTTTGGTTGACTACTTCTATTTTATTGCTGTTGTTTACAATGATATAGTACTTGCCATTGATAAGGGTAACTGATTGTACCACATCGCCCAATGGACGGCCATTCGCTTTAGCAAAAGCATCGAAATATTCGCCTGAACCCGGTTTGTAGATGCCTACTGAACCATTTGATTTAAGGAATCCGCCTTCGTTGATAACGATAACACCTTTGTAGTTTTCAGTTGCTACTGTTTCTTCTTTTTCAGGCTTACACGAAGCGAAAATAATGGCCAATAAGACTGGTACTAATTTTAAATAATTGTTGCTCATTTGTTGATATTGAATTTTAATGTAATTTGATAATTGCGAAGTGGCATAGGTTTGTTTTCCATGATTTGATAAGTCGTATTCAGTGCGTTATTTACTGTAAATACTAATTGAGAATCATGCTTTTTATATTTAAATAAATAACCAATGCTTGCGTTAGTAAGTAAATATGAAGGAAGTTTTGAGGCTTTCAGATTGTCGGGTGTGGTGTATCTACTGCCATAAAATTGCTCGGTAACCGACAGTAAAATATTTTTGAATGCGTAATTAACTGTTGCAAATGCCGTGTGATTGGGCGTGTAAAACAGTTGTTTTCCAAGCAGTGTTTCACTGTTGTCGTATATTTTTGTATTGATGCTTTCTACATACTGATAGCGTCCCAATAATTGTAAGTTGTGCAGACCAAAAGTTTTCGTCATCTCAATAGATGTTTCAATTCCCTTGCTGGTTACCTGTCGCGCATTTTGAGCAATCCAATAACTGAATGCAGGTGACGGTTGCCACATGATCCAATCATTTACTATGTGGTGAAATCCTGTGAATGCAAATTTTACAATGCCTTTTTGAAGTTCAATGCTGATTTCCTGTTTATTGCCTCTTTCAGGTTTTAAGTTTTTATTGCCGCCTTGCAACCAATAGTAATCGTTGAAAGAAGGTACTCTGTAACTATAAGCGGCATTGCCTTTTATTTTTAAAAAAGTTAGCGGACGGTATTCAAAAGCGATATCGGGAGAGAATGGTGCGAATTCTTTATCAACTAATAAAACTCTGCTGCCCAGGCTGTATTTGAGTTTGTTTTTAAAACTCATTTTCTCCAGTTTTATCCAAAGTGATAAAAGGTTGCGTTGAGGCCAGTTGTTGTAGCCATCTGTTTTTGCTGTACTGAAATTATTGTTAAGTGATGCAGTTAAACTGCTTGAATATTTCATAGGAATCAGCCATTCACTCTCCGCTATCAGCGATTTGGAATAGCTGTACGAGGGCGCATAAAAATTGTTGTAATAGTTTAACTGATCGTATAGGAATGCTAGTTTGTTGGTGTTAGCTACTTTTGCACGGGTGAATTTATGAGTCAGAGAAACACGGCCATTCAAATCGTATTGACGTTCTTTTAAAAGATTGGGGATTCCCATGGCTACAGGGAGCTCTCTTGTATTTTCGAGATACCAAGCAGATAAATTGAATGCGTGATAATTGCCTGCTTTATATTCTGCTTCCTGAAGAAACCCATTCTGCGTATAGGCGCTGTTCACTTGTTTTTCAGTAGGATTTCCGGGTAAAAATTTGTTGTGGAACAGGATGTCGTTTTCCGCCTGCCTGTGAAGTATGCGGGTTTTGAATCTCAGTTTTTTAATTTGATAACTGCTGCCAATGCCTATTTGGGAATAACCAAAGCTACCCCTTTGAAGGTTGGCAAAAGCTATTGGTGTTTTATCAAATGTATTGCTTAGATGAATGGCGCCTGCCAATGTGCCATTGCCGCATGAAGATGAATTGGCCCCGGTTTCAATACCGGCCTTGTCAATAAAAAACAATGGAATTAAATTAAAATCGAGGTTGCTGTTCATGCAACTTTGAATATTGACGCCATTCCACATTACTGAAGTGTGTTGTGCGCCCAAACCTCTGAAACCCGCATTGGCCAAGCCGCCTGTGCCATATTGTTTAATGAAAATAGCACTTTGCAAGGTGAGGGCATCGGTAAGGGTGTTAAATTTTGCAGGCGATAGATTGATTTTTGTGCTGCCAATATTTTGAATAACTGCTACACCTTTTACTTCAAAATCGCGAAGTAAAAATGTGTCCATTTGCTGGGCTTTACTTTTAAAAGTACCCAACAGTAGAATGGTCGATATGAGCAACAATTGCTTCATGAACTTTCATTGAATTCATGGCAATCAGATTTTTTTTGAAACGGTAAATTGAACAATCAAATTATCATCTCAAGCCTTTTCTCCGAAAGCCGTGAAATTCGTGTTTGATTGCGGCAGGTCTTCTGACTTACCCCTTTTTACCCGGAAACCTTCCCATCAGTTTAAACTGACAGTGGTTGTTGATATCCGGGAAATACTGTTCTTTAAAAGAGCAGCGGGGATTACAGCATCGGGAAATGTCGGGGATTTACACCCCTGTTCCCTTTTAATTCAGAGTTTTAAATCTGAAACCGAAATCGGGTGCAAATCTATATTAAAAAAATCACTTAATGACATGTTTGTTTAATTATTCTTTCACAAAATTAAAATGCTTCAACAAAATAATGGTAGGTGAGAGGGGAATATTTTATTTGTTGAGTGAAAGCCTTGTATTGATAAGCCCTTATAATTATTGAAAGACTTTGGTTATGTAAAATTTACCTTGATACAATTATCATATTATGACACAATTATGACATTTCTGGCTTAAAGTCAATCTGTACAATCACATACCTTTGCCACCGCTTCAATTCAACAGCAACAACTATTTTTAATGAATAAACTAACTGTCTTTTTTGCACTTTTTGTCACCATATCAGGCTTTGCTCAACAAAAAGATTCTACCAAAGAAATCCATCTTAAAAACATACAACAGTTAACCTTTGGGGGCGATAATGCAGAGGCTTATTTCAGTTTTGATGGCAAGTCATTGAGTTTTCAGTCTAACAACAGTAAATGGGGTTTGAAATGCGATCAGATTTTTGATATGGATATTAAGAAAGCCTGTAAGTTGGCAGCTACTTATCAGCCGCAAATGATCAGCACCGGAAAAGGTCGCACTACTTGTTCCTATTTTATGCCGGGCAATAAATCCATTTTGTTTGCCAGCACCCATCACTTTATGGATACTTGTCCAGCCAGTGTTCCCTATAATCCCAAAGCAAAATATGTATGGCCGGTGTATTCTGAGTTCGATATTTTTATCTCCAATAAAAAAGGAAAAATCATCAAGCAATTGACCGATACTTTTGGTTACGATGCTGAAGCTACTGTGAGTCCTGATGGAAAGAAAATTGTATTTACAAGTACCCGCAGTGGTGACCTCGAATTGTGGACCATGGATATTGATGGCAGTAATTTAAAGCAAGTAACTTCAGGATTGGGTTATGATGGAGGCGCATTCTTTTCACCTGATAGCAAGGAGTTGGTGTTCAGGGCATCGCGACCAAAAACAGAAGAGGAAATTAAAGAATACAAAGACCTGTTAAAACAGGGTTTAGTAGCGCCCACCAATATGGAAATTTATGTATGCAATGTTGATGGCACTAATATACGTCAGGTAACCAATTTGGGTAAAGCCAATTGGGCGCCCTTCTTTCATCCATCAGGAAAAAAAATAATTTTTTCAAGCAATCACGCTTCTACAAAAGGCTATGCATTTCAATTGTACATGATAGATGTCGATGGCACTAATCTGAAACAAATCAGTACTGAAAGTAATTTCAACGCTTTTCCTATGTTTAGTCCTGATGGTAAAAAATTGGTGTGGAGCAGCAACAGGAATAATGGTGGTACACGCGATACCAATTTGTTTATTGCAGATTGGGTGGAGTAGGATTATCTATATTTTCCTAGTCTGTACATCACAATCAAATTAATCCCCCCTCGTCTGAATCCAAATCCTGGGATGAAAGGTGATTTATAGCCTTTTACAATATCATCATTAGGTGATATGCGTATATCATCCATAGCGAAAATAGAAAATATCTGTGGCCGTATGATCCATTGCTTTTTATTATACTGCAATCCGAAGATGACCTCTCGGGCCAGTTTTTGACGTATCTTGGTTTCGTATGTGTTGGTGTATTTGCCCCAATAATTATCAATTTCAAACTGTCCTGATTCTTTATATCTGGTTATCATGCCCTGATAACCAAAGAATGCCCGTGTATTTTTTTCTCCTTTACTTATCTTTACACTTAAATCGAACCCCAATTTAAAACATACACCTTCACTGTGGTATTTTTCAAGTCTATCATACCATTTACCCCTTTGGTAATTGACGCTATTATGCATTAATGAAGTATTGATGGATAGAAAACGATAGGGTTGGTATTGGCCGCATACACCTGCATTAAATCCTTTGGAGCCGGTTCCAATGAGATAGTTGAACTGACTGATATCCAAACCAAGACTCCACACTTTTGCAGGAGGTTGTCCTTTTGCTACAAAGAAGGTGAATATTAATAAAGTAAGATATAGCCTTAATGTCATTGTCTTACTATGGTTAATTTAGGCATATAATAAAGAGCGTTGTCTTTGAAAGTTGAGGAGTCTTTTATTATTTTATTGGATACTTTGTTTAATTGTTTATCATTGAAATCGCAGAAATAACAATTGCCGGATGCATAGAATCTTCGTTTATAACTAATAGCAATAGTATCTTCAGAAAGATCCTTTCTAACAAAGCTGTATTTACAGGTGTCGGAACTAAAGTTTAAAGGAAGAACGAAAAGTGTATCACTGTAATTAGCAATGAAATCGTAGCTGTTACTTTTAAAGATTTTTGCGGTCTTGCCAATTCCATAGGCATATAAGTATTCTGTGATAATAGTGGAGTCCCCTCTTTGGATGTCTAAAAATAGTGTACTTCTTTCATATTCATAACAAAAGTGAGAATCTTCAGTTTTGCAACAAAGAAGACAGATTATTATTGAAAAGACTATGAATTGTTTCAAAGATTTTTTCTTCAAATGTATTCGTTTGGATTGGAAAATGCGTTTAATTGATTTCAGTTTTTTGTAATATTTCCATTAAGAAATGGGTTAAAAGCGTGAAATATGCCAAATTTTCAATAAAAAGAACGGCTTTTCTCTCGAAATTGAATGGATTTTCAATTTTGTAAATAATTTAAAATTAACATAAAATAAATATCCAAGTATGTTACATTTGCATAAAATTGTCAATCCAACTTACTTACAACTAAAAAATGAAAGATAAATATGCAGATTTAATCAATCAAACCTTCGATTTTCCAATGGATGAGTTTGATTTGAATGAGGAAAACGAACTGACTTATTACGATATCCCTTTAATGGACATAGTGGAACAGTATGGAACACCCCTCAAATTTACCTTTCTTCCCAAGATATCGGAAAACATTAAAAAAGCCCGTACCTGGTTCAATGTAGCCATGGCAAAGGTTGATTATAAAGGCAAGTATCACTATTGCTATTGCACCAAAAGTTCCCATTTCAGTCATGTGATGGAAGAAGTGCTGAGAAACGATGTGCACCTGGAAACCTCTTCAGGCTTTGATATTAATCTGATTATGGCCTTATACGAGCAGGGTTTGGTAAAAAAAGACAAGTTTATTGTCTGCAATGGCTTTAAACTACAGCCCTATATCGATAACATCGGCATGATTGTGAATGAAGGGTTTACGAACGTAGTGCCTGTAATAGATAATATCAGAGAGGTTGAGTTGTTAGCCAATGCGATTAACGGAGACTTTAAAGTGGGTATTAGGATAGCAGCTGAAGAAGAGCCAAAATTCCCTTTTTATACATCAAGACTAGGTATCGGATATAAAGATATCGTACCAATGTACCTCGAGCGGATTAAACCTTTAAAGCGCATGAAGGTGAAAATGCTTCACTTCTTTATCAATACAGGTATTGAGGATGATGCTTATTATTGGAACGAGCTTCACAAATGTTTGAGTGTATATTGCGAGCTGAAGAAACTGTGTCCGGAATTGGATAGTTTGAATATTGGGGGTGGTTTCCCAATCAAAAATTCACTGAAATTCGACTTCGACTACGAATACATGGCCTCAGAAATAGTGGCTCAGGTGAAACAGGTTTGTGAGAGTAATGGGGTAGCCGAGCCTGATATCTTTACTGAATTTGGGTCATTCACAGTGGGCGAAAGCGGTGGAGCGATCTTTAAAATAGAATACCAAAAGGTGCAGAACGACAGAGAAAAGTGGAACATGATCGATAGCAGTTTCATGACCACTTTGCCGGATAGCTGGGCCATTAATAAGAAATTCATCATGTTCCCGTTGAATAACTGGGACAAAACATATGAACGCGTTTTATTAGGCGGTATTACTTGCGACAGCGATGATTATTACAACAGTGAACAGCATGCCAATGCTATTTATTTGCCGGTATACGAACCTAATGATCCGTTGTACATAGGATATTTCCACTGCGGTGCGTATCAGGAAAGTATTGGTGGATATGGTGGTATTCAACACTGTTTAACCCCTGCACCTAAGCATATTATTATTTCTGTAGACGAGAATGGCGAGTACAATACCAAGTTATTCAGCAAAGAACAGAGCTATAAGAGTATGCTCAAAACACTCGGATACTAATTTTTACCTGCCATGCCTTGGATTAAAAGTCGTCAAGTAATCATTCTTTTGCTGATGTTTGGTGTCGCATGTACATCGAATACTCCTGAAACAATTGAAAAGAATGGCGTTACTTTTATAATTCCCAATGGCTGGAAAATTACTCATGAATCAGTAAGTCCTAACAATGTGACGAGTCTTACCTGCGAAAAATCAGGGGTAGATGAAAGTGGTATTGCTGTTATTGCGATATTTGATCAGACTTACGATCCATTGGATGTATTGGCCAATAGCAGGGAAATGATGCAGCAAAATCCTGTGTATGCTCAGGCCGGTATTCAGTTTGCAAACTTTAAAGGCGAATTGTTTCAACAACAGCAGGTCATGGCCATGCCTTTTTCTTTTACTGATAAATCCTCAACTCAAAACGGGAAAGTAGTGGTATTTACTTTGTGCAATAAAACCATCTCGGTGTTGATGCAACAAGACAAAATAGACAGTACTAGAAATGCCAAAGGTTTTGAAGCGATGTCTAACGCTTTTTCATGTTCAAAATAATCCTATCGCGTTACGATTAGCTTACCCATTATTTCGCCATCATTGCCCGTTCGAATAAAGTAAATACCCGTTGCCATTGATTCGGGTAATTGAACAATGCCATCAGCAGAAAGTGTAGTTTCAAGAATGATTTTACCACTTGCATCAGTGATTTGCAACGGTCCTGTAATGCCATTGCCATTTTCATATTTGAAGTATGATTGGGCAGGATTGGGATAGACTTTAAACAGGTTGTATTTTTTCAAATTCAATAGACCTGATTTCGATTTGTAATAAACGCTTGCAAAGTTAGTAATAACAGGTTTTTGGTAATCAAAATAGATAGCGGCTTTATTAAAAATAGTATCACCTACTTTAGCATTTGCAGATAAATTTATGGTGAACGAAACAAACCCTGCACTCTTAATGGGACTCGCTTCTTTGGGCGGCAGCATGATGTTCTCAAGTCGCCAGATTAAAATATTGTTTTCAATGGAGAATCCTTTTGATTGATTGATTCTGATACTAGACGCATCTATCTTATCGCCCAGTGTATCGAGTATGGTCACATTAATGGCCGTGTCATTTCCCTCATTTTGATAATAAATGGTGTAACGAACAGAGGTGTTACGGGCAATAATTTCTGATGGCGAGGCTACCTTGATGTTTGGATCGTATGCCGATACAATGCGCTGATAAATGGTGTCGGTATTATTGTTGTTGTCATCATCAGTTCTTTGCAGTTTGGCATTCAGGAATATGTTTTGCCCCAATATGAAACTGTCAACCGGATAAATACATGAGAAATGAAATAAGCCCGAACTGTGTGGTGAAACGGTAGTGTTAAAAGTAAAGGATTGTTTGGTCTGACTCTGTATACTAAAATCAAGTGCAGTTAAAGTAGTATGTCCTTTTGGAATTTGTACAATCACATTGCAGTTTTCCGCCATTGTGTTTTTATTGTGAAGGTCTATGGTATAGTTAACAGTAAACCCCTGTTTGGCTTTGTTGCCTGTGCTGCAAAATATGCCGACTGATAAATCATTTTTATTGGGTTCGGTGAGCCCAATTGAGAGGTTGTAAACAGAATCCTTGCCCGGTGAAATTGTGATACTGCCTGTGTATACATAGCCTGATGGATGTACAGCTTTCACTGTTAAATTAATGCCCGATGGTACCACCATAGTGAAATGACCTTCGGCATCGCTCATGCATAAGTACTGGTTATTGTTAACTGTTACTATAGCACCTGTTAGTGCCGTTTCTCCCGATTGTTTAATGCCATCGCTGTTGTTGTCGTGAAACACAGTGCCGGTAATAACAGTAGCAGGAGAGAATACGAGTTTTGCAATATACCTGCATGAGTCGTAATAATTAGTTCCGCTTATTTTTCTGAAATTGCCACTTAATACAAGTGCATTGTTTGTTTTCGCAGCATTGATGGCAATGTAATTGGATGCAATTTTCCATGAAGGTTGTTTGATAATGTTACTGCCATCAAAACGGTATATATCAAGGGTCAGTTGGTTGGGGTTTTGTATCGTGAAATACATGTAACCATTTGCCATCGTTGAGCTAATAAAGTTGATGGCATAAAAAGAATCCGTAAGGTTATAGCGTTGCCATGTGTTGCCATTATTGACAGAAATATATCTTGCATAAAAGAGTGGAGATAATTCTACCGCAGCTAGTGAGTTATTAAATGCAATAAGATGACTCACTCTACCCACAGTTGGTGTCAATTGTTCAAATGTGTTATCTCTTAAAACCCCCAGACGGTCAATTTTTTTGCCACCAATACCAATGGTATCATTGCTTATGGCGTTTTTCTTGTAAACATACAAAGAGTCGTTGACTACCTCAAAGTAAGTACTGTTTAAATTAGTGGTGCCATTGAATCCGCTGTTGTTGTTGCTTCCTATTGTTGTCCAGTTGCTGCCGTTATAATATGTGATGCCATTGCAGCGGTTGCCGGGAATGGAATCAAAATCTCCGGTTATTAAAAGTCGGTTGTTAAATGCGTAAAGTTTGTTGACTTGTATTTGTAAGTTATTTTGTTTGTAGAGTTGCAGATTATTGGAAGTCCAGTTGCGATCTTTAAAACAGATAACACCACCGCCCAAATTGTTTTCACTTGAGTCGAAACTACCGCATAAATAAAGCGCATTGTTGTACCATTGCATGTCGAGCACTCTTGGGGCCAATACATCTTTGCGTGTAAATAATGTAATGGGTTTTGAGAACAGCCACGACTTGCCATCAAATATCTGCAGACGAATGCGTATTAATTCTTTGCCGTAATTAAACCCACTTGTTACAGTGTCGTAATACAAGTGATAAATATTGCCTTTATCATCAGTCTCACTCAAATAAAAATCGAGACCCTGAGGGTGGTAAAATGATTTAACAGCCACACCTTTTCCGGGCTTTTCAAAATGTTGTCCGTAGGCGAGACCACTGGTCAATAGGCATAACAAAATTGGTAATAGTTGTTTCATTTTTTTCGTATCAAAGGGTGGTAAATAATGCCAAAGTTTATCATAGGACTCAATTCAGTTTTAGTGAAATGATAAGAGTCGATGTAGTATTTCTTTTGCTGGTAATTCAGTTGCAATTGTGCCATCAGTTGTAGATTTGGTAAGTAGCGATAGCGGATACTGAAAGCCATATTGGGAGAAAATGTCATGGCTTTTGTTTTTTGTGCCTGAGCCATTTTTTCGTTTTTAAAATTAAAGAGATCCGAATTGAGTTTTGCTTTTAAATTAATGTTGGTGCCACCTTCAACCCACACTGCAAAGCGATTTGTCTCAAATAATTGATACCCGATTTGTACAGGTGAATTAATGGTTGTGTTAGTTACAGGGGTGGTTTCGTTCAGTTGAGTTGAGTTGCTGACCGACCGTTTGTAGTATCCCAAAATAGCACCCGTAGCTGAATCATAAATCGGAATGTCGGTATAGGTGTAATTGATGGATGGCGACACTTTTGTTTGAACAAGATTTACGCCCACTTTAAAAGTGACACGAGGCAATATGCGATAACCGAATTGGAGGTTGAGAATAAATCCCTTGTTGTTTTTTCCGGTAGCATTACTGAATAGAGACGCAGCATCGCGATGTACTTTGTCACTGCTTATTTTGTCGTTTATTGTGTGGTCGTTGATGGCACCTGCTGATAAAGTGATGGAAAAAGGACTCAATCTTTTCTTGAAATACGAATCAGATTTTACAGGAATTAATGATATTTCATCAGGTATTGTTCTGTTGAATAGTTTGGTTATAGGATGGATAGTAAGGTAAGGGCTTTCTTCCAATACTGATGCACCCGTTATGTTGTCGATTGATTCAAATAATAAGCGCTTGCGGTTGGGGTCATTCATACTTTTCAGAAAACGTCTCAATCTGGCGATACCGGTGCTCATTTGTTTAGTTTGATTGGCAAAGGTTAGTTCATTTGTCGCTTTCTGAGATGCTGTATTTTGATTGTAGATAGACGGAGTTTCAGGCATCAGGTTTTGATAACTTTGAGCCACTGCATTGATCATTGCCCCATTTGATTTTTTTGATTGAATCGATGAGTAAGTAGCTGCAGAAACTACTGCGATAAGTAGAGCAATTATCCAATAAATGACTTTTCTGTTTTTTTTCTTTTGTTCAGGTAGTAGACCGGCAATTGCCTGCCAGCTATCTTGGGGTTGTACATCAAGTTGCAGTAGCGCATTTGATAAGCCTGTATCTATGGGGTGTTGTGCAGCGAGGGGTACATATAATTCAGGTGAGAATTCAGCCTTAGACAAATGGCGGTACAATGCATTGTCAATAGGGTGTTCAAATGCAGCAGGAAGTTTGTCAAATAACCCGGCCATTGCTGAATCATCAGGCATTTCCTCAAACATTGCAAGTTTGTCGGATAAAAATTCATCGATATGATTCAATTCATAATCCAAGTTTTCTTTTTAATTTTAATTGCAACATTTCAGACAATAATTTGCGTGCTCTTGATAACTGTGAGCGCGAACTGCTTTCAGAAATATTGAGCAGTACACTGATTTCATCGTGTTTCAGTTTTTCTATGGCATATAGGTTAATAATCAGTCTGTATTTTTCCGGCAATTGTTGCACCATATCAAGCGCTTCATGGGTACTGATGTGATTGAGCCAATGGTCTTTTTCTTCTTCAGAAATATCATCCGCATCCCTTTCAGTAATACTTTCATTCAGACTTACTTCAAATTGTGTCTTAAGTTTTCGTTGTAAATAGTTGATGGCCGTGGTCATAAAAATACGGTGCATCCACGAGCTGAGGGCTGACTGTCCCTTAAAGTTGATAAGGTTCTGAAATACCTTGATAAACCCCTCCTGCAACATGTCGTGTGCTACATCTCTGTTTGGGGCATAGCGGAGACATACACCGAACATACGGGATGAGTAAGTCCTGTAGAGTGTTTCCTGAGCGTTGCGCTCATTGGCGATACAACCTTTTATAATGTCTTCCTCTTTCAATGAATATTATGCAGTATAAGACACATCAATGCAATATACGCTGCATGCATGGATAGAAGAAAGTACAATTTTATTTTTGAAGTAAATTTAAACACAAATACAACCTCTTTTTTTTAAATAAATTTATGATTTTAGAGAAGTGAAGAGGAATGTAAAAGCATGAATATGTTTTTTTAATAGCCAAAAAATCAATTTGTTGTAATTTATTTTTTGCCTTTTCGACCAAATTTGAAAGGGTAAATATCATTTATTTGATATATCAATTATATTTGTATCAATAAGGTGTAATTATTGGAGATTTGAAACAAGTATGAGTTGAGCAGATGTTTGAAAGTAAAAAAATATTGCTGTTGCTATGGGTCATGTTGATTTTCTTTATCAGATTATTTAGAGGGTGAGTACCATTTAAATCAACTGGAAAGAAATAAGAATGATTGCCGGAATTTATTCTTCGAAATCGTTGCAATTTGTGATGATGCCAAGCAGTACTTTGTTCACCAGTTTAACATCCTCATTGCTGATGTTTTTTAAGGCGACAGCTCTGTTGCGCAACACCACCTCGTGCATGTCGGCTATAATTGTTTTAGCCTCGTTACTTACTATCAGCATGGTTCTTCTGCGATCTGTTTTATGAGGTTTACGACTCAGGTATTTGTTCTTCACCAATAATTCAATGATTCGGGTAACTGAGGCATTATCCTTAAACACCCTTTCACCCAGTTCTTGCTGACTGATGTTAGGGTTTTCCATAATACATTTAATGATTAGCCACTGATCGATGGTCATTTTAAATCCCTGTTTGCGCAATTCTTTTTGGGCAAATACCCTGTAAGTGCGGATAGATTTATCAATGTTATAAAAAAGAATATCGTTAAGCTTTTCCATTGCTTCGGTATCACAAATGTAAGAATAAAGATTGATTTGAATTCTTTTATTAAAAAGTTAAAATTAATAAAGAAAACTCAGTCATCTGCCAGCAACTGTTTTAAAGACTTCAGTTTATTTGTAAATTTCAATGCATTCAGGTTGAGAATAATGCCGAGTAATACCACGGCCATACCTATTAAAACATCTGCCGGATAACTGTCGTCAAAAATGAATTTACCCATCAGTACGCCCCATATAATGCCAACATAACTCACACTGCTGACTCTTGCCGCTGTATCTGCCTGGTAAGCCCGGGTGATGTAATATTGGCCTATCTGAGTAAAGATGCCTGTTGCTATCAAAAAGAACCAATCGAGTGCCCGTTTAGGCATAATGAGGTGTTCAGGAAAAATGAAGAAGTAAATAATTACCAGGGGTAGGGCCACAAGCGGCTGATAAAATATGATAACATCTGCATCTTCTTTGTCTTTCATGTTGCGAATGGCATTATAGGCCAAACCTGTAAATAAGGCACCGAGTATACCGGCCATGAAATCGAAAGTGCTGACATTCGAGAAGCCTTTTACCATCACAACCCCTGTAAATGATATAGCAAATGACAACCACTGAATCACCCTTACTTTTTCATTTAAAAAAAACATGGCAATCAATGTGGTGAAAATAGGACTGAGATAATGAATCACAATCGCATTGGCTAAGGCCATTTGTTGGAGTGTGTAGAAAAAACACACCAGTCCACCAGCACCAAACAATCCACGGGCAATTAAAAATTTATGATGAGTGCCCCAGGGGTTCACTTTCTTTTTTTTGAGTATGAGATAGCTGATAACTAAAGTAATACCAGCTCTGAACAATATGACTTCAAAAACAGGGATATAGCCAATAAATTTCACACAGGCATTCATCCACGCAAACGAAAAGCCTGCAATCAACATTAATTTTACGCCCTTGGAAATTTTAATAGCCAATTATTACTGCGAATTTAACAGATATGGATTCTAAAAGTATATTTGTAACGAAATAAATGAAAAAATTAAGGACACTTTGGACCAATCATCGCTGGGGAATCAGCGTGTCTTTAATCTTTATTACGGTCTATAGTCTCATTGTATTCTTTAACCATTATTGCTTTCGCACATTTGCCCTCGACCTTGGTGTATTTACAAATGCCATTTATGACTATGCTCGGTTTCAATGGAATGACGCCACCGTTTTTAAATACAACCCCGAAAATTTGTTATCAGACCATTTTGATTTGTACCTGATGGTGTTTGCGCCACTCAGTTATTTATTCGGTCAGTATACATTGTTAATCGTACAGATAGCAGCTATTGTAATAGGTGCTTGGGGTGTGTATGCCTATGTGCTACATCGCTTTGCCGATAAGCGTTTAGCTATTTGGGGTATGTTGTGTTTTCACTTGTTTTTTGGTGGTTTTGCAGCTTTGTCTTTCGACTATCATAGCAATGTTGTAGCTGCAATGATTGCCCCTTGGTTGTTTTATTATATTGATAAAGGCAGCTTTGTTAAATTTTCGCTGCTGTTATTGTTCATGGTAATAGCGAAAGAAACCATTTCACTCTGGTGTTTCTTTATCTGTTTGGGTTTGATGCTGGAATACAGAAAGGATAGACGGAAGGTTGTATTACTGATGTTTTCAGCACTGTTCTCAGTCGGCTATTTTTTGTTGCTTGTGAAAGTTATTATGCCGGCACTGGCGCATTCAGGGCGATACGATCATTTTAAATATTCGGTATTGGGCAGCGATATCAATTCTGCTTTTAAACATATCATTACTCATCCGTTGGATACATTGATGAGTTTATTTGTGAACCATTCAGGTAAGCCCATGTACAATTGGGTGAAAACGGAGTTTTATGTGTTGGCACTCATGTCGGGTATGTTATTGTTGTTCCTGCGACCTGCTTTTATTGTGATGCTGATATCGCCATTATTCATTAAAATGTGTAATGATGATGCCACTAAATGGAGTATTGATTGTCATTATTCAGTTGAGTTTGCTGCCATAATCGCGATAGGAGCATTCACTGTTATAGGTAGTATGACAAAAGATAAAATGCGCCTGACTTCAGCCATTTTAGTTTGTATAGGTGCAGGCTTTGCCACTTTCAAAGTAATGGACAACAATGTTTACTATCACGACTACAATCGGTTGCGTTTTTATCACTCACATCATTACAATCGCGGTTATGATTTAAAAGCAGTTCATGCGGCTTTCGATTTGATTCCACCCGATGCAGTTGTTTGCGCACAGTCTCCTATGCAGCCACATTTGGCCTATCGCGACTTCTGTTATCAAATCCCTTTTGTGAAAGATGCCGAGTATATTGTAGGGTCGAAAAGCGAACCGACTTGCTATCCAATTTCTGAAGAAGAGTTCAGAACATTATTAAACGATTCATTGAAAAGCGGGCGCTGGAAAGCAGTGGTGAATGACACCAATATCACCATTCTTAAAAGAATAAAAGCGAAGTAAAATTACACCAGGCGGATAATAAGGACACCGAGTCCTATCAGCATTGTAGCTATTAATAATCCTTTGCTGATATTGTCTTTGTTTAATCTTATAAAGATAAAAAAGAGTGCCATATTCGCCAGTAAGGAGATGCTTACAACAGGTACTATCAGTTTGCTTTTAACATAAATAGACAAAAATTCTCCATTTTCAACTCCGGGATTTGAACTATAAAAAATAATAATGGATAAAATAAATGATGTTACAATACCCAGAATAAAACCTAGGAGAATCGCTTTTTTTGAACTCATAATATTTGTCTGATATGTTGAATAACACTGTTAGAAGTTAGATCAAATTTTGTTGGCACCACGCTGATGTAGTCATTCTCAAGGGCCCAAATATCAGTGTCGTTGTCTTCGGGTTCAAGGTTCACAAATTTACCGGTCATCCAGTAATAAGGTTTGCCAACCGGATCGATGCGCTCTTCAAAATGTTCAGCGTATTTTCCTCCGCCTTGGCGACATACTCTTATGCCTTTAATGTCAGCTGTATCGGGGATATTAACGTTTAGCAAGGTGCCGTAGGGGAGAGGCTTCTCCAATATTTTAGTAACAATCTGATGGATATAGGGGCGAGCATAATTAAAGTCGGCATCTATGCTGTAATTATTGAGCGAAAATCCAATGGCTTGCACACCGTCTACTGCTGCTTCTACAGCCGCACTCATAGTACCGCTGTATATTACATTGATACTTGAATTCGGTCCGTGATTAATGCCCGATACCATGATATCAGGTCTGCGTTTGCAGATTTTATCCAAAGCCAATTTAACACAATCGGCAGGAGTGCCGCTGCATTCGTATGCAAGTATGTTGTCAAAAATAAATGATTGTTTCAGTCGCAGTGGATCAGTAATAGTAATAGCATGTCCCATACCGCTTTGTGGCTTGTCGGGAGCAACAACAATTACTTCTCCTATTTTGGCCATTTCTTCTACGAGTACGCGAATGCCGGGAGCAGTGATGCCATCATCATTGGAAATTAATATCAGGGGTAAACTCATGTCCTGCAAAAGTAAACGTAATTCAGCGTAAAATATTACAAAAGTTGAATCCCATTTTCTTTTAATGCGATGCGTTTTTGTTTGTATAAAATACCAATACCGCGCTTGAATGTTTTTTTACTCATTTGTAAAGTTGAGTAAATATCGTCAGGCGAACTGTTGTCCGTTAATGCTAAAAAACCTTTGTTTTTTTGGAGGTATTGCAATAGTTGCTCAGCTGACTCTTCGAGGTTCTGAAACCCTAGTGGCTGTAGTGAAAGATCAATTGCTTTATCTTCTCTTATTTGCTTAATGAAGCCTCCGATGCGTGTGCCAATAGCGATTGGTTTGAAAATTTCATTGTTGTAAACAAGGCCTTTGAAATAATCATTGATAATGGCATTGTAACCCAAATCTGTTTTTTCATAAATGAATAAATCAACAGCTTCATTATTGGCAAAAGCAACATCCGTGTTGTCTAAAAATTCACTGATTCTACTTGAACCTACAAGCCGATTGCTTTGTTCATCGAGGTATACAAACACGACATAACTATTGCCCGGTTTCATGGGGTGTTTTTGTTCACCACTGGGCACGAATAAATCTTTTGGTAATCCCCAATCGAGGAAGGCGCCCATGCGGCTGCTGTCTTTTACTTTCAAAAAAGCAAAATGACCTACGGTTACTTTTGGCGTCTCAGTAGTTGCAACTAAACGGTCTTCTGAGTCGGTATAAATAAATACTTTTATGTTGTCACCGATTTTCATTTCTGGTGTTACATAGCGGTTGGGTAACAGCACATCGTTATCGTCACCAATACCCAGAAATATCCCTACACTCGTTTTACGAAGTGCGGTCAGGTCGTTGAATTCTCCTATTTTTAACATATTTGTTGTGATAAAAGAAAGCCCCGACTTTTCGGTCAGGGCTTTCCAGAATTTTTATAATTAATTAGATATCAATTTTTGCGTATTTAGCATTTTTCTCAATGAACTCTCTTCTTGGTGGTACTTCATCACCCATCAACATACTGAATGTGTGATCAGCTTCTGCAGCACTGTCAAGTGTTACTTGTTTCAATGTTCTTCTTGCAGGGTCCATGGTAGTTTCCCAAAGTTGTTCGAAGTTCATCTCACCCAAACCTTTATAACGCTGTACGTTTACAGTTTCAGGATTACTTCCTTTGGCAACTTCTAAAACAGCTGCTTCACGTTGTACTTCTGTCCAGCAGTATTTCATGTTATTGCCTTTTTTAACGAGGTATAACGGAGGAGTAGCAATATAGATATATCCTTCTTCAATCAGGCGTTTCATGTAACGGTAGAACAAGGTTAATAATAGTGTTCTGATGTGACTACCGTCAACGTCCGCATCGGTCATGATAATTACTTTATGGTAACGCAGTTTTTCGATATTCAGTTCCTTGTCATCAGTTTCAGTACCTATTTTAACACCTAAAGCAGTGAACATATTGCGAATCTCTTCGTTTTCGTAAATTTTATGTTCCAATGCTTTTTCAACGTTCAGGATTTTACCTCTCAATGGCATGATGGCCTGGTAGTTTCTGTCGCGACCTTGTTTAGCCGTTCCGCCTGCAGAGTCACCCTCTACCAGATAGATTTCGCATTTTGCAGGATCTGTACTTGAACAGTCACTCAATTTACCCGGTAAACCCATGCCGCTCATTGCGCCTTTTCTTTGCACCATTTCACGTGCTTTTCTAGCAGCGTGACGGGCAGTAGCAGCCAATATTACTTTGTTTACGATGGTTTTAGCATCTTTTGGATGTTCTTCGAGGTAATTGCCCAGAATTTCACCAACACATATATCAACAGCACCCATTACATCATTGTTACCCAACTTTGTTTTTGTCTGCCCTTCAAACTGTGGCTCCTGAACTTTTACAGAAATAACGCCTGTTAAACCTTCTCTGAAGTCATCGCCACTGATATCGAATTTCAAATTTTTCAATAAACCTTCTTTGTCAGCATAAGCTTTCAAAGTACGTGTCAGGCCTCTTCTGAAACCTGCAACGTGGGTTCCACCTTCTATGGTGTTGATGTTGTTCACATAACTGTGAAGATTTTCGCTGTAACCAGAATTGTATTGGAAAGCAATTTCAATTGGAATACCTTGTTTTTCGCCTTCTGCATAAATTGGTTCTGGAATAATTTTTTCGCGGGTACTGTCTAGGTAAGAGATGAATTCTTTTAAACCCAATTCACTGTGAAATGTTTCGGTTTTAAAGGCATCATTTTCCATGATACGTTTATCGGTGATAATCAATTTAATGCCTTTATTCAGATAAGAAAGTTCTCTCAATCTGTTGCACAATGTATCAAAATTGTACTCAGTATTGTAAAAAATTGTGGCATCCGGTGTAAAATCGATGGTTGTACCGCGTTTATCGGTAGTGCCGATTTCTCTAACGCTGTAAAGGGGCTTGCCGCAACTGTACTCTTGTTCAAAAATTTTACCTTCTCTGTAAACAGTCGCTTTTAAATGGGTTGACAATGCATTCACACAACTCACACCCACACCGTGTAAACCGCCTGATACTTTGTAGGTATCTTTATCAAATTTACCACCTGCGTGCAATACAGTCATTACAACCTCTAAAGCCGAACGCTGCTCTTTCTGGTGCATGCCGGTAGGGATTCCCCTTCCGTCATCTTCTACCGTGATGCTGTTATCTTCATTGATAAATACATTGATGTTTTTGGCGTATCCTGCCAGCGCTTCGTCAATACTGTTGTCGACAACCTCGTACACCAAATGGTGTAATCCTTTCGGTCCCACATCGCCAATATACATGGCCGGTCTTTTTCTTACAGCTTCTAACCCTTCTAATACCTGAATATTATCTGCGTCATAATTACTTTTATCAATACTTCCACTCATTGTTTTGAACTATTATTTTTAAAGGGTAAAGATACAACAAAAAGGCGGAATGGCCTAACTAAAAGCACAATAATTTCCACAGTTTTTCAGCAATAAAAACCGGTGGAAAAGTGAGGTAAATTGTTGAAAAGTAATGGTAATAGGGTGCAGGTCGATTGATATTGGTTTTTAATTGCAAATTATTCGCCCATTACCCTGCCTTATCCTTGTTTTTTGCCCCTCAGTTTTTTTAGTAATGACATTGAATTTTGGCAGCAATCTCCCTTTAAAATAAAGTATGAAAGGCCCTTGTTTTCTTACTACTGATAATTTGATTGACATTGCTTATTTAAAGTTGGATTTAATCTGTTAAATATGGGTGTATTACCAATTGCTCCAAATAAATCTTAATTTTGAACCCTATGATGCCTACTATTCCCAATTTGAAGTTTACCGATAGCAATAATTTTTTTATACTGGCTGGTCCTTGTGCCATTGAAGGTGAGGACATTGCTTTTGAAATAGCTGAAACCATACATAGCCTGTCAGTTAAATATGAGATACCTTGGGTTTTCAAAGGTTCGTATCGCAAAGCCAATCGCAGCAGAGTGGATTCGTTTACAGGGATTGGTGATGAAAAAGCATTACAAATTTTACAAAAAGTAGGCAAACATTTCAATGTGCCTACAGTAACCGATATTCACGAGTCGCACGAAGCAGAAATGGCTGCAGCTTATGTTGATGTGTTGCAAATTCCGGCTTTCCTGTTCCGTCAAACAGACTTATTAGTAGCTGCTGCAAAAACAGGTAAAACTGTGAATATTAAAAAGGGTCAATTTGCAGGTGCCAGCGCCATGCAACACGCAGCACAAAAAGTATTGGACAGCGGCAATAATAATGTGATTTTAACGGATAGAGGCAATATGTTCGGTTATGGCGATATGATTGTGGATTTCAGAAATATTACCTGGATGAAGCAAATGGGATTCCCTGTAGTAATGGACATTACCCACAGTTTACAACAACCTAATCAGGGCAGTGGTGTTACAGGCGGTTTGCCTGAAATGATTGAGACAATTGCCAAAGCCGCCATTGCTACCGGAGCTGATGGCCTGTTTCTTGAAACTCACCCGCGACCAAAAGAAGCAAAAAGCGATGGTGCCAATATGTTGCAAATCGACTTACTTGAGCCGCTGCTCGAAAAATTGCTTAGAATCAGAAAAGCGATTATCTAGGGGAAAAGGGATGAGGAAATAGGGGTAAGGGGATAGTGGATAGGAAAAAGGGGCAAGGATATAGTTGAATACGTTTCTTGGTTACCCCAATAACCCAATAACCCAATAACCTATTAACCTACTAACCCAATAACCTACTAACTAGTTCTTCGAGAAATGAAAATCCTGATGGAATACAGAATTGTAGAACATCAACGGTTTAATGTCAACTTTCATAAAAGCCGATAATGGCATATTGGCCACAACATTGAGTGCTTCTTCCTCATCATCAGCCTCCACCACACAATAACACTTCTGAAGATCTTCTGTTACAGAGTAATTAATGATGCTGCCATCCGATAGTTGTTCATTGATATAGGCCCTTTGTTCGGGTATCAGGTTAATGAAAACTTCACTCTTGGCCTGTGGGAGATGCAATTCAAACATATATTGCCGACTCATATTGATTTTTTTTAATCATTATGTTATCAAAAATGCAACCAAATTTTTATTCTCTGTAATCCCTCAAAAAAATGATATTTTTGCGACAAATTTTTAAAAAATCATGACAAAAGGACCTGTTTCAAATTTTATAGAACACCACTACCGACATTTTAATGCTGCAGCTTTAATGGACGCTGCAAAAGGCTACGAAGCGCATATGGATGCAGGCGGAAAAATGATGGTGACACTTGCGGGCGCTATGAGTACGGCCGAGTTGGGGATATCGCTTGCTGAGATGATTAGACAGGACAAAGTGTCTATTATCAGCTGTACAGGCGCTAATCTCGAAGAGGATATTATGAACTTGGTGGCTCACAGTCACTACAAGCGCGTACCGAATTACCGCGATTTAAGTCCTCAGGAAGAATGGGATTTATTGGAAAATCACTATAACCGTGTAACTGATACCTGCATCCCTGAAGAAGAGGCTTTCAGACGGTTACAAAAACACATTCACAAGATATGGAAGGATGCTGATGACAAAGGCGAGCGCTATTTTCCGCATGAGTTCATGTACCAAATGTTGCTGAGCGGTGTATTGGAACAGTATTACGAAATAGATCCTAAAAACAGCTGGATGCTGGCAGCGGCTAAAAAGAATATTCCAATTGTTGTGCCGGGCTGGGAAGACAGTACCATGGGCAATATTTTTGCGAGCTATGTCATTAAAAATGAAATCAAAGCTTCAACCATGAAAAGCGGAATTGAATACATGGTATGGTTGACAGAGTGGTACAGAAATAACAGTGCTGGTAAAGGTGTTGGGTTTTTTCAAATTGGCGGTGGTATTGCCGGTGACTTCCCAATTTGTGTGGTACCAATGATGTATCAGGATTTGGAATGGCATGATGTGCCTTTCTGGAGTTACTTCTGTCAGATATCTGATTCTACAACATCTTACGGGTCATATTCAGGAGCTGTGCCGAACGAAAAAATTACCTGGGGCAAACTAGATATAGAAACACCTAAGTTTATAGTAGAAAGCGATGCAACGATTGTTGCACCATTAATGTTCGCCTGGATATTGGGCTGGTAACAAATAATATTTTAATAGAAAGGGTATGGCCATTGGTTGTACCCTTTTTTTATGGAACAAAAAAAAAGATGCCTGACTTATTGGTCGGGCATCTTTTGTTAAAAAATAAATAAGGGGTAATTGTTAAAAAAGGCTACAAGGTGTTTTTATGAGGGCGGAAACGACATACAAAAAAAATTAACATGATTGATAAGACATACACAACTTAAATGACCGCCCCCTAAAAACTATAAAAACATGTACTTAAAATTTAAAAATCTACAAAGAACTTCTTTTGTACTATTTGACAAAAGGTAATTGTAGATTGCTGCAATAGGGATGTTGTTTATTTGTAAATCGTTGATTTTCAGTCTAAAATATTTCAATCAATAAACAATTGGAATGAATAAAGCACTTAAGATTAAACTTATTACTAATATAGAAAGTGCGATAATTGCCATACGTATAGAATTGCGTTTTACTTTATCTATTTTATTTTTTAAATTTCTTAAATACCCAATTACAGCAAATACAAGACTGAAAAAGGCGAGAATTGCTACGATCAGAAATATTAAAAAAGGAATCAGTTCAAATGATAAACAAATAAGAAATGACAAGAGTGATAGCACTATGAAAAGAATTGACAGGCTTATGGCTGTTTCACCTCGTTCCGAAGCAGTTACTTGAGGTTGTTCAATAGTAGAGTTGTTGTTATTTTCACTAACTTTCGGTTGTGTTCGTATTTTTTTAACGGGCAACTTTATATGGGGAAATTGAATGTCGGAATGATTGTTTTTATAGTTGCCCAATACAACAACGCTACTGTCAAATATGACAGATTGAAATGGTGTTTGTTTTTTCTTCTCAGCCTTATTGGCTTTTAATACAGGTGTTTCTGCTTCTTTAGATTTACGATGTAAACTGAAATCTGCTTTCAATCCTCTACTGTAGCGCATTTTGGTAAATGTGCCGCATGATGAGAGCAACAGCAGCAATAGAATAAACAATATACAATTAAAGTTATTTCTCATATTAAAGTGATATAATGTATAACAATAATAACATACCTCCAAGAATAAATGCGCCCAAGACAATGATAGCCAAAATAATGATTACATTATCCATCGTTAGTCCTCTTAATGGGGTATCTGATCGCAGAATTTTTTTTCTTCCAACAATTGCCAAAGCAATACTGGCAATAAATAAAAAAAAACCAAGGCCTACCAACATTAATGGAATGCTAATTAAAAAGAATATAACTGCATTTTTTGAGTTTTTCTCATAAGGCGGTTTAGCAGGTTTCTGAGGTTGGGTAGTGTCTTGACCGATATTCGATGGGAGTGAAGCATGTTTCAGTTTATTATTAACTATATAATTGTCACTTTTTTTGTCATTCTCAGAAACGGTAATGTCATCAGCTTTTTCGGTTTGATTAGAGTCTGTTGATGCTTCTTGTGATAAAATATTTGCCGGTTTCTGTTTTTTTATAGCCTTCGTTGCTTTAAAAGTTTCTTTGTTTTCAGTTTTTTTTCTCAGATTCAATTCAATATTTGATTTGAGTCCTCTGTTATACCTCATTTTTGAAAAGGTACCACAGCCCGCAAAAAAAATCATTAAAACACTTAGAAAAAATATTTTAATGCAGTTTAGATTATATTTATAGGAGAAGGACATATAAGACTAATAATGTAAAAAATGACAATAATATCGACAGTAAAAATAAAACGATAATAATAATTGCAATGGCCTCTCCTCTGAATTGATCAGGAGCTCTGTTAATTTTTCTCAGACCAATAATTGCCAGAATGAATCCAATCAATAACAAAAGTAAACCCACAAAAGGTAGAATAACCGATAAAGTACTGATACTGGCAAACCCTGAAATACCAATGAAAAAATAACCCAATAAATAAAATATACCACCAGTCGCAACATTCGGCTCTATCGGTATGTTTTCCTCTGTCTTTTTTTGCGTAAAAGTTTTTTTTTCATGTTTAGCGACATCTGTATTCTGCTTTTTAACATTATAAGATTGCTTGGTTGCTAAAGGTTGAATATTCTCAGAAATATTAGAAAGTTTTGAAACTTCATAAATTGAATCCGAATTGTTATTGTTATGAATAGTTGAAGTAGATTCATGTTTTTTCTTATGCGCTTTGTTCGCATGAAGAATAGGAGCTTCAGCCTCTTTCGGTTTGCGATTAAAACTGAAATCAGCTTTGAACCCTCTGCTGTAGCGCATTTTGGTAAATGTGCCGCATGATGACAAAAGCAATAAAGCTATTAAACCGGCAACTAGAAACCGATTCTTTTTAAGCTGTTCCATATTCAATATTAGGATATTGAAATCAAATTACAAAGCAATGTATTTAATTTAAATAATGCATTATATAGTAAATAAATAAAAAATCAGGAAAGCCGGATCGACAGTCTAAGTCAAACCAAATTATACTTTGAACTCAGAAGTCGTATGGAAAACAATCTTAGGATTTTGCTGTATAGCTGTATTCAAAATCCATGAAGTTTCTGCAAGGAATACTAAGTTATCGTCTTTGTCCTTCACAATATTCTTTTGTCTGAAACGGCAGAATTCGTCAATGGCATCTGCATCACCGGTCATCCAACATGCTTTATAAAACGAACGTGGTTCAAAACGACATTTGGCATTGTACTCATTCTCCAAACGGTATTGTATTACTTCAAACTGTAGTTCACCCACTGTGCCTATGAATTTTCTGTTGCCCGGCTCTTGTCTGTACAATTGTGCCACACCTTCATCTGTCAATTGTTCAATCCCTTTTTCCAATTGCTTGGATTTCATTGGATCCAAATTGATCAATTCTTTGAAAATTTCAGGTGAGAATGAAGGAATGCCTTTGTACATAAAGTCTTCGCCCTCGGTTAGGGTATCTCCAATTTTAAAGTTACCGGTATCGTATAATCCTACTACATCACCGGCATAGGCGTCTTCTAACAATTCCTTGCTATCAGCCATAAATGTAAATGGACTCGCAAATTTCATGTTCTTGTTCAGCCTTACATGATGGAAAAACTTATTGCGTTCAAATTTCCCTGAACACACCCTCAAAAATGCAATTCTGTCGCGGTGCCTTGGATCGAGGTTGGCATGTATTTTAAAAATAAAGCCTGAAAATTTATTTTCTCCCGGTTCTATTTCCCTGTCGCTGCTTTGACGAGGCTGAGGAAATGGCGCTATCTCAAGAAATTTTTCCAATAATTCTTTGATACCAAAATTGTTCAAAGCACTACCGAAAAATACCGGTGCTTCATGACCTTCCAAATACTCATTTACCTGAAAATCGCCATAAACGCCTTCTATTAATTCCACATCGTGGCGCAATTTCACAGCATCTTTATCCAACAACTCATCTAACAAAGGGCTTGTCAAATCATCAATTCTGACAATGTCTTTACTGATTTTTGTTTTATTGGCTTCAAATAAATTGATGCTCTTGTCGTAGATTTTATAAACCCCTTTAAACTCACGACCACCATTGATGGGCCAACTCATAGGTCGCACTTTAATGCCTAGTTTTTGTTCCAATTCATCCAGCAGGTCGAACGGGTCGCGGCCATCACGGTCCACTTTATTGATGAATACAATCACCGGTGTTTGACGCATGCGACACACTTCCATCAGACGTTCAGTTTGTTCCTCAACACCCTTCACGCAGTCAATTACTAATATCACACTGTCTACCGCTGTAAGGGTTCTATAGGTGTCTTCGGCAAAGTCCTTGTGACCGGGCGTATCTAGAATATTCACCAATTTACCGCCATATTCAAAAGTCATTACCGATGTTGCCACCGATATACCCCTTTGTTTCTCTATTTCCATAAAGTCGCTGGTAGCGGCCTTTTTTATCTTGTTTGATTTAACCGCACCTGCAGTTTGTATAGCACCACCAAACAGCAGAAATTTCTCTGTAAGGGTGGTTTTACCCGCATCCGGGTGACTAATAATGGCAAAGGTCTTGCGTTTATGGATTTCGCTGGTCAGATTCACGGGTGCAAAGGTAAGCATTGTAAGGGGTTAATGAAAATGAAGTCGGAAAGGAAATTTTATGCCACAAAATTGGATCAATCTCCTTATACCACTCAATTTTTTTCGATTTAATTTTGAATTATCAGTAATCTATTCTAATTTTGCGATTAAATCCATGCGTATCAGTTTATACTCTCTCTGTTTCATTTTGCTGGCATCCTGCAGGCAAGGTGATAAAAAAGCGCCATTTGCCAATTATCCCATTGGCGATGCCGATGAGTGGCTGAACGGTGATGAGAATTTTGGTGTTAAACGACACAAGGGTGGTAAACAAAAGGATTCTTCTGAAGTTATTTTTACCCTCTACAACGATTTAAACAACGATGGCATTCGCG
Organism: Bacteroidota bacterium; assembly: GCA_040386935.1. Lineage (GTDB taxonomy): Bacteria > Bacteroidota > Bacteroidia > NS11-12g > UBA955 > JABMMZ01. The sequence goes on along the minus strand of JAZKEQ010000047.1, from coordinate 7,498 downwards.
ATACAGCAAGAGCTATTGTAAATCATAAACGCCACACAACGGAAGTTTTTTTTACCTGTTTTCCTAAATTATCACTCAGTCAGTTTGTTGAGGAACTGCAATTAACAGATGCCGGTGATTTGAATGGTGACGGTAAGCATGAAGTATTGGTATTACAGCAAGGAAGTGAAAGTTGCTGGGACAATCTCAGGTTGTTTACATACAACGATCAGTGGACTGAGAAGTATAACGGGTTGACCTATCAGTGCATAGAGCGTCCGATGTATCAGTTTACAAAACTGAATGATAAAACAATTTCTATTAGAACATTTGGAGAAAGCCGCGATTCTATCGATGCGGTAAGTGGTGATACGCTGGAACAGGTATTGCCCAATGCACAACGCGTGCACATTATCAACTGGTAAGTTTTAAAACATTAAAATTATTTTTTATTTGGCCAAATTAAAAAATTTGCGTTCTGCCAATTTTTTATATTTTTGTCATCTAGCAAATAATGAAAAGACTTTCAATTTTAGCCTCACTTGCATTTACCTTTTCGCTCTTTTCACAAGAGATAGATTTTAATAAATATGAAGCCTTAATATGTAAGGGGGCCGTACCTGTAGATTTTTCTCAAAAACAGCTTAAACCCTCAATTAACTCTGATATTGTTTCACATGCAAAACAGTATGACGCAACTACATATGCTTTAAATACAATTTTAAATAACGGGCGCTTACTTTATGGGGATCATTTAACCAGCTATGTAAATAAAGTAGCTGATTCTGCACTTAAAAGTGATCCGGAATTAAGAAAACAACTGCGATTTTATGTCCTGAGGAATTCAGAAGTAAATGCTCAATGTCTGGATAGGGGAATTATTTTTATCAATATGGGTCTGTTGGCTCAGTTAGAAAATGAAGCACAACTCGCCCTTATTATTTGTCATGAAGCATCTCACTTTAAACTAAAACATCATTTTGATTATGCTGATAAACAGGAGGAATTGATTACTGGCAAAGCCAAAAGCCTTAATAATGATGTAAAATATACATTTCTTACAGCTTATAAAGTTGAGCAAGAGTATGATGCTGATAAATCAGGTTTAAGTTTATTTTTAAAATCGCCCTATAATCCTAAAGGGATTGAAAGGGTTTTCGATATTTTAAAATATGGTTATTTACCCTTTGATGATTTGAAATTTAAAAGACAATTTTTAAGTGATAAATCATACAATTTTCCTTCACAATATCTGTTAAATGTTACAAAAGCAATTAATACAAATCCCGGGGAACAGTATGCAATTACTCATCCCCAAATTGGTACAAGAAAAGCGCTTATTGTAAGAATATTGGCTGCTGAAAATGCCAATGGGACCCTGAATTTCATTGATTCAGAAAAGGCATTTGACGTGGTAAGAAAAATGGCGCGATTCGAAGTGTCAATTATACAGATGCAGGATGGCAATTACGAAGAAGCATTTTATCTGGGATATCTTATAGAAAAATTATATGGTAGAAGCATTTTTAGTGATAAAATCATTGGAGCGGCTTTATATAACTTAGCTAAGAAAAAAACATCAGTGTATGCTGTTGTTAAAGAAAAGAGTGAATTGTCAAAAAGTAAAATTGTAAATACAAAATTCAAAAAGTGGGAGCTCATAGAGGGAGAGTCTCAATCTGTTCATTTTTTATTTGATGAAATACCACCTGTTGAATTAAGTGTTTTAGCAGCAAAAAAACTTTTTGAAATGAATAAACAAAACCATGAGCCTTTTTTTAAGAAAAGGTTTGATAATCTCATGTTTGATTTATTTTACACCTATAAGTTAAACATTGCGGATATAGCAGCTGATACAGTCTCTACTAATTCAAGGGGCTCCGGTTCTATAGATTCACTCTCTAAATATGATAAGATCAGACAATCAGAAAAATTGAAAATTAACAGCTATTATAATTATGCTTTTTCGGATTTTAAGAATGATGCTGAATTTAAATCTAGCTGTTTTAGATCTGAGGAATTAAGGGATAGTATGGTAAAACGTAAATCAGATTTTCAATATGAATTATATTTAAAAGAAAGATATAAAATTATTCATAAGTATGGTCTTGCATTGGGTGTTGACAAAGCTTACTTTATTACACCGGGTTTTACTAGTTATAATCACAGGTATGTAGAAGCAGATACATTTTATTATATTTTCAAAATAAGAGATCGCAAAATTGGGCCTATAAAAGAAATTGAAATAGAAAATACCTTGTTGTCAAATATTACAAAGTATGCCAATCAGGTATCACTTAAATATGAATTGCCCGGACAATTGAGTCTGCAGATTAATGATACAGATAGTTTCAATAGGTATCAATCATTGATTAACTGGTCGAATGAGCAATTCTCTGATATAAATGCAGGAATAATGCCTTTTAATCAAGCTATTATAACTGATATTAGCAATGAAGTTGGCTCTATCTGCTTTTTTAGGCTTGTTAAGGAGTATAGTGTTACTACGTTACAATTTCTTTGTCTGGATTTAAAAACAGGAAAAGTACAAGGGTATTATTTTAAAGAATTAAAAAAGGTAGATCCTGAAGGTGCACAAATAAGAACATTGCTTTATGATATCATAGATCATGTTAAGCAAAAGCCTGATAAGATTAATGCCTTAAAATTAAAGTACGGAATAAATGAATAAAATATTTTTAATTGTTGGGCTTGCCGTTTTGTTGAATACAGGCTTATATGCCCAGAAATATTCATATTATATGGGAAAGAAAAATATGATTGGTTTAACCTACCATTTGCCAATTTCACAATTGTATTTCGAAAAAGGACTTTCTTCAATCCCATTTATCAATGGCTTGCAATATGAAAGAATAGTCAATAAAAAATATATGCTGGGCATAGGCGTTATTTCCAATCATTACAGGGTTAAAGATGAATTTAGTAATGATGGTAAAAATTACCCCTATCACATCGACTATAATGGTGAATCACGGAAAGTAAATAATGGACAAGGAAATGTAAGTGTAAGGATGGCAGCATTCATGGTAAATTTTAAATATTTCAAGACAAAATTTGCAACTGTTCCACTTGGTCGCTTTATCAATTTTAAAGGTGGGTTTTCAATTAATCGGATTGCTATTTATGAAGATTATAAATTCAGTTATACGCAATACTATGGAGTGCTCAAAAAAAATTACGTTGTTACAGAAAAGCAATATCTCTACTTCCCAAAATATCATTTTGGATTGGAATACGGTAAAGCAGTCAGATTTATGACAGATCGCCTTGTTTTTAGCTACTCATTAGCCTATTTGCATCAGTTTGGAAAGCGGTATGATAGCACAGGCAGTCTGAATGATAGATTTAAGGATATAGCAGAAAATACCCTAAAAAATAATATGATGGTAACGCTTAATCTTAATTGTAGCTATGCGTTTTAATTCAATAGTAATAGTGATGTTGTGCTTATTTTTAGCGACAGCTTGTCGGAAAGATAATGATTCCAATATTGTTGCTGAACAAAATCAATATGATATAGGCAGTGAGAATAGTGCTGATCGTCAGTTCATTTATAGTTATAAGGGCTATAGTGCTAAATATTCTCTCGAAGCTGAGTTGTCCGATACCCTAAAAGGCGCATATCGCGGATGGTCTTTCAATTTGTATGATAAAGAATCAGACCAGATTCTGAGTACTTTGACAGTTTATCGCAATCGCTATAAAGAAACGCAAAAGTCAGTTTTTGATGATGGAATATTTTATACAAATTCATTGTTGTTAAATACGGATACTTTTTTAGCGATAGTTGAGATTGATCTCTATAAAAAAGGGAGTCTGAAAAAATACAGGGCTATTAAAAAAATACCTGATAATTTTATTAAAATTGAAAATAGTATCGATTTTACAACACTAACTTTCACAGCAGAAATGAATACAAATTCATTTGGTCCGGATGCTGTTATTTTAGCAAATGGAAGATTTAGAATCCGGAAAAAATAACAACTATTGTCATTTTTTTGTCATTCCATTTACCTTTTGCAATATAAAAGTATCTAGTCTTTAATCGGGGTTAGGATTGATGAGTAAGGAATTAGTCGTTAAAGAATTCTAATAACCAATAACCAATAACCAATAACCAATAACCAATAACCAATAACCAATAACAAGCAACCAGCATTGCGTCAACCAAAATCAATACAAATCAAGGTACCCGAACCTTGCCATGAAAATTGGGAAGCCATGTCGCCCAATGAAAAGGGTAGGCACTGCGATAAATGCGCTAAAACAGTCATGGACTTTACGGCCATGTCTGATTCAGCTATTATTCAGTACCTCCAAAATAAATCAAATGCTTGTGGTCGTTTTTATAACCATCAGCTCAATCGCGATATACCTGTATATACCCATCAAAATGCATTTGTAAAATTTTTGAGACGAGGCGCATTGGCAAGTGTTTTTCTGTCTTATTTTTTGCCCAAAAAAGCAATGGCACAGGATACTGTCAATAGAATGGTCGGAGATACCATCATTCAAGAGCAGCCGTCATCACAAATTTTCATTAATCAACCAAACATCGTTGTAAAAGGAAATCTTTATCAACCCGATAGTGCGAAACTCAAAGTGGTTAAATTGAAATTTACAGTTGATACTTTTAGTATGGAGATAGATATGCGTACTACTGATATTTATAATTTTTCATTGCCAAGGAAATACAACAATGATTCTTTAAAAATTGAATTGTTTACTGCTGATACAATTTATACTTTTGAGGATATCGAGATTGTGAAATTTGGCTATTGCCAGAGTTATTTTATGGATTCCCGCAGCCTCAATTTCATGTGTTCAAACAATGTGTGGACCTACAGTATTAATGCGAAGCCGATATTTCCTGAAATTACCTATGGCGGCATTCCATCGATAATTGAATGGGAAAAGAAATGGGAAATAAAGCCAATTGTTTTTAACCCTGAAAATATATGTGTAACACTTGGCAATAGTCAGCCAACTTTAGAAGATACACTTTTAAAAAAGAAAGAAGATTCACTTTTTCATTCAAAATTTAAAAAGGATAAGGCGGAGTATCTGAGTAAGAAAAAAAACAAAAAAACGCATTGGGCTTGGTGGTTGTCGGTGCCGGTTGTTATAGCAGCCGTGGCTTTGCGTAGATTGCGAAATAAAAAGAAAATAGTAGAGAAACAACCGGAAGAAAATGTATAACGACTATTTTTCCAGTACTTGTCTCAATAAATACCCTTTGCGAAATAAACTCACATAATTTAATAATAACTCATTCTCCCGCATTTGATGATTAGTGATATAGGTGTTTAGGTAGTTTGAAATAATGAGGTTCCCATTCTGAAATGGTTTTTTAAAATGCTTTTTCTTCAAGTGATTCATTAATTGCAGCAATGTCTTTTCAGGCATTTTTCTGATAATACAAAAATCATTGAAAGCCTCTCTAAAGTTTGGATGAATTGATATACCTGCTTGTTGCCATATGTGTTGACGGATGGTAATTGCAAAGTCTTCCTGGGTGTCGTTCTCAGGGCGATGCTCCGGGACATAGTATGATATCAAAGGATGATTGATGCCATGGAATAGTAATTTGTTTTTCATGCACTGAAACCAAAAGTCGTAGTCCTGTGCACGAATATATGCAGGGTTATAAGCGATCGTCTGCCCCCATACGCCTTTTAAGTTGCGCATCATCACTGCAGGATTTACTACGGGATTATTGAGCAATAAAAAAGCAACAATATCATCGTGGTCGCTGTATATGGGCCAACCGGGCTGGTCGTCATTTACAACACATGCACCCGAACAAATGCTGATCTCTGTATGGATGTCGAGGTAATTGATCTGGTCCTCAAAACGGTGAGGGAGTGAGGTGTCGTCACCATCGTTATAGGCAATGTAAACCGTATCAATCTTTGGCAAAATGTAATTATATGCTTCTGATTTATTTGTAACACTTGTTGGTAATAGTATTTCTGTGTAAGGATGTTCGATTGTTTCTGTAATTGGTGTATGGGCCAATAGTAACCAGTTGAAGTCCTGGAACGTCTGTTGCACCAAACCTTTGATACACCTGCTGAGCAATTTCTCATTGGCGTGGTAATAGGTAATTACTGTGAGTGTTTTTGAATGCATCCCCTGACAAAGGTATCAAATTACCCGACTTTCCAAACTGAAAAATTCAGAGGGCTGGATGCTGCGTCTCAATCGCCATTCATTGGGAAATAAATTATTGATGCGGTTACCCGCTCTTTTTCCCAAACCCAGATTAACACCATTGAATTGTATCAATGCAAATCCTTTTTTGTCTGAATGCTGGCTAATGGCTTGTTTGCCCAGGTAATGGATGGCTTGTTGATGGTCAGTTTCGTAGCTGTCAAAAGCTTCGTTGTTACAAGCCGTATAAAAAGGCAAATAGGGCGAAGGGTTGTTGAGTTTGTCTTGCAAATCAGCTACCGCCATGCCGATTGAGTAACAATAGACATGTGGTGATAGTTGTTCCTGTAATTGACGGAGATTATCTGAAAGTGCTACGACCTGTTGTTTGAATTCAAAAAAACCATATTCATCTTTTAAATAATTCTTGTATGCACTTGCATCTTTCAATGCTTTTAAGAATACCGGTTTTCCTTGCATAGCAGATGTTTCTGTCTCATTCTTTTTTTGAAGTAGGGCAATAAAAAAACCTTCACTTTTGTCAATATGCGGATAAAATTGATGGGAAACGGCAAGTCTATCTTTCATTAAAAAAGGGATACCGGAATAGTGAGTTGATGTTAGCTGCTCAACCTGTTGTTCGTTTTCAGCAGGGTTGTAAGTACAAGTGCTGTAAATTAAAAATCCTCCCGGTTTCAAGCATTGGGTCATGTTGTCCAGTATGCGTTTTTGTCTGAGGGTGCAAATATTGGTATTGTCAGTGCTCCATTCCGAAATAGCATTGGGGTCCTTTCTAAACAAGCCTTCACCGCTGCATGGTGCATCTACTAAAATAATGTCAAATAGTTCACCACATTTTGCAAAATCATCGCTATCTGAATTGGTGATAATGGTATTCGGATATCCCCATTTACTGGTGTTTTCTTGTAATACTGATACGCGACTTTTAATCACTTCATTGCCAACCAGTACATCGTCTTCATTTAGCAGGGAAGCCAAATGTGTCGTTTTACCTCCCGGGGCAGCACACATGTCCAGTACTTTTAGCGGTCCGGTTGACAAAGATTTTATCTTAGTAAAAGCTTGTTCTATGGCCATACTACCGGCCTCCTGTACATAATAAGCACCGGCATGCCACAAGGGGTCGGCAACAAAAAAAGGGCGTTCTTCAAGGTAATAGGCCTTGTCGCACCACAACACATTTACGGCAGATAAAGGAAAATTAAATTTAGCAGGATTGATTCTTACAGATGTTGGAGATGCTGTTCCAAGGCTTTGCTCGAATGCGGGATACTCTTCACCGAGTTGTTGCTGCATGCGTTTTGAAAAAGCTTCTGGCAATTGT
>JAZKEQ010000046.1:0-25336 GCA_040386935.1 Bacteroidota bacterium | reverse complement strand
AATAAAATATATTTTAATGCCAATGATGGTGTAAATGGAGATGAACTATGGGTAACTGCAGGTACCAGCACTACCACAATGATGGTAAAAGATATTAATCCCGGAGCATCAAGTAGTTCGCCAAAGAATTTATTTGTATTTAATAATCAATTATTTTTTACGGCATTGTCATCAGTTGGTACAGAATTATGGAAAACAGATGGAACAGATGCAGGAACTGTTTTAGTAAAAAATATTAATCAAAAAACAGCTTTTGCAAGTTCATTTCCAAGGTTTTTTACTATTTATAATAATACACTCTATTTTGGTGCAGAAGATGGTGTTTCCGGTGTACAAATTTGGAAAACAGATGGCACTGAAATTGGAACGACAAAAGTGAGTAACGGCAATCCAGGAAATGCCAATGGGCTTTCTGTTCAGGATTTAATGGCAGGGGGTAGTTATATGTATTTTACCGGCAATAATGGCAGCGGTGACTTAGAACTATATAAAAGCGATGGCACAGAAGCAGGTACTGTATTGGTTAAAAATATTAATCCTTCCGCGTCTTCCCGTCCTTCTATATTTACCTATTTCAAAGGAAAAGTATTTTTTAAGGCAGATGATGGAACCAACGGAGAAGAGCTGTGGACGAGTGATGGTACTGATGCAGGAACCACAATGGTGAAAGATTTTAATACAGGTAGTGCACATGGTATGTCGGTTCATTATTCTTATGCCAATTATAAAGGTGAGTTGTACTTTACAGCAAGAGGAACAGGAGAAAACAGTGAAATTTGGAAAACAAATGGAACGACTGCAGGTACTGTAAAAGTAAGTAATTTGAATGCCAATGGAAATTCAAATCCAAGTGATTATTTTGTACATGCTAATACATTATATTTTATAGCCATTTATGGTGTGGATGGAAGCAATGCATATGAGTTGTTTAGGACCGATGGTACAGCTTCTGGCACCCAATTAACCTACAACATTAATCAACAAGCAAATGGAAATGCAGGCATTCAATATTTAACCCCTTTCGAAGATAAATTAATTTTTACCGCTCGTAACCAAGAATCTGGTCAGGAACTGTGGGCTATTGACAATGTACTAACACAAAGTGAAGTAGAGGCTAGTGTCTGTGATTCTTTGGAGTTAAATAATAAAACGTATAAAGTTTCCGGTTATTATTTGCAATATTTAACCAATAGCTCAGGTTATGATAGCTTAATTAATATTAATTTATTTGTTTATGGCAAACCCTCTATCATTAGAGAAATGGATTCATTAAGTTCCTCTTGGACCAATGTGTCAGCTTATCAATGGCAACTAAACGGGCAAGATATTGATGGTGCAACAAGTAAGAAATACAAACCAACCGTAAATGGCGTTTATACAGTTAAAGTGGTTTTCTTGATTCAGAAGGGCATCACTTGTAATAAAACATCTACTGCGTATGATTTGCAAAATGTTGGAATAGCCAACAGAATAGAACAAGATAAGATAGAAATTTATCCTAACCCGGCAACTAATATTATTACAATAAGTAGCGAGCTGAATTTCTTGCAACTTAACATAGAAATTTACGATTTATCAGGGAAATTAATCATGAATAAATTAATTTCTAAAGACAATTTAACTATAAATGTCAATGATGTTCTGCCAGGTGTATATCTGTTAAAAATCAAACACAATGACGCCTACCAAATACAAAAACTAATTATTCAATAATTTAGATAACGAACTTTCATATTAAAAACGCATTCACCTTTAAAGTGGTTGCGTTTTTTTATTTTCATTAATAAACTAATTTTTCCATTGCTAAAAGAATGATTAAGTGTTTTAATCAGCTACTCTATGTTTGCAACGTAAAAACAGAGTTCAAAACCATTGAAATAACATATGCAGGGCCTAAAAGTAAAAATGGGTTCTTAATATTTCCTGAAAACACAACAATTGAAATTTCTGGTGCAGCGTTGAAACCAAGCATTCAACGCTGCACGGAATCAATCGGCAGTATGTCGAACGTTTACAAAGATTAATTTAAAGAGAAGGGCTCTATATATTGTAATTGACTTCGTTCCGAAGTCACTATGAGACATTCCCTTAAGTGTTAAAAACCACGTTATTATTGAGATTTTAGTTAATTAAAAGCGCTATCCCGTATTAGAGTCCTTCTCCGCCAGAGGCGGATGCGGACACAATACGGGATAACAAAAACAAAAAACCCGCCTTGTGGGCGGGTTTGTGTTTTTGTAAGTGGACCCGAAGGGAGTCGAACCCCCAACCTCCTGATCCGTAGTCAGGTGCTCTATCCAATTAAGCTACGGGTCCTTTTTTTACGAGGTTGCAAAGGTAAATAAATTTAAGACTTGAACAAATATTTTTTTTAATGAAACTAGTTGCCTATCTTTGACAAATGTTCAGATTTCAAAACCTGAACACTTTTAACAAATTTAGATACAATGAACATTTACGTAGGTAATCTTAGCTTCAAAGCAAGCGAGCAAGATGTAGAAAACCTTTTCACTCAGTATGGTGAAGTTAGCTCTGCAAGAATTATTAAAGACAAATTTACAAACCGCTCACGTGGATTTGCTATCGTTGAAATGAGTGATGATACTGCAGCTAATGCAGCTATCTCTGCTCTTCACGAGAAAGAATTTATGGAAAGAGCGTTAGTAGTAAACGAAGCCCGTCCAAGAGAAGACAACGGTGGTGGTGGAAATCGCGGTGGTGGCGGTTTTAACCGTGGTGGTAACTCAGGTGGCGGATATAACAAACGTTATTAATAGTTAACCAAATTAATTTAAAAATCCCTGATCGAAACATCAGGGATTTTTTTATGCCCTTACTTTTTTATTAGTCTTAATTAATCAGGTTTTGAGTGGATTGCCGGTGTGAAATGGCTTATCGCATTTAATCAATAGTATATTTCAGAAGGAATTACTACTTACTGCTTAATAATTTGTCCCTTGCCGAATGCCTCGAATTTAGAATTAAAGCTGTTGGCCGGATCGCTTGAATAATACACATTGCCATTGCCATATACCTTGATGCCCAATATGTTTTTGGCTTCAACATAACTGGCCTCCTGACTGAAACTGGTGAAATAAGTATCATCCGTAATCAGGTTGCGGTTGTCTATAAAACTGACATCATCAACAGTACCATTGAATATATTGCAACGACCCCTTAATATAATGCCTCCGGTGTTTTCACCTCGCAAATTGATATCATTGGTGCGGATGTTCAATTCTACATCCTCTAATCCGTTGTGAATGATTTGGAGCTTATTTTTTTGATAAATGGTATCATTGGCCACAAACTTGGCTGATCCCCTTACACTTAAGCTGTCTATCACTCTAAAATAAATCACTACTTTTTGTCTCACTTTTAATTGACGTACCCAATTGAATTTGTTGGTGTTCTCAAGTACTAATACACCATTTTCTACTCTGGTTTCATAGCCACTGATAACGTTAGCCCCGGCTGTTAATTCAATTTCACCCTCTCTCGCAGAATCCTGCTTTAGTTCTATGTCAAATTTTTCACCTGCTGATATCGCTCTGAATGAAGCTACCTGGCGTTTTTCAGTTGTTTCCGGCCCATACGATTTAAATAGGTCGCCCCCTTTTTTACAACCGGCTAATGTTAAAATGAACAGCGATATGGCAATAAGTTGTTTCATTTTTTTCTAAGGAATTTATCCGAAAATCTATAACCGGCTCCCCAATAAAAATAATCTGCCACGGCCATGTGCGACTTTAAACGCGACTGGGCCAATATGCCGCTATTGAAGAAATAATTAAAACCAATGGCAAAATAAACGGCTTTCTTGTATTTGTTAGGACGGTACACATAAGTGCCAAAATCTGTTACTATCGCAATTCTGCCGTACACAAACTCATGTCCAATTTTCATCGCAATTTCCGATTTCTTTGCCAGTGGCACACGGTTGAGGGTTGAAGGTTGAAACAATTGGTAAGGGTAGGTTTTATCGTAAAAATATTCAGGTCCTATACGCCAGTTGCGCATTTTGTTGTGTTTAAAGTAATACAATAAACTGGCCGAGTAAATCGTGAATCGTCTGGTATCAGCCACTGCTATCTGCTTATCTGCTATACAGGCCACTATTTCGAAACCGTTGTCAGGGAAAGGTTTTATCAATGGTTTGAACTTGGGCTGATTCAGTACTTTGATGGTTCTGTAAAATCCTAGATTGAAATGGGCCATGTTAATTCCCAGATTTGGACGTTTAAAATTACCATTGCTATAGTGTGTAATGCCTAAGCCCAATGCCAGTTGTGTTTTTTCTGATACCTGAAAATAGGCCTTGTACATCACCTGCATATTGCCGTTCAGGTTTGAACCTATGGCTTTGTTTTTCCTATTCGTATTCAGATTGTATGGTTTGGTTAAAAACCCAATACCTGAGCCAAATCGCAATGTGCTTTGAAAGTTTTTTCTCTTTTTTAGATTGGCCTCCACATGCATGTGCCAGGCATAAATATCGCCATTCAGTTCGCGGTTACCCAAATTAAAATAGCTGATACCTGTGCCCCAGCGCAAATGTTTGTAGGTGCTGTCTACCGCCTTCCATCCTGTAAAATTGCTGCTGTAAATAACTTCAAATCCAAAAGTATGGGCCTCCATATTGGCCATGTATTCGCGATGGGCGATTAAAAATCCGGGAAGCATGTTCACCTGAAATCCCCTTTGAAATTGGGCTTTCAGCGGATACAAAGTCAGTAGGGTGAAGAATATCAGGACCGCTTTTTTCAAGAGAGAACAAACTTAATTCATTTTCATAAATTAAGGAAACGGAATAAATCCCTTTTTTTATTGAATATTAAGCGTAGCTGTTTTTACTTTTCCTGTCATACAAAAGAAACCCAATACTTTTAAGTCGGGATTATTGATGCACACAATATTGCTTGGAATATTGCTAGGAGGTACTGCAAACAAACCGGTATTGTTCAGCTGCGTTCTGACTAGGTTCAAATAAAAATACATTTCAGGTGTAATACTCAATATTTCAACCCGGGCTGTTTCTCCTATATTCCATGGGCGTGAGGTTAAATTTTCTCTAATAGGAATAATGAATAAATCACCATCACCGCTGCCACCCTGAGTTGTTGAATTATCAACTGCAATATTGATGTCGCCACTTCTTGCCTGTATAGAGTCGTTGCGGAATAAGCGCAGCCAATAGTAGTCGCCTTTGCCAGGTTTGTCTTTAGCCCATAAGGTTACGTAGTTGCCTTTGTTGCCGCCAAATCTGCCTTCTTCTTCATATTTATAGGTAAACGAATCAATAACAGTAGGAGAGTTCAATCGACTTTGAGAGGCGTAAGTATTAGGACCATCTTTTACGATTAACTGATAATCGGTCGCGTATTTAAATGTATTGGGGCCGGTTGGTACATAAAAATACACGCCATTGCCTTTGTATTGGAAGTTATGAAAAGTGAAAGTTGTCGTATCTAAAATACCCACTGTATCCATTTGATAACCTGTTGGCACTCCATTTTTAAGATAGGCCACCGATTTGGTAATATAAATGTACTGTGTATCTGTTGTCTGATTGATAACAGCATCAATCACCAATTGTTCTTTAGGTGTGCCAAGGTCAAGTTCAATAGGGTCTTCGCAAGCAGTAAAAGCAAGCGCAGCGATTAGTATAAATAATGTATGTTTAAAATTGTGTTGCATGGATATTAAAATTTAAAGTTCCAGGAAATTGATGGAATGATAGAACCAATAACAGAAAAGCGAATGAGTTGAGTAGCAAAACTATTTTGTGGATCTACCTGACTGTAATAAGAGAATGGATTCCTGCGGCCATAGGCATTGTATACTCCGAATACCCAACTGCTTTCCCATTTTGCGGTCTTTTTATGTGTGTATGTAGCCGATACATCCAGTCGGTGAAAAGGTTTTATCCTCACATTGTTTCTCAAGTCACTGGCGTTTTGGGGAATACCCTGTATGCCCTGGAAACTGTATTTGGTATTTGGTAAATTGGTAGGGGTGCCTGTTCCAAATACAAAGCTGGCAGATGCCGACCATTTTGGACTGATTTCATAACTACCCGTTAAATTCAGATTGTGTCTGCGGTCGAAACGGTTGGCATACCAATCGTTTTTGCTGACGCCTTCAACTTTGCGTTCAGACTTGGCTAATGTATAACTCAACCAACCGGTCAATTTTCCTACATTTTTCTTAGCGAAAAATTCAATACCATAAGCGCGACCTTTGCCATTCAGCAAGTCGGCCTCAAGTTCAGGATTCAATAGCAGTTCGGCTCCGTCTACATAATCAATTTGATTCTGCATTTCTTTGTAATAGGTTTCTACTGATAATTCGTAGTCAATGTTTCTACCAAAGTTTTTGAAATAACCAATGGCCACCTGGTCGGCAATTTGTGGTTTGATGTTGTTAGTACTCGGTGTCCATACATCAAGCGGAACACTTGCAGCAGTATTTGATATTAAGTGCAGGTATTGCGCCATGCGGTTATAACTCAATTTGAGTGCTGTCAGTTTGTTGACTTTATAATTCAATGAAAAACGCGGTTCAGGTGTGGTGTAGTTTTTAATCACTTCCATGTCGCTGTATTCCACTGTACCTAATACATTGGCTCTTTTGCCCGGTGTTTCGCGGTCGAGTAATAAGGCTGATCCTTTGCCCAGATAAGTGAAATTAGAAACACGTATACCATATCTCATGGTTAATTTATCACTCACCTTTTGTTCGTTTTCAGCAAATACAGCACTTTCCAATGCGTATTTTTTGGGTAATCCGAATTCAACGGTTGAGCTGATATCTTTTGATGTGGCTTTGCCGGGACTGAAAATATAATACGTTGCAATCGCGCCAAAATTCAAAGTGTTCTTTGGTGTTATATAATAGGTGAAGTCAGGTTTTACACTGAAATTGTCGATTGTTGAATGCCAGTCGAAACTGTTGTTGCCACTGCCAAATCCCAATTTATAATCGTATCTGCTGTAATAGGTAGTGAAGTTGGTAAACAGTTTTTTGTTGAACAAATGGTTCCAACGGAAAGTCGCTGTGCTATTGCCCCAGTCGAATTTTGCATTCGGTACCCCAAATGCATCGCGGCCTAAATAACCCGATAAAAATATTTTGTTGTTGGGATTCAATGTGAGATTCACTTTGGCCGTAAAGTCATAAAAATAAAAAATGGCATCTTTCAGGTTCGCATTGTTTTGAGTGAAAGGTTTTGCCAATACATCGATGTAACTTCTTCTGCCGGCTATAATGTATGAAGCTTTGTTGTTCAATTTCTTTTTCAATAAAGGACCTTCTATTGATAAGCGACTAAAAATAACACCAACACCGCCATTCACTTCTGTTTTCTTGCTATTGCCTTCTTTCATTCTCACATCAAGGGTAGATGATAAACGTCCGCCATAGGTAGCAGGCATTCCACCTTTTATTAATTTAACATCTTTAACAGCATCGGGATTGAATATAGAAAAGAAACCAAATAGGTGAGAGGAGTTAAAAACAGGAGCCTCATCCAGCAAAATTAAATTCTGATCAATACTGCCACCTCTTACGTTGAAACCTGATGCGCCTTCACCCACTGTACTAACACCCGGTAATAATTGCACACTTTTTACAACATCTACCTCGCCCAATAAGGCCGGTATTTTTTTAATCGTTGAAATATTCAAATTGTTGACACTCATTTCAACCTTCTCTACCGCATTGTCTTTTTTCTTGCCTTTAATCGTCAGGTTATTGAATGTTGCCAGTGTTTTGGTGATTTCAACATTCTCGGTAATATTCGTTGTCAGATTAACAACAATGGTTTTGGTGTTAAATCCAACATAGGAAAAACTAATTGAATATGTACCTGAGGGTAGTGTCAGTGAATAAAAACCATAAGCGTTGGTTTGTGTGCCCGTTTTAGCTTCTTCAACCGTTATATTACAGGCAGACAAGGCCTCACCATTGGCACTGTCTTTAACATAGCCGCTGAGTGTAACATTGTTTTGAGCTGAAAGGGTAAAGATGAGAACATTGGAGAGTAAAAGGAAAATTAGTTTTTTCATAAAATCGCTGCAATTTTAACAACAATTTTGCCTTAAAGTTTTTTAAAGTGATAAAAGAATATAATTCATCGATTAACCGGACTAGGAATTAAAAGTCGCCACGGGCAAATGGCACATC
The DNA here is from genome assembly GCA_040386935.1 of Bacteroidota bacterium. Classification (GTDB taxonomy): domain Bacteria; phylum Bacteroidota; class Bacteroidia; order NS11-12g; family UBA955; genus JABMMZ01. The sequence goes on along the minus strand of JAZKEQ010000046.1, from coordinate 17,152 downwards.
ATCAATTTTAGCGAATTGACCTTTCAGGTATTGGTAATGACCGGCAATTGCAATCATTCCGGCATTATCGGTACAATATTCAAATGCAGGGATGAAAGTTGCTATATTCATTTTGTGGCCCAATAGTTCAAGTTCATTGCGCAATAAGCGATTGGCACTTACACCACCTGCTATACCGATGCTTTTTATCTGCAAATCATTTGCGGCTCTTTCGAGATTACTCAGAAGTGTTTTAACAATGGTGTATCTGATTGAAGCGCAAATATTCGCTAGATTATTTTTGATGAAATCTGAGTCAAGTGTAGTCTGCTTTTGGAGAAAATAGAGAATGGATGTTTTAAGTCCGCTGAAACTGTAATCATACCCACTCAACCGCGCTATTGGAAAAGTGTAGGCTTTTGGGTCACCAGTTTCAGCATATTCATCTATGAGTGGGCCTCCCGGATAAGGCAAACCCAGCATTTTAGCGGCTTTGTCAAAGGCTTCTCCGGCAGCATCGTCAATTGTGGATCCCAATATGGTCATGTCCAGATGGTCTTTTACAAGTACAATTTGAGTATGGCCACCCGAAACCAATAAGCAGAGAAAAGGAAAAGTCGGAGGGTTTTCATTTAAATAATGCGCTGCAATATGGGCCTGTAAATGGTGAACACCTATTGTTGGTTTATTCAAAGCCAGAGATAAACCTTTGGCAAACTGACTGCCTACAAGCAATGAACCCACTAATCCCGGGCCTTGCGTGTAAGCGATGGCATCTATTTGTTCAGGCTTTATGCCTGCCTTTTTAAGGGCGTTGTCTACAACAGGAATAATATGCTGTTGATGGGCTCTACCTGCCAATTCGGGAATTACTCCTCCGTATTGTTCGTGTATTTTTTGTGTAGACACAATATTGGCAAGCATTTTGCCATTCTTAATTACCGCTGCTGCGGTATCATCACAGGATGTCTCTATGGCGAGGATTATTGGAGTGTCTGAATTTAGCGGCATACTGTGGGTAAACGCAACAATGGCTGTCCTATATTTGCAAAAAAGGGCATTATTTGTATTGTGCTTGCAAAAATATCTAAAATAGCGCGATTTATCTTACTGTTACTGTTATTCAGTATCGGCTTTATCTATATTGTGTTTAGGAGCCGCCCTGTACAAACATGGTTGGTACAAAAAGCAACAACTTACCTCAGCGAAGAATTAAAGACAAAAGTAAAAATAAGCGGTGTTGACATCGAATTCTTTAAAACGGCTGTTTTTGAAAATGTGTATATCGAGGATCATCAGCAGGATACACTGCTTTATTTCAGTAAAGTAAAGGCTGATTATAACGATTACGACAACATCAAGCGCATTGTTAAATTCAATAGTCTGGCACTTGAAGGAGGTAAAGTGATTTTTGGTGTTCACAAAGGTGAAAGAGATGGGAATTATGAATTTCTTATTGATTATTTTGACGGTGGCCCACGCGATACAACCAAACCAAAAGTTATCTGGACCATTTACAGCAAGGATGTCAGCATGAACAATGTTCGCTTTGATTATTTTAATGACAATGACACAGCGCCTGATTTCATGGATTTCAATTATAACGATATGAGTTTTCGCAATATCAATGCGGATTTACAAGACTTTTATCTGATTGATGATTCCCTGCACTTTCAGTCGAACCACATGTCATTTAAAGAAAAATGCGGTTTTATTGTTGATGAATTAATAGCAGATACTAAAATACATGAAGGCGGTCTCGAATTTGAAAAATTATTATTGACAACACCTTTCAGTAAAATTGGCAATAGTTTCAAAATGTTGTCGAAAGACTGGAAGGATTACAATGATTTCAATAACAAGATCATGATGAAAGCCAATCTCGATAAGGCAATTATCGACAGCAAAGACCTGGCTTACTTCAGTCACTACCTCAAAAATTATAAAACGCCCATACTCGCTTCAGGTTATGCCGAAGGGTATCTTGTAAAGTTAAAAGGCAAAAACACAAAATTGCGTTTGTTCGATCAAACAACTTATGAAGGCGATTGGACCATGACAGGTTTGCCTGATCTCGATAATACCATTATGGAGTTTGAGGTGAAGGATTTTCGTACCGACTACAACGACCTCAATCTTATTAGCCTTGGCAATGTGCCTACAAATCTGGCATCACTGGGTAAGATAGGCTATAAGGGTAATTTCTCAGGCTTCTATAACGACTTTGTAACCTTTGGTAAGATTACCACAATATTGGGCGACTTTGATGCAGACATCAATTTAAAATACAAGGATGGGATGGAGAGCGCCACCTATTCAGGTAAATTGAAAACAAGTGAGTTTAAACTGAAAACTTTTTACCCTGAATCACCTTTTGATAACGCAGGCTTTGACTTGAAAATAAACGGAACAGGATTAGATGCTGAAAAATATGCGATAGATGTAGAAGGTGATATCAGTCAATTGGGTTTTCAAAATTACAATTACCACAACATCACAGCAAAGGGCACCATCAGTAAAAAACTATTCTCGGGTGTTGCTAAAATTCGCGACCCGCATCTCAATCTCGATTTTGAAGGTGAATTCAATTCAGCTGCAGCTATTCCTGTAGCAAGCTTTAATGCGACAGTATTCAATGCCGACTTATCAGCACTTGGTTTCGATACGACTGAACAAAATGTGAAGGGTAATTTTAAGCTAAACTTTACCGGTAAAAATCTGGATGATGCTGTAGGTACAATAGTTGGAACAGATATTTCTGTTTATAGAAATAAAGTAACTGTGTATATTCCTAAAGTTGAGTTAACCTCAAGTCATATCGGCAACGATCAAAAGGAATTGAAGCTGTTAAGCGACCTTGCAGACATCGTCATTACAGGGAAATACACTTTGAGTCGCCTCGATATTTCATTGTTGCACATGTTGCACCAATTAATTCCGGTGTATTTTGATCAGCCTAAACAGGAATTGCCTAATGAGGATTTTAAATTTACAATTGACTTAAAGCAACCCGACCAGTTCACCACACTGTATGTGCCCGATTTGAGTCTGGCGCCTTGCAAAGCCGATGGGTATTACCGCTCCATGGATCAAACCATTGTGTTCAATACCAGTAATGAAAAGATTGTATACAATGGCTTTAAAATTTCCAATCTAGTTTTAAAAGCTGATAAAGAGAAGAACAGTGTCTTAAAATTAGACATCACTGCAGATAATTTTACCGATGATCAAAACATAAAATCTGAAAACATTGTAGTAAAATCTACGGTATTTGATAATATCATTGATTTCAAACTGACGGGTTTAGATACCGGTTATTCAGTTAATCTAAAAGCAGCCGGGCGTATGGTATTCGGAAAAGACAGTATCAATCTGCAAATGAGCGATGCTGATATCATGATAGGAGAAGATAAATGGTTCCTCAGTGAAAATGCTTCTGTATTGTTCACTGATAATAAGTATGAACTGATGAATTTTGTATTTAGCAACGGCAAACAGTCGTTGTTATTAAACGGTGAATACGGTAATAAATCAAAAAATACTGTTAAAATGAATATTGACCAATTTGCGGTCACTATTATTAATAAGGTATTAAAAGACCGGAAATTGCCCTTGTTAAGCGGTGTATCTCAAGGTGAAATAACGTATTCAATGGTTGGTAATAAACCCGTTATAACATCAGATTTCAGTATTGAGAATCTTTGTATTGGAAAAGATACAATTGGTAATTTATCCATCGTATCAACAAGTGCTGAAAATTCTTCCATTCAAAATGTTGTCATTAACATTGAACACGGTGGCCTTGATTCCCTTGAAATAAAAGGCATCATTGATTTCAAGAGCAAAACGGATAATATGGATTTAGTGATTAATCTGCCACCTTCAGATTTGAAAATAGTTGAACCGTATTTGAAAGAAGTAGTAAGTCGAATGAAAGGGAAAGTATCTACTGAAAACTTATTGTTAAAAGGAACCTTTGATCATCCTTTATTAACAGGCGATATTCATATTAATAATGCAACGATGATTATTGATTATCTGAATATTCCCATCAATTTCAGTACAGTCATCCATTCTGAACGCAATCTATTTTCAACCCAAACATTTAAAATCTTTGACAGCAAGGGTAATTCTGCTAATGCAAAAGGCAATATTTATCATAGCAGTTTCGATAATTTTATTCTTGATCTCAATATCCGGAATATGAATAACTTTAGGGTAATGAATACCACTGCCATCAATAATAGTCTTTACTATGGAATTGCCAATGCAAGTGGTAGTGGCTCTTTCTATGGTCCATTTGATAATCTCGATATAAAGATTGATGCCACCACTATGCCGGGCACTCATTTCTATCTGCCGATAAGCGATGGTAATGCAAGTGGGTTGCCCAGTTATGTGCATTTTAAAACGGCAAAGAAGCGGATTAAAAAAACTGAAGATGATTTTCCAATTCGATCTTTGGTAATGAATATTGAAGCAACGACTGATGCCAATGTTGAAATTATATTCGATGAAACTTTGGGGGATAAAATAACCGGGACAGGATTTGGAAATATTAGAATGGAAATGACCAAGAGCGGTGATTTTTATATGTTTGGAACATATACTGTCGATAAAGGCAGGTATTTGTTCACCGCATTCGATTTGTACAATAAACCATTTGCTGTGCGCAGAGGAGGAACCATCAGTTGGTATGGTGATCCTATGGATGCTAAACTGAATCTCGTAGCTTATAATACTGAAAAAGCGAATCCAGCTCCTTTGCTTGAAGCTGTAACATTCAATAACAATAGTACTTCAAATGCTAACAATGTTAATTCTAATATAACTGCCGAAAGTGAATTGTATATCAAAGGCAATTTGTTTTCACCGGATATTACCTTCGGTTTAAATTTCCCTAAACTCCAGTCTGAAGCGTCTAACTCTGCCAGTGCACTATCTTCAGTTATTGCTCGTATTAAATCCGATAAAGAAGAAGTAAGCCGTCAGGTATTCAGTTTGCTGATTATGAAACAATTTATTACGCCAACATTTGCTCAAAATGGCGCTGGATTAAATAATGTTGGGTCATCTGCATTATCTTCTGCAGGTAGTGATTTATTGTCAGCACAGCTCAGTAACTGGTTGAATAAAATTGATCCTAACTGGAAAGTCAACATCATTTATAAAAATGGTACCTACTTGTTACCTGCTGAATACGGTGTTGCACTTAGTAGTAAATTCTTTAATGATAAACTCACCTTTGACGGTAGTTTCAGTAACTACAGCAATCGTCCCAATATTGGTATTGATTACAAGGTTACCAAGAAGGGCAATTTAAGGGTAAAGGCTTATACCAGATCAAATCTCAATCAGGTAAACACATCTTCGCTGAGTGCGCCAATTAATACAACAGGGGTAGGACTTGTATACACCAAAGAGTTCAATACTCTGAGAAAGAAAAAGAAGAAGAAAAAAGGAAAAAGCGGATAATATTTCTGCTTAATTCTTGCTTTTAAAATCCTGATTCTTTTTGTTAAATTTATTGAAAATTAAATAAAATCCTATCAGTACAAGGGCTGTGATTGTTATTTCTGATATAATCAGTAATGTTTTAAAACCTGATACTGTAACGGCATTATTAGCGAATGAATCTTTCATATTATTTTGTTTCTGAATAGCTGTCATTTTGTGGGTCGCGGGCAGGAGTACGCAATACCTTTACAAAATAGTAAATCGTCATTATTGTAACGATTGCTTCGGTTACTATCATCATGATGAGTGCAGATGTATTCATAGCATTTACTTTATAAAGGATGATTGTCTTCTTTTATGTGCCACGTGCACCATATAAGCAACGAGTGCAAAAATAATCAATAAAAACGGTCTGGAGATATTTTTATACAACATCATTTTTTCCTGTGTTGTAGTGAATTGTACCAAATCGAAACTATCATTGGTAAATTCTTTGTATAATTTTTGATTGTTCCTGACAGCAAATATGGCTTTCTTTTGGTCCTTATTTAAGTGCTCATCCGTCATTACATGATCACTTTTGTAAATACTGGAATCAGGGACCTCGCTGAGTATTTCGCCAATGATCCCGGTGTTTTCATCAATTAATAATTGAGGTTTTTTTGCATAGCTGATTTGTTGTTTGGTAGCCGTATGATCAATTGTTGACCATATATCAGGTAAGCTGAAAACAAAGATAAAGCAGAGTATCAATGGCGTTACCCATTTGATGATGTATTTAAAAAACAAGGGGACATGTATGTCAGCACCATCTGTAATTTCTTTCCACCCTTTTTTCAATCCGAATATCCATGAGAATAAGATGATTTCAAATAAAGCAAATACAACGAGTGAAACAGTGCCTGCCCAATAATCGTATTCATCAAATACACCTTCTCTGAAAAATACTACGGTGGGCAATCCCAAAATCAAAACCACTATACCAAATGCCCAAGCAGCATTCTTTCTTTTCCAGCCAAATTCATCTTCGAGAAAACCCATACACGGTGTTCCCATGGCCAATGATGATGTAATGCCGGCAAAAAATAAAAGGCCAAACCACATAACACCAGCGAATATGGCAATCACATCGCCCCATTGTTGAAATAAATAGGGAAGGGTTTTAAAACCTAAACCAAGGCCTCCTGTTTGAGTCATTTCTACAACCTTGTCGATGCCTAAGTAACCAATGGCTATAGGAATAAGGATAGAACTACCCAATACAACTTCTACAAATTCATTCATCCATCCTGCAGACTGTGAGTTTAAAGCGATATCGTCTTTTGATTTCACATACGAGGCATAACAGTGTATCGAACCCATGCCGACTGATAGTGTAAAAAATATCTGACCTGCTGCGGCCATCCACACCTTAACACTCCATATTGAATCAAAATCAGGGGTCCACAAATAATTTAAACCTACAACACCATCATTGATTGCGCCATCTTCTCCTGCTTTTAACGTAACACCTTTTATTGCCAGTAAAATACCAAATAGTATTAATAAAGGCATGCCTATTTTAGCAGTTTTTTCAACCCCTGCACTCAATCCTTTGCTCAGTATCCAGATATTGAGAAATAAGCAAACAACCCAGAATATGACAGGTTCAGAAGTATTGAGTGAAATGTATTGATCAAAGAACCCTGCCACCTGCTCCTGGGTTTGACCGCTGAATGATCCCGATACAGAATGCCACATATAACTGAGGGTCCAGCTTTCAAGATAACAATAATATGCCGCTACAGCGATATTGGTAAAAATACCGAATACACCGACATACTTCCACATTTTTCTTTTATCAAAACTATCCAAAATAAATGGAGTAGAATGATGTCCGTGTTTACCCCCAAATCGGCCCATGGCCCATTCAACGTACAACAGCGGAATACCCATTAATAAAAAGCAAACCAAATAAGGAATAACAAAGGCGCCACCGCCATTTTGTATGGCCTGCACCGGAAAACGCAGAAAATTTCCAAGTCCTACTGCATTGCCTGCCATGGCCAATATCAAGCCAACCCGTGATCCCCAGGATTCTTTATTTGACATAATAATGCAATTATAAGGGGATTATCTTAAAAAAACTTTCCGAACATTTTAGCCATTGGTGAATTGGCTAAACTCACCAAGTTTTTATCGATACCCAGAAATAAACAGATGCCGTCCAGGTCTTTTGAATTACCTGAAGTTTTAAAACCCTCGCGAAACTGATCAATCAAAAAGTTGATAGAGTATTCAGCAACTTCACCTGTTTGCGATTCGTCCAATAATTTTTTACCGGCAATGTCTTTTTTGAAATTTGAAAAACAAAAGCTTTGTAAAGGACTTTCACTGAATTGTTTTTTGTCAAGCAATATGGCTTCAATTTCAGGCGTGCCGTTTTTAAGTACATATTGTTTTAAACTGTTGATGAGTGAATTTTTGCCCGCATCACTTAGGTTGAGCACGCTGGCATCGTCCATTTTATAGCGCTCTTTCAGTGTTTTAATTAAAGCCTGATTGATGGTGTTGAGAAATGTTTGATTCATGAAATAGTATTGATTAAAACCAACTGTTTGATTTACGTCTTGTACCCGACTTTATGCCTAGTACACCTAATAATCCACGAGTTACTTCGCGGATAATAATTTTGCCTACACCACTGTTCGCTACTTTTTCAACCACTGATTTTTCCTTACTTGCCGCTTTTTCTTCTTTGGCTTCTGCTTTGGCTTGCTTTTCTTCCTCTTCAGCTTTGGCGTGTTCCTCCAATTTTTTGCTCAGTATTTCAAAAGCACTTTCTCTATCAATGGCTTCATTGTAAATTCTCACCAATTGAGATTGTTTCACGATAGTATCAATTTCATCGGGGGTAATAATATCCATACGACTTTGAGGAGTTGTCAAATAAGTGTGGACGAGGGGAGTGGGTATGCCTTTTTCATTGAGTACAGTCACCAATGCTTCACCAATTCCTAATGCAGTGAGTAAATCTGATGTTTTATAAAAGTCTGATGGCGGGAAATTTTCAGCTACTTTTTTAATGGACTTGCGGTCTTTTTCAGTAAAAGCTCTCAGCGCATGTTGCATCTTCATACCCAATTGTCCCAATACTTCATCGGGTACATCTGTCGGATCCTGGGTAATAAAGAATATACCAACACCTTTCGAACGAATCAATTTAACGATGGTAGTGATCTGATCCAATAAAGCTTTAGATGCTTCGTTAAAAATTAAATGCGCTTCATCTATAAAAATACACAATTGTGGTTGGTCAACATCACCACGTTCAGGAAATGTAGCGTATATCTCAGCCAAAAGGCACAGCATGAAAGTTGAAAATAGTTTCGGCTTGCTTTGCAAATCAGATAGTCTCAGAATATTACAGTATCCATAACCGTTGCCATCAAGGCGCAACAGGTCGTTGACATCAAAACTGCGTTCTCCGAAGAATATATCAGCACCTTGCTCTTCAAGCGCTAATAAGTTTCTTAGAATGGCACCTACAGAGGCAGGACTAACCAAACCATACTCTTTACCAACTTCATCTTTACCTTCATCTGTTTGAATGTATTGGCAAACTCTTCTCAAATCTTTGATGTCGAGTAATGCCAGTTGTCTATCGTCACAGTATTTAAATATTAAACTCAAAACACTGGATTGGGTATCGTTCAGTTCTAATATTTTTGAAAGCAATACAGGGCCAAATTCAGAAATAGTGGCCCGCATTCTTACACCTTTTTCATTTGATAGTGATAATAATTCAACTGGAAAACCTTTTGCTTTCCATTCTATGCCTATTTTTCCATGTCTTTCTTCAATCTTTGGGTTGTTGCTGCCCGCTTGTGCTAATCCACTTAAGTCGCCTTTAATGTCCATCAATAATGTTGGAACACCATTGGAAGATAATTTTTCAGTAATATTTTGTAAGGTCTTTGTTTTACCTGTTCCGGTAGCACCTGCAATTAAACCATGACGGTTGAAAGTTTTAAGTGGAATTTTAACAAGCGTATTATTCAGTACTTCTTCACCGAATTTGGCAGTACCAAGTACAATACTATTTCCTGAAAAATTAAAGGATTGAGCGACCAGTGATTGTAAATCTTCTTTTGTTGGCATATATCTTATTACGCAAAATTAAAGCAAATTAAAGGATTGTTGATTGGTTATTTATGAACCGATGAATTGGCCGATGAATTCAGGGATTACAGATGGGTAAACAATTATAACAAATACCAATCCGAATAATGCACCATAAAAATGCGCATCGTGACCAATATTATCCAATTGACGTTTGCCCATGTAATATTCATAAACGAGGTATAAGATACCGAATAACCAGGCTGGAATACATATTGCAAAGTAAAGGCAAACACTTGATGTAGGGGCAAATAATATAGTGCCGAATAAAATAGCGGATACTGCTCCCGAAGCACCTATAGCTGAATAAGTGAAATCATCTTTGTGTTTATAATACGAATACATACTGCTGAATGGCACTGCAAGTAAATATAAAACAGCAAATAAAAAATAGCCTGTCACATCAAATAATCCTACAAAATTGCTTTCTAGGATTGGGCCGAAAAAATAAAGGGTCAGCATATTGACACCCAAATGCATATAATCAGCATGAATAAAACCACCACTTACCCATCTCCACCACTCGTTTCTGTGAGCAATCGACCATGGATTAAATTTTGCTTTTTCAAAAAAAAGGCGATCGTTCAATGCAAAAAGACTCAAAATGATAGTAATGGCGATAATAGCATAGGATAAATACATATTCGATTTTTTATTCTTGCAAATAAAGAATTATTTTGTGGTGAATTGAAAAAAATATTATTGTTGAGCGATACCCATGGTTGTGTAGAACCCGATATCATCAAGCATTTTGCTGATGCTGATGAAGTGTGGCATGCCGGTGACTGGACCACCATAGCACTGAGTGATATATTGGAAAAAAGTGGCAAGACCGTACGCAGTGTTTGGGGAAATGCCGATGGTCAGGACCTTAGACAGCGCTACCCTTTACACAATAAATTTTACTGCGAAGGTTTAAAAGTATGGATGACCCATATTGGCGGCTATCCCGGTAAATACAATCCACGCATTGTTAAAGATTTGAGAGCAGATCCACCAGAATTGTTCATTTGTGGTCACAGTCATATTTTAAAAGTACAACGCGATAAGGCATTGAATAACCTATTGCATATGAATCCCGGAGCTGCAGGACGACACGGGTTTCACTTGATGCGCACCATGCTGCGATTTGAAATACATGCAGGTAAATTGCAAAATGTTGCAGTCATAGAATTAGGAAAACGTACTGAGGGAATTGTGCCTGAGAAATAAGATTATCCTTTTACCATTTTATAGATTGTTGATTGCTTAAAATTCACGACCCAAAGCTGAGCCTTTATTTTACCATTAAAGATAAAAATACTTTCCCATTTTTTCAAATAGTCAATTCTATAGTGTATAAAGTCACCATTTGTAAGCGGAATATGAATGTAATATTCTAATTGGGTATACTCCATATTAGCCTGAGATAATGAAGCATCTACCATTTTAGATAATGAATCTTTCCCATATTGCAGTTGATAACTTACCCAAATCATGGAATCAATTTGATAGCGATTCCCGCAAAATGTATTGTATTTAAGGTGATTTCTTGCGTTTGCATATTGATTCATAGCCATGTAGGTTTTTGCATATAAAAAATTAATCTGGTTATCTGCTTGAGCGTATGCATTTCCACAAAATCCATAATCAGCAGTATCTGCTTTTGCTAGAAGGGTTAATGCTTTTTTGTAATGCTGCTTTTCATATTGTTTCTCAGCCTTTCTGATGATTTTAAATCCATCCTGAGCAACTGTATCTGTTTTGAAAAAAAATACTAAAAGAGCGATTAATAGAAATTCAAAAAACTTCATCATTGTACATAAATTTTGCGTTATAATTTGATGATTTTATATCGATAATTCTGAACACCCGTTTTTATCTCTATGAAATAAATACCACTGTTTAATCCCAATTTGCTGAGGTCAGACGTTACAGTATAATTTAAATTTGAACTTTGTTCAGAGTAAATGGTTTTCACCAATTTGCCGTCTTGATGAATAATACTGATTTCAACAGGAGAGGAGGTGGTCAATGCAAACTGAATCGTCAGCACATCACTCACAGGATTTGGACTTAATACAACGCTGTTGGCTTTTAGTACATTGATGCCAGTATTTTTGACAATTAATTGTTGCAAACTGCTGTCTGTACAATCGTTGTTTGATGTTACTGTCAGTGAAATAGCATACGTTTTTGGCACTGAAAAATTATGAGTTGGTGATACCGTACTGCTGTTTTGTCCATCTCCAAATTGCCACAAATAGCTTTTGTGAGTCAGCACATCCGGTGTAAACTGGATATTGGTTGAAGTAATAGGAACAGCTTTAAACGTAGCAATAGGCAATGGATTAACTGAAATTGAAATGGCGTTTGAAGTATCTGAGAAACAGCCGTTATTCGTTATCAATCTGTATTGCCCCGACTGACTTATAGTAAGATTGTTGATATGGAGCGTTTTGTTTTTAACCCCATTTGCAACATTGTTTTTTTGCCAATTGTATTGAATACCTTTACCTGAATCCAATTGAGAATTAAATACAGCTGACTGCCCTTCACAAAAAGCAGTATCATTAGCGGTAATGCTGTTATTCAATGTGCCGTTAACATACAGCATAGAATCCTTTGTAATTGACAAGCCATCATCTTGTGTTAACTTTATGGTTTTATAACCGCTGCTGTTGTATCTGATTGAATGTGGGCCCTTGCCAACAGCAGTAGCAGGAGAGGCGCCTGCACCAAAATGCCAGGCAAACTGCTTAGCATATCCTTCGGATGTATTGGTGAATGTAACGCTATCGCCTAAGCATACAGTTGTTTTGTTTACAGTGAAATCTGCGTGCTCATCTTCAATTAAAATACTGTAGTCAATTGTACGACCAATAGATAAATCAGGGCAACTATTGGTGTCAATCATTGAAAAATCAGACATTAAACGCATTCTCAATAATTTGTTTTTTACAGATTGCTGAGGGACAAAAAATGAGTCTTTTATGGTCTTTCTTTTGTAAATATTATTGGCAATTACTTCCGACTGTTCTGAAAATTTACCATCGTTGTTAAAATCGATATAAGCTCTGAAATATTCATAATCACCGGGGTTTACGGTTACTTCATATGGATAGGTTTTATTGGGCTTTACCTTGAATATTGTTTTACAACTGTAGTTCTCGTAGGCAATACCTTTAGTGGCGCTTGATGATTGGGATACACCGTTTAGAGTGAAATTTGAAATACCGTAATTGCCGGTCAACAGCGTCAGTGTTTTGCTGTGGCATTTGGTATATTTTAAGGTATCGAATACCAGTATTTTTTTTATGGTAAATGTGTCGTGGCCGTAGCAATTGCTGACCACTTTAGAAACATTGTAAGCGCCCGGTTTTGAAAATGTAATATAGTTGTTGGCCTTTGTTGAATCGTTGTTAAAGAAGCTTATTCCTGTATTTGGGGTGACGAACCATTTATGAGAAATACTGGGGCCTTCAGACGAATCTGTAAAATAGATGGTCTTAAAAATGCAGATTTTAAAATTTTCATTCGATGAAAAATTAAAAGGCACAGCTATCATTGCAATTGGTTTTTCTTTTATGGTATTGATTCTTGTTGACCATATGCCTCTGCCGTAAGTTCCTGCTATTAATCTATTTGCTGATTTTAAATTTTTGCCATAAGAAATGTCCATGTCGGTGACCAACACATTTTTCGGGAAACCTGTTTTGTATTCCACCCATTTTTTATTGACAGTGTCTCTGTAATACACACCGCTGGAAGTACCGCAAAACATGCCTCCTTTAGAACTTGAGGAATCTAATGCAATGCTGTAAACCTGTACATCAGGTAGGTTGTTTGAAAAGTCCTGCCATTGTGTACCACCGTTTTTTGAGACATATATTTTGTTGTTTAATGCAATATATAGCAGGTTGGTATCTTTATAGTCGCATTGAATGTCGCGTATCAACCCTGCAGCAGGTTTTGACAATGAAATGTTTTTCCATTTTGGTGATGGTGCATTGACATTGGATGTTTTAAAGAAAGTGCCATTGTCTCTGGCAAAGAAACAGAATTTGTTGTTTGCGGGAGAGCTTTCTATGTCATTGATAAATGCTGTTGTTGTCTTTGCTGTCGAGTCACAAATATTGGTAAATTGCAGAGAGATACTCAAATTATCGCTTCTCCATACATTGCGATAACCGGCCAACATGATGTTCTGGTTGCCTTCTTCCAATACAAAGGGTGTCACCCAGTCGCCATCTTCAGTTATGCCACCTGTTCCTTTTTCTGCAATTTTATAAAAGGTGTTTTTATAAATGACGCCATTCTGTGAAGACGTATAATAGTTGTCCGGATTTGATAAATTAAAGCAGTTGTCCATGCCATCACCACCTGTAATAGTGCCGAAGGTGATATCATCTAATTTCGTGTTCATGTCACTGCCATTATCCTGAAATCCTCCCAGAATTTTTCCATTATTGCAGGTGCTTACTTTGTATGCCTGACGCACACCCAAGCCATTTGAAAGTGGTTTCCAATCCTTGTTTAGAAAGTATTTGTATATCCCCCCATCATTCGTTGAATACAAGGTGTTTGATATGTGATTGAATTCAAGTGAATGAATATCCGCATGCGTGTAGTTACTGTTAAATCCACGCCAATAGCCATGTATGGCCCAAGTTTTACCGCCATTTGCCGATTTAAAAATATTGATACCTCCAACATACACTTCATCCTTGTTTTGTGGACTTACAGCAATATCCTGGCAAAAAAATGCCTGACCCACTGTTAAGTCGCTGCCGTCAGATTCACGACCCATTAAGTTGGGACTATTGGCCATCAATGCAAATGAATCGCCAAAATTAACAGAGCGATAAATACCCAAAAAAACAGTGAAGTCGCACATCAAAAAATATACATACGAAGAATCACTTTTTGATACAGCTATACTACCGGTATACGCAGCGTTATTGTTAGTAATCCCTTTTGTTATCTTTACAAATGATTTGCCACTATCTATTGATTTAAAAAATTGACCCGCACTGGTTGAATAGAGAATATTCCTATAGGATGGATTGAAAAGCAAATCTGTGAAATCCGTATAACCTGAAATGGTTGATTTTTTCCATGACAGGCCTTTGTTGATGGTTCGGAAAATTCCCTTGTTGGTACTTATTACAATAATTGATGGGTTGATTGGGTCAATGACAATTTTTAAAATTTTTGAAAATCCTGTGATGCCATTATTCATGGTTACCCAACTTAAACCGCCATCTTTACTGACGTATAATCCAAAGCCCGGAGCATCAGTATATTTGTCGCCTGTGCCTAAATAAATAATATTGGGGTTATTGTAATCGAATGCAATTGAAGCCACACCAAGTGTAGGCAAGGTATCCAGAAATATGAACCAGTTTTTCCCGGCATCAATGGTTTTCCATAAGCCACCACTGGCAGCGCCACACAACATGATATTAGTATCTGTCGGGTGAAATGCAATGGTATTTATCCGTCCAATATCCTTTGAGTAATTTGGACCCATTTCAATCCATGAGGTATCGTATCCGCAAAATGACGAATCAATTGAAGAGGCATTGAAAGCATTGCCTGAAAAAGTTTTATCAATAGACACTGGAACAGGAATGGCTGGTTTGTAGCTTTTAGGGTAAGAGATGTTACCACTTTCATCAGCATGTAATTTGGCCATATACTCCCAACGTTTAAACACATTATAACCGGAGCCGGGCAAAATAGGTCGGTTGTTCCAATACATTTGAAAAGCCCTTTGCGTTTGATGCAAGTTTACCGTTGGGTCTTTCATCATCTCAATCCAGTAGGGAAAATTGATTGTATCGCTAGGATTATTGTTTTGTTGGGCGGTTACTGGGATTACCCATAATGTAAATATAACAATACTGATTAGTCTCATGATTTCCTTGATACAATAATAATTGTTTAAATCTGTATTATTGTATCTATAAACCCGAAAGTATAACAAATGAATCGGTTTACCTTTTGCTGATTTTGCAATAAAGATTAAATATGACCATGTTAAAAAATAAATTCAACCGAATTTTTTGTCTTCTTTTGCTTGTAGTGGGGCTGTGTTCTCTCAATTTATCACATTCAAAAAAAACGGTTATTCCTCCTGGAATGTTAGTAGTGAAAGGAGAAGGCAATATTCCCGGTTTTCTAATCAGTCAAAATCCTGTCAGCAATTTGGAGTACTGTGTCTATCAAAACTGGTTATCGCGTGTTTATGTGGATTATCCCACTATGTATAAAAACTCTCAAGTTAATGCGAAAGATAGTTTTATGTTGTGGAATGAGCCATCTGTAGCTTCGGTTTTGGGACATCCTGCATTTGGAGCTTACCCTGTAGTGGGTGTTACCTGGTATCAAGCCATGGAGTATTGTCGTTGGAAAAACGATAGAATAAATGAGAGTATAGTGATGGAAACAATTGACATTGATTACATGCAATATGTATCGAAACATGTTGTCCATGAAAATAACTTCAATACTGAAACATATCTGGCAGGTCATTATTATTTTCCAAAATCAGACAAGAAGCGAATGAAGATGCGATATGCAGAGTATTATGATGAAAATAATACAAAGAAAGAGCATTTAAAAATGGTGTATAAGCCTGATTTTTTATATGGATACAGAATGCCTAGTGAAGATGAGATTGAATTAACAATCAAAAAAAATACATTTGAAAACAATAAGCCCAATAAAGGGGTAGGTCGTTTTACAAATATTTTGGCATCACAGGATATTAATGCCAAAATGATGCTAAAGCATTATGAGTCTTCATTTAAGGCTTACTATCAGAATAACAATCAAAATAAGATATGTGAATGGTTGCTCGATAGCTATTCACCCGAACCTCGAAAATATCAGGATATGTTAGCTAGAATAAATAATGGCGGTATGGAAGTTAATCCCCTTTATATTAGTATGTATGACCAATATGGTGAGATTAGAGAGAAAGATTCATTAGGGATGTTTTATTTTAGAATAATGGATTGGTTACCAGGTGGCACACCTTTATTTGCAGGCAATATTCTAAAATACTCAGAAAACAGAATGGGATATTTTAGTGAGAAATTAATGGATAATAAAGCGATTGCAATTTTTCAATTGTATTATAAATCGCAACGCATAGATACATTTCGAACAAAAAATGGTCAATACAGTTATTATGTCGCCCTTCATGCAACTTCAAATTCTGAGGAATATAGGATGTATATTATTAAACCCTTTATTTCTGTTGAAGATGATTTAAAATACATTGGTCAAACAAAAGTCTATTACTATACAAATGACAGCATCATTAATGCAAAAAATACAGCCAATAGCCGTTTGGTAAAAGGACAAGGCAAGCGTTTTGCCCGCAGTTCTGATGAAGGCTCCAACCAAATCGGATTTCGCATGGTGGTGCCCTGGAAAGGTGATCTGGGAAGAAGGGCCTATCGCTGGTAGTTAAATATTTTAACATTTCTTCTTGCTTTTCACAAATAAATAGTATATTTGAATAAGGATTAATTTAAGACTTTATGTCTATGATTTATTTCCATAT
>JAZKEQ010000045.1:0-14294 GCA_040386935.1 Bacteroidota bacterium | reverse complement strand
AATAACTCAAAAAGTAACAAAGTAAAAAAATGCCTCGTTCAGTTAATCACGTAGCTAGTAAAGCACGCAGAAAGAAAATTCTTAAAATGGCCAAAGGCTATTTTGGAAGAAGAAAAAATGTATGGACCGTTGCCAAAAACGCGGTTGAAAAAGGTTTAGGATACGCTTACCGCGACCGTAAACAAAAGAAAAGAAACATCCGTTCAATCTGGATCGTTCGTATCAATGCCGCTGTTAGAGAGTTTGGCTTAACCTACTCTGAATTCATCGGTAAATTGAATGCAAAACAAGTAACACTTAGCAGAAAAGCCTTGGCTGATCTAGCTTTAAATCACCCTGAAGCTTTCAAAGCAATTGTAACAGAAGTAAAAGATGCCACTCCGGTATCTCGCCCTGACAATGCGCCTAAAGCTAGCAAAGCTGCTGTAACAGTAGTGGCTGCTAAAACAACTACTAAATCTGCCGCTAAAGCTCCTAAAGCTACAGCACAGGTAGCAACAGCTCCTGAAGTTGAAGCAGTAGTTGAAGTAACAGAAGAGGTGAAAGTGCCTAAAACAAGAAAGAAAAAAGTAGAAGACGATACTGAAAAATCTGAAGATTAAGATTTTCTGTATCCCTCAATATATTGAAAAGGAAGACGCAAGTCTTCCTTTTTTTTGTTTCAATAATTTAATTGCTAAATTTGTAGAAACTGATTATTATGGATGAAGTTAAAGAGCCAATACTGGATTATAATCTGCTTGACTTAGATGGCACCTATACCTATTCTGATTATATGCGTTGGTTATTTAAAGAACGGGTTGAGTTAATAAAAGGTAAAATTGTGAAGATGAGTCCCGGGCCAAATAGAGTTCATCAGGATTTGAATTTTACACTGACAGGATTATTTTATAATCTTTTTCATAAACAACCTTGTAAAGTATATGCCGCACCTTTTGATGTGGTTTTGCCTGTGCCATCAGCTAAAAAAGATAGCACAATTGTTCAACCTGATCTTTGTGTAATCTGTGATTTAACTAAACTTGATGGTCAGGGGTGTAAAGGGTCTCCTGATCTTATTATTGAAATACTGTCGCTAGGTAATTCAAAGCACGATATGCAGGTAAAATTTAATCTTTATGAGGAAAGTGGTGTAAAAGAATATTGGATTGTCGATCCTGTTAATAGAAGTGTTTTGCTATTTGTTTTAATAAATAATAAATACGTTGGCTTGCATCCGTTTCTAGAAGGAAATGCCATTGAAAGTGCCCTATTCCCTGATATAAAAATAACGGTGGATCAAATATTTGAAAGAGTGGAGTAAATACACCAACAAGATCAGTGTGAAAACCCAAAATCTAAAATTACAAATCAAAAATCTCAAAATCTCTTAATCTTTCCGCCTTCATTGCGCTCAAATGTCTCTATAATTCTAATGGCCTTTGGCACTGCATAAGGGTTAATGGCTTTTAAGAATTGCAAATCTTCAAGCGTATACTCAAAATGTTTCTCAGCAATTAAAATCAGCTTGTTGCCCAATACTTCGTCCTTCTCGCTTGAAATAATGAATAAATGCTCAGGTCGCAAAGTATTGGCGATTGCTCTCTCAATCTGTTCAGGCTGTAGTTTTACACCACCACTATTAATCATGAAGTCAGAACGGCCTAGTACCTCAAATGTTCTGTCAGGGTACAATGCAATTATATCTGTTGTTTGCAATGGCTGGTTTTCAAAAGGAAGTTGTATTACTGCGCAATTGTTGCTGTCTTTTGTAACTGTCACATCGCTAAATGGAACAAAATATTGCGTTGAATCTTTTCCGTTAATAGTTCGTAAAGCTATGTGAGAGTATGTTTCTGTCATGCCATAAGAATGGTAAAATACGGTATTTGAAAAAGCGTTGTCTGCAATCATGTTCTCTAGTTTTGCAGATAATTCACCTCCTCCAATAATCACTATTCTTACAGTTTTCAGATGCTCAACACTATCCTTATTGCTCAATACATGGAATAATTGCATTGGTGCAAGTGATACAATTGTACAGGTTCTTCTTTCTGTAAATGGGTTGGCCACCGGTTCAATAACTTCTATCGGAATTCCCCATTCCATAGCTCTCACCAGCATCATAAGGCCACCTATTTTTGAGCATGGCAAGCAACACAATAATGAGTCGGATGGTAATGGGTGCACAACAGATGCTGTATTGGCAGCACTCCATTGCATCTTCTTTTTCTCTAATAAAATCTGAGTAGGAGGGCCTGTGCTTCCCGAAGTAGTTAAGTGAAAATTAGTTTCACCCGCCTGCCATTTATTAATAAAGTCTTTGGCAAGTTCAGCATTCATTACATCTTAATAAACTTATCGACCTCGGTTAAGAAAGTATCTATTTCTGCATAACTGTTATAGATATGCGTTGATATTCGTAAACAATTGATATTGTTCTCAGCCACATACCTGGTTGTAATAAATTTTTCATTGCACTGTGTTTGCAGCTTGGTAACATCCTTATCTTTTATTTTAAAAGATATCTGCCCACCTCTTGAAATGGCTTCAGTAGGGGTCAGCATTTCTACTTTATCACTTAACTTTATCAGATGATCCTGTAAGTATGACGCCAGTGTTTTAAGACGCTTTTCTATTTTAGCTCTGCCAATTTGGTTTTGAAAATCAACAGCTTTGGAAATGCCTTTAAATAATGAAGGGTTTTGT
Organism: Bacteroidota bacterium; assembly: GCA_040386935.1. Lineage (GTDB taxonomy): Bacteria > Bacteroidota > Bacteroidia > NS11-12g > UBA955 > JABMMZ01. The sequence goes on along the minus strand of JAZKEQ010000045.1, from coordinate 11,606 downwards.
GTGCCGTAGTAATAACGATGGCCATTGTCAGCATAGCCTTTTAATTCAGGTGGATTGCTCAACATGTCCCAACCCTTGTCAAAACCACCACCACCATAGTAAGCCTGCAAACTGTTGCGCATGTCTTCAGCCACATACAGAAAGCCCGTTCCTTTAGGTCCCATCATCCATTTATGGCAGCACCCTGAATAAAAATCGCAACCGATGTCTTTTAGGTCCAATACCAGCATACCCGGAGGATGTGCGCCATCTAGGAAACTGTAAATATTTTTTTCTTTAGCTACTCTGCAGATTTCCTTCACCGGTAATACTTGTCCAATGGTGCAGGGAATATGAGGAATGCTGATGACTTTCGTTTTTGAGGTAAGCGCTTTCTTTAAATTGTCGAGTGTTTCACCCGCTGTTTTTCCTAAAGCAAATGTTTTGATTACAATGCCATCAAGCTTTGCACGGTTGAGCCACGGTGTGGCATGACCAACATGTTCGTGCCCGGTCAGTAATACTTCATCACCCTTGGATAAGGGCAAACCCCAGCAAGCAATATTGATGCCTTCGGTAACATTGCGTGTTAAACTGATTTCGGTATCTTTTGTATTCAGAAATGAAGCCAATGATTTTAATGCTGTATCCTCATTGCCACCGTAGCGGCCCTGAGTATCTACATCCATCATGTCCTGATACACCTCGTTGATGACTGAAAAAGGCGAGGGTCCCATGGTGCCATTGTTCAGATATATTTTAGAGGTGCTCAATGGAAATTGAGCCCTTACTAATTGCCAGTACGATTCATCGTCATCGTTACTGTTATAAGGTAAGAGCGGAACAGCATTTGTCAAATTTGGAGAAAAAGCCAGAGCGCCTGCTGCAAGGGCACCCCTTTTAATGAAATCTCTTCTGTTTGCCATAATGATGGCTAAATAAGCGAAAAAGCACTGAATAAAAAAATATACCGGTTCATTATGTAACAACCTGTAAATATTTGATTAAATTGAATGATAACATCTCATCCATACAGTCGTTCCTTTTTAAAAAAAATAGCGTTATCTTTGATGTGCCTAAACAATTCTAAAGATGACACAAAAAATGCATTATGCCACTGTAACTGAGGCACTCGAAAAGCTAAAACAACAAGGGTTTACACTCGACTTTAATTTGGCTGAAAATTGCCTTGTTTGTAACGGGTCTAAATTTTCTCCTGATGATTTTGATATCAAAGATGTGTATAGATACGAAGGCAATACGGATCCTGCAGATGAAGCAACTGTTTATGCCATTGAATCGAAAGATGGAATAAAAGGGGTTTTGGTAACCGGCTACGGTATTTCAGGTGATAGTATGTCAGAAGAACTATTGAAAAAATTGGGCAATCATTAATTTCTGTTGTATTGGAAACCTGGCTTGCAATACTGAGAGGCATCAATGTCAGTGGTAAAAACCTGATTAAAATGGCAGAGCTTAAGGTACTACTACAAAGCAAGGGTTTAACAGATGTTCAAACCTATATCCAAAGCGGCAATGTTGTTTTTAAACACAAGTCAACTGACCCGACAAAACTATCTACGCTTATTTCTAAAGCCATTAAAGAGGCATTTAATTGCGATGTGCCTGTTATTGTCAGAACAGCAAAAGATGTTGCCACCATATTAGCCGACAATCCTTATTTGAAACAAAAAAATACAGCACCCGAACATTTGTATGTGACTTGTCTGGCAGAAGTTCCACCTGCTGAAAATATTGGTAAACTTGAGGGGATTAATTCAGGGGACGATACCTGGCAAATCATTGGTTGCAATATCTATCTGCACTGCCCCGGAGGGTATGGTAACACCAAATTGAACAACAATCTGTTTGAAAATAAATTAAAAGTAACGGCTACTACCCGCAATTGGAAAACAATGAACGTGCTTTTAGAAATGATGCAACCTTAGTATCTGGTTTTATCAAAAATTTCTAAATCAAAAATCTTTTGAAGGGCTTCAGCTGTTTCAATCGCTGTATCTTTAGAGACAGTTAATTTAAAAAGTTTCTTTCTGTTGTCGTTGTACACAACTGAAACTTCGTATAAATCTGTTCCTTCATATGTTCTCTCTGATTTGTGGAAGGGTTTGGCTCTATAGATTGCTTCAAAAATTAAAATATACGTCAACTCATTCGGCAGTGGTTCTACTTTTGTAAATAATTGCAAATTTAAAAATGCTATGTATTCCCGCCATTCATTTGTTGTTTTGTCGATTGAAACTGCATAAAATCCAAATAGCACCAGGGAGGCAATAGTTAGTGCGAATAGACTGAGAATAGACAAAAAAATAGTGAGCCAAAAAATGTAGCCAATTTCCCAGACCCAATAGCCAAATAGAAAAGCGGCAAACAATAATAAAATGCCAGCACCAATTGAAGCCAATCGCCTTACCTTAAATTCACTTTGCATGGTATGCGAATTTAGGTTAAAAGTTTAATGTTGTTTTATTTCCATTACAAATCTAAAACCTAGAGTGGCATTGCTGCTGCTATAAGTTTCTTTTGATTCAATTTGAATATAATATTGATGCGAGGTCCAGCTACCGCCTTTACTAATTCCTTTTTCAGCTACCATTTCAGCGACATTGCCGGCACATTGGTAGAGGCCGATGTGATTCGGGAAATAATTTTTCACTTCAGCTGGAAATACCGAACCATCCACATTTCTGCTGATGGTTGAATCATTGTTTGGGTATAGGTATGAATAGCTGCCATTCATATCTCTGAATAAATACTGTTCTTCGAGTGGGCAAAAATTAGCGAGATAATTACCTCTTGAGTTTCGGCTGAAAGGTCCACCCCATGGATAGGTATAGCCTTTATGATTACCTGTTGCCGCTTGTTCCCATTCCATTGCTGTTGGCAATCGGAACACAACTTCTTTATATGTTCTGTCACTGTTTTGATGGTATTTTTTAGTCAGCCATTCACAAAAATTGTTGGCTGATTCGTAGGATATATTTACAACGGGATAATTGTTAAATAAGGCATGAGAGCCGTATTGTTCAAAAAAAGGATACCTGGAATAAAGCGTCCATTTTTTTACGTCAATAGCATCTAATGAATGTTTAGTGAAAAAATCTGAAGCATTCTTCGTGTCGTTGAGGTATTCATTGTACAATTGATTGGTGGTTTCGTAACGTGCTGCATATAGGCTGTCAGTTACCTTTGCTGTCATTGCTTCAATTGCTTTAGCAGTGAGTTTAATAGGTTTGTTTAGTAGTGGTTTATAGGATATAATTTCTAATACCGGTCTGAATCCCACAGTGCTGGTTGACATAGAATCATATTGCATTGTTTGAATAGCATCTATTCTTGCATTGTAGGCAGAAGCATGCCAACTACCTCCCTTTGCATATTTCTCTTCTACCCATTCGGCCACATTGCCACACATATTGTATAAGCCAAATGTATTGGGCCAATAAGATGTTACTGGCGTTGTGATAAAGCCTGCATCATTATACTCACTTGCGACACCATAATACTCTCCATAATCAATTGCTATATTTAATCTGATCTTGCCAATATCTTTTTTCTTGCCTTCTGTAATTCTGATTTGTTCACCCGGCCAAGGGTAAACAGCTTCCGGCCCAAGCGTGCCCCGTGCACCCATCATCCATTCTTTTTCAGAAGGCAGCCTGATGCTGATTTTTGCAATGGGTGATTTTTTGAAATTAGGTGTCTCCATAATGCGCTCCGCCATCCAGTTGCAGAAAGCAACAGCTTTATAATAGGAAATACCAACTACCGGATAATTTCTGTAGGCAGGGTGTTGGAAATAATATTTTACATAAGGCTCATTATAGGTCAATGCACTTCGCCACACCAATGTGTCAGGATAAATGAGCTGAGCAGCCTTTTCTCCCTTATATTTCCTTGTCCAAAAAACAAATTCAGCATAATGGCTATTGGATATTTCAGTAGGATGTATAAACAAGTATGGGAATTTAATGGTTGAAAATCCAAAGTGTTGAATGACTTTTTCTGATGATTCCATCTGAGCATTCGCTGATGTCAGTGAAACAAAGATGAAAAGTATTGTGTAAACGGCTTTCATAAAATCGAAGAACGCAAAATTCCTAAAAAAATTGTAGAAATAGAGTTCGTTGAGGTTAATAAACAACAGTTATTGCCATATAGTCTCCATGAATAATACTTTCATTGGATTATAGAAATAATGTATTAACTTTGCACCGCAAATAACAATCTTAATATTTGCATGGCTAAGCCCAAATCTTCCAAAATCGATTTCTCAAAAAAAGTAGTAACAGATAGTCTGACATTTGATGATGTTCTGGTATTACCGCGCTACAGCGAAATTCTGCCCCGCGATGTGGTGACAAGCACTCAGCTTACCCGCAACATCAGAATCAATATACCAATCGTATCAGCTGCTATGGATACTGTAACCGATAGCAATATGGCCATTGCCATTGCTCGAGAAGGTGGTATTGGCATCATTCACAAAAACATGACCATTATGCAACAAGCCAAAGAGGTTGTGAAAGTGAAAAGAAGTGAAAGCGGCATGATTCAAAATCCGATTACCCTTACAGGTGAAGCAACTTTGAGAGATGCACTGAAACTGATGAAAGACAATCATATTGGCGGTATTCCAATTGTCGACAGTAAAGGTAACCTGACAGGGATAATCACCAACCGCGATTTAAGATTTGAGAAAAATACAGGAAAGAAAATAAAAGATGCCATGACCCACAAGAGCCTAGTGACCAGCGAAATTGGTACCGATCTAATGAAGGCCGAGGGTATTTTGCAAAAACATAAAATTGAGAAACTGCCAATCGTTGATAAGAAAGGCAAATTAGTTGGATTGATTACTTACAAAGATATTTTGAAAGTAAAAAGCCATCCAAAAGCCTGCAAAGATAAATTCGGAAGATTGTTGGTAGGAGCTGCTGTTGGTATAACTGCCGATACACTCGACAGAGTAAAAGCATTGGTAGAAGCAGAAGTGGATGTGATTACCTTAGATACCGCCCACGGTCATTCTAAAGGTGTTATCAATGAATTAAAGAAAATTAAAAAAGCCTATCCAAAACTGGATGTGATAGTTGGTAACGTAGCAACAGGTGCAGCTGCAAAAGCACTGGCAGATGCAGGTGCTGATGCTGTAAAAGTAGGGGTTGGTCCCGGTAGTATCTGTACAACCAGAATCATTGCCGGTATAGGTGTTCCTCAACTATCTGCAGTAATGGATTGCGCAGAAGCTGTTCAAGGTACAGGCGTTCCTATTATAGCCGATGGTGGTATTCGTTATAGTGGCGATTTGGTAAAAGCAATCGTGGCAGGCGCCAGTACAATAATGGCAGGTAGCTTGTTTGCAGGTACTGAAGAGAGCCCGGGAGAAACCAGTATTTTTGAAGGTCGTAAGGTGAAATCATACAGAGGAATGGGTAGTATCGAGGCGATGAAAGAAGGTAGCAAAGACCGCTATTTTCAGGATGCCGAAGATGAAATTTCAAAATTAGTGCCTGAAGGTATTGTAGGTACAGTGGCTTTCAAAGGCAAAGTAGGCGAAGTACTTTACCAATATGTGGGAGGTTTAAGAGCCGGCATGGGATACTGTGGTGCTTCAACAATAGAAGAATTGCAAACAGCACAATTTGTAAAAATCAGTAACGCAGGCATCAAAGAAAGCCATCCTCACGATATCAAAATTACCAAAGAAGCGCCAAACTACAGCAGATAAAAACATCTGTTGCTTTTTGCAGCATTTTCAACCTTACATTTGTCTATCTTATTGACATGAATAAAAAAACGCTTTTACTGCTGGGTGCAATTGCCATAGTAGTGGTTGTATTTCTGTTGTTGAACAGAGATAATACGCATACACTGAATACCAATGACAGCAATTTTGGCTATAGCAAAACGGATGATATTGATAAAATATTCATTACGAATATTGCCAATAAGGAACACGTCACATTGACCAAAAACTCTTCTAAAGAATGGCGCGTCAATGATAAGTTTGATGCAAGTATGCCCCAGTTAGAAATGCTGCTTGAAACACTTCGCAAAATGAAAGTGAAAAGTCCGGTTGGTGAAAACATGGTTGATAAGGTTGTTAAGCGAATGGTTATCAATGGTACCAAAGTGGAGTTATACGAAAAAGGAGAGTTGTCGAAAGTATTTTATGTAGGCGATAATACACCCGATGAAATGGGTACTTACTTTTATATGGATAAAGCTGAAGAGCCTTATGTTTGTTACATTCCCGGATTTAACGGCTACCTCAATAACCGCTTTTTTACTAACCTTAAAGCATGGAGAAGTAAGGCAGTTTTCAGAAAAACAGAAGAGGAAATAGCAGAAATAAAGCTCGAATGGCCTGAAACACCTGGCGCCTCATTTGTTATAAACAATACAGGTGCTTTGCCGATATTGTCAGGCAATGGGAAACAATATCAAAACAATACCGAAGCTAATCTCAATAGTATTAAATCCTATCTGAAATGTTGGGAAAATCTTTGCTACGAGGGGTTCCCAATTGATTTAGACGCTCATAAAATAGATTCAATAGCGCGTACTCAGCCCATCATGATTATGTCTTTAAAAGACAAACAAGGCAAAACCACTGTTTTAACCATTCACCGCAAGGGCATTAAGCGAGATACTTATCAGCAAACAGATGAGAACGGTCAGCCCATGGAGTTTGAAATGGAGAATTACTATGCCTTTATTGATGACAATAAAACAGAGATTGTTCAGATACAAGACTTTGTTTTTGGCAAGGTGATTAAAAAAGTCAACGATTTCTTACTGGTTAAATAGGGGTTGCAATACGCCCTTAAAATGCTGTAAACCCTTGGAAATACTTTTGTATTCCACAATTTTCACGATTTTTTGTAACAAAAATAGTCATATCACCTAAAATGCTTATTTTTGCACCCTTTAAAAATAAAGAACTGTAAATCAATATATGAACAATTCAATTTTATATTTAATCCCCGCACTTGGTATATTAGGCCTGATAGTAATGGCCATAAAAAGTGCCTGGGTAAGTAAACAAGACGCAGGAGATAAAAACATGCAGGAACTGGCCGGCTACATCGCTGACGGTGCCATGGCATTTTTGAAAGCTGAGTGGAGAGTATTAAGTATTTTCGTAGTAATTGCCGCTGCTTTATTGGCCTATTCAGGTACAATACATGAAGTAAGAGGCATGGAAATTCACTCTAGCTGGATTATTTCCATATCCTTTATCATCGGTGCAGTGTTTTCTGCTACTGCCGGTTATATTGGAATGCGTGTAGCAACCAAAGCCAATGTGCGTACAACACAAGCCGCCCGTACAAGTTTGAAACAAGCTTTAAAGGTGTCTTTCACTGGGGGTACAGTAATGGGATTAGGTGTTGCAGGTTTAGCTGTATTGGGATTAGGTGGTTTATTCATCGCTTTCCTTGCAATATTTGCTGACTTAGGTGCTAACACTGTAAAAACTTCGATTGAAGTTCTGACAGGTTTCTCTTTAGGTGCTGAAAGTATTGCATTGTTTGCCCGTGTTGGTGGTGGTATTTATACCAAAGCTGCTGACGTAGGTGCCGACCTTGTAGGTAAAGTAGAAGCAGGTATTCCTGAGGATGATGTGCGTAACCCTGCTACTATTGCCGATAACGTAGGTGATAACGTGGGTGACGTTGCAGGTATGGGTGCCGATTTGTTTGGTTCTTATGTTGCAACAATTCTGGCTACCATGGTACTGGGTCAGGAAATTTTAGTAATTGATAAATTTAACGGTATGTCACCTATCCTGTTACCAATGGTAATATGTGGTTTAGGTATCATATTCTCTATAATAGGCACTTGGTTCGTAACCATTAAAGACGAAACATCAAGTGTACAGAAAGCATTAAATCTGGGTAACTGGTCATCAATGATTTTAACAGTCATCGCTTCATATTTTGTAGTAATGTGGATGTTACCTGAAACATTGAGCTTACGTGGTTATGAGTTTACCAATATCAATGTGTTCTTTGCAATAGTTGTTGGTTCAGTAGTAGGTGCTATCATGAGCATCGTTACTGAGTACTACACGGCCATGGGCAAAGGTCCTGTTAATTCTATTATACAACAATCTTCAACCGGTCACGCTACCAATATCATTGCAGGTTTATCAGTAGGTATGAAATCTACAGTTATCCCTATCATTACATTGGCTGCCGGTATTATGGCTTCTTACCATTTCGCAGGTTTATACGGTGTTGCTATTGCCGCTGCAGGTATGATGGCTACAACTGCTATGCAATTAGCAATTGACGCTTTCGGTCCAATTGCTGATAATGCCGGTGGTATTGCTGAAATGAGTCAATTGCCACCTGAAGTACGTGAACGTACAGATAATTTGGATGCTGTAGGTAATACAACTGCTGCAACCGGTAAAGGTTTTGCAATTGCTTCTGCTGCTTTAACTTCATTGGCGCTTTTTGCAGCCTTCGTTGGTATTGCAGGTATTGATGCAATCGATATTTATAAAGCACCGGTATTGGCCGGTTTATTCATTGGTGGTATGATTCCATTTATCTTCTCTGCATTGTGTATTCAGGCAGTAGGTAAAGCAGCCATGGATATGGTAAACGAAGTTAGACGTCAGTTCCGTGAAATACCGGGCATTATGGAATACAAAGCGAAACCTGAGTATGAAAAATGTGTGGCTATTTCTACAAAAGCATCTATCCGCGAGATGATGTTGCCGGGTGCTATCGCATTAATTACTCCGGTACTTGTAGGATTCGTATTCGGTCCTGAAGTATTGGGTGGTTTATTAGCTGGTGTTACTGTGAGTGGTGTATTAATGGGTATTTTCCAAAGTAATGCAGGTGGTGCATGGGATAACGCTAAAAAATCTTTCGAAAAAGGAGTAGTGATTAATGGCGAAACTTTCTATAAAAAATCTGAGCCGCATAAAGCATCAGTAACTGGTGATACAGTTGGTGATCCATTCAAAGATACTTCAGGTCCTTCAATGAATATCCTGATTAAATTGATGAGTATTGTGTCATTGGTTATCGCCCCTTATATTTCATTTGGTGGTGGTGTGGGTGCTGAAGGCGATTGCTGCAAAAAAGAACAAACTGAAGCTTCATGCTGCAGTAGTAACGATAGCATGAGTCATATGATGGGTAAATGCGATATCCGTGTTTGCGCTACAATGACTTTAGCTGAGTGTGCTAAAATGTGTGATAGTCTTGGTTGCGATTCAGTTGAAAAGGCACAATGCATGAGCATGTACAATGAAGTGGGTGAATTTGTAGGTCCAAAAGGTGGTCACCACGAAGGCGGATGCTGCGAAGGTAAAGATGCTGAGCATTGCCATAAAGATGCCGCTTCATGCGAAAAAGGAGATGACTGCTGCAAGAATAAAGCAACAGCTCACCATATGCACGAAGGTTGTTCAGGTGAAAAAGTTTGTTCTGAAAAGAATGACAAAACCTGCAGTAAAGGCGATGCATGTTGCAAGGCAAAAAAATAAGACGATTCTCTCTAAAATATTTTTAAACTAACTAAAGTAAAGTCCGATACTCATAAGGTGTCGGATTTTTTTATGGGGTAAAGAAAGGAAAAAGAGATTATTGTTTGATCGCTTTTAAAGTCATTTCAATTTTATCTGAAAGAATATTTAAAAAATACAATCCTTCATGTAAGCTGCTATTGTCTATATATAACTTAGAAGCATTTTCCATACTACCACTCATTATTAGTTGCCCCTGAATATTGAATAATTCATATCCTTTAAATAATTGAGCGTTGAATCCATTCAATAACCAACCATTAGCTGATGGGTTTGGTGAAACGGTTGGCATTTGTATACTTTGGTCGTTTATATTGACAATGTTTTTATAAGTAACATCAATTGTAATGATTGCATTATCTGAAGTATCTTTTTTATTAATGATTTTGTATCTGATATACGAGCGGCCATCATAGCCCCTGCTTTGCACATGAAAAGCAATAAAATTTTTGCTTGTATCCGGATTTAAATCAGCATTAAAGTCACCATTGGGTAAGCCATCTCTACATTCACCATTAAAACACGAAGAGATAAACCAACGGCTATCTAATGAATCATCCATTTTTTGATAAGTGTAATCAGAAATTTTATATTGACCGGTTTTAAAAATAATTTCAGTTTCCCAGTATAAATACAATTCAGAGCTGACAATGTTTTTCTCAGCCCCATTGGGAAATGACAATTGACCGTAAACATTTGGTGTTATTAGTAATATCAGGTGCAATAAAATGATGGCTCCGAATTTCATTTATTCAAAGATACAGATTATGCGAAAGAATGCGGATTAATTTAAAACTTAAGCGCGAATCCAGTTGAACTTAAAATCAGGTTTTGATGGTTGATTCATTCTGTCTGCAATTTTTAGCATGCGATCGGGTAGTGCCATTAAATAATCGCGTGCTTTCTCACCGTTTTCTTTCAACCCACTCATATCAGCAATATTCCAATCCGTTATCAACGATCTCAGAATATCAATATAATCGTGGGCGGTGTAAACACCAATGCGTTGAGCGGCATCACTGAAATTAGAGAAAATATTCAAAGGTTCTCCCAGTTGACGCAAACATTGAGATGGCATGAGTATTTTTCTGCGCATCATGGTTTCAAAGGCCAACATCATTTCATTGGTATCTATTTCAAATATTTTTGAAACAAAGGTTTTATAGGCTTTTGCATGTCGTGCCTCATCTGCGGCAACTAAACCACATAGCTTTGAGAGAATATGATTGCCATCTTGTTTTGCCAATGAAGCAACTCTTCTGTGAGAAATATTGGTAGCCAATTCCTGAAAACTGGTATACACAAAGTTTTTATATGGATCAGCCTGAGCCTGGTTATCGAAACCATCAGCGATCAAATATTGAGTAGATGCTTCAAACTGACGCATATCGATACGACCACATAAATACAAATAGCGGTTCAATGCATCTCCATGTCTATTTTCCTCTGCTGTCCAGCGTCTTAACCATTGCATCCAACCGTTGTTTGAATATTGGTTGATGCCTTCTACTCCTGCAATCCAGGTTTCATAAGTTGGCAATGCTTCTTCTGTGATTGTATCGCCAACAAGCACAGCTAAAAAATCGTAACTCAACTCCTGTGCCTGTTCCTGTATAAGGGCAAGGTCGGCAATAAAAGAAGTATCGGATGTGAGTGGCAATAAATCTGCTGCCTGCCAATTGGTTTCAATTGGTTTTAAATATTCATCATTGACTGTATCAATAGATTTTTCAATATGTAACATCACCTCTGAACGCGAGGGACTTAATGGTTGTATCATGTAATGTTTGCTTTGCTGTATAAGGATAATAAAAAATAGTAATTCAACTCAGTGAATATGAAAACAGGCCCATTCTAATTCAGCAAAAAACAATGATGAGTATTAATGAGAGAAAATATAGAAGAAATTAAACAGGTAAAATTAAAAGAGGTATCAGCATTACAACAATTCTTTTACAATATCATCTGTGCTCAGCCCTTCAGCTTCAGCTTTGTAATTTTTAACAAGTCGGTGTCTTAATACATCAAAGGCAATGGCTTTTACATCTTCAATATCAGG
>JAZKEQ010000044.1:0-28468 GCA_040386935.1 Bacteroidota bacterium | reverse complement strand
GGGTAATCAATGGGGCTCGAACCCACGACCCTCGGTACCACAAACCGATGCTCTAACCAACTGAGCTATGACTACCATAATTGGGGTGCAAAGATAAAAACTTATTCGACAATTTCAAAGGGTAAATGTAAAAAAATAGCTTAGAAACGGGGTTAGAAAGGATAACCTATCCCAAAATTCAACACCGAATATTTGGTAAAATACTTGTCGCGGGCAAAACTGTTGATTACCCAACGCTTCTTTAATTCCAGCTCAGGATTGTGCATCTGCCATCCCCAGTCGAGGCGAAACAGGAAAAACTGGAAGTCGAAACGCATGCCAACACCCGTGTTTACAGCCATTTCACTGATAAACCGACTCGGTCTGAAAATCTTTTTCGGATCAGTTGTTGCATTGCTGCGCGACAGCCATACATTACCGGCATCAATAAATATTGCGCCTTCAAAAATCTTATCAATAATATCAAAACGATACTCTGCATTGCTCTGTATGATGATATCTCCTGCCCTGTCAATTCTGAAATTGTTGTTGCTGTCATTAAAACTACCCGGCCCTACTGTTCTTGGGCGCCATGCACGCAAACTGTTGCTTCCCCCAATAAAAAACAACTTATCAAAAGGCAAGATTTTCTGATTGCCATAAGGATAGGCAAGTCCCAGATTGAGCCTGATACAAGTTGAACTATGTGCATCTAATAAAGTACTGCAACGCGCATCTATTTCTGATTTAGCATACTGGAAATAATTAACCCCTAGCAGCTGATATGAAGTATCCTTCCTTTTTTCGGTATCTGCTATGCGTCTGATTATGCGGTGTAAATTACCGCCAAATTCAATCGCATTCGTTCTTATAATAAAATGACTACGCCCTTTAGTTGTGCCATAACTATTGAACAGAAAATTCAATCCGGTAGAGGTTATCAAGTTGTTCGCAAATAACCGTTGAATGAAGGCACTGTCTTTTCTTCCATTCAAATCAATGGATGGAGACAGTCTGTTTTTACTATAAGCCAATTCCCCGAGATTGAAAAACCAGGTCGACCGTTTTGTATGGATTTGGTATTGGTAAGTAAGGGGCAATATTCTGCGTGTATAATCCGGATTTATCTCGTATAAAAAAGATAAATTCAAATTGGTTTTAATCCCTTTTACATATTTCCAGTTTTCAACAGGTTTTAAAAATGCCGATCGCGGTATCGATAATGACGCATTTAAACTCTGTTGTATGGCTCGCTGCGGTGTTCCATTGAGGATTAATAATTGGGTTTCAAACCTCGTTGTAGATGAAATATCAAATTGCTCGGCATTTCTAAATAGATTCTTATGACTCCAACCTACATTTGCAGCAACACCATAAGAGTTACTGGTATTGTAGTTCTGAATCCTGTTCAATTGCGATACCAGACCCTGAGGCTCAAAAATAAAGGCCTGTCGATAACCTGTTTTCAATACAATTTGCATCAGCATAATCGTATTATCAAATGAGTCGAGTGGCTTGAAAGAAATATCAATGAACTTAAAAATGGCCAGTTCACTCAATTTATTATTTGTCAATTCCACATTGCTTTGGCTATATAAATCCCCTTTTTTAAACTTGATGTTTTTAGCAATTACATACGGCTTGATAGGATACCCATTAAAATAAAAATTGAGATTATTGTAGACTAAAACACCCTGAGAATCATCCTGGGTTTCCTCATCGTTCTGAAAAACCAAATTAATCATACCGATTGTTTTTTTAACAAATCGTTCAGTCTCACTTTTATTGGCTACAGAAATATTGATATTAACTCCACCTACACTTTTAAATGTATCCAATTCAAAGTCGATGTAATCTTTTGTAAAATCATAATAGCCCATATTCCGCAAGATATTTGTAAGTCTGTTGCGCTCTTTCGTAATCAAGTCAACATCCAATATAAGCCCTGACTTTAAATAGGTTTCATCTAAAGTATCGTTGAGAATCTTGTCAATCTCAGCATCATCAGCTGCTAAATTCACTTTATTGATGGTGAAGGCCTTATTTGGATTAATAAAATAGGTAACAGTGGCTTTCTTTTTCCTGTATTTTACTTCATAACTGATGGTACTGTTATAAAAACCCTGGCTGAATAAATAATTCTGAAGGTTTTCCTGAGATTTTAAAATCTCTAGTGTATCCATAATTACAGGTGCCTCACCAATTCGTCTCAGGTATTTGCGCCAGTCGAGTGAATCATTTTTCCATGGGTTCTTAACTGAAGTGCCAAACATGTACATGCCCAGGTGAAATTTAAACATGCCCAATATCTTGCGATTCGGTCTGTGTTTAATGTAAGTGGCTTTATCATTCTCTATCTTTGAAGCCAAATCCAGAAACACATTATTCGTCTCGTCTCTGCTTTTAATTTTATTTTTTACCAATAAATGTTTGCCCGGGGGCACTAATTTGGTAGTTTTGCAGGCCGACAAAGCAACAAGGACCAATAATAAAATAGCCCAAACACGATGATAAGCAAAGCCGATATTAAATATATTGTAAGTCTGCAATTAAAAAAACAAAGACAAAAATATGGCCAATTTGTTGTAGAAGGGGAAAAAAGTATTAAAGAATTGTTGAAAAGCCGCTTCAAAATAGACAGAGTGTATGCTACCACTGATTATCTTGAAGCCAATCCATTACCTTTAAAAAATGTAAAGGTTATCCCCATTGATGAAAAAGCCCTGGCGGCCATCTCTGTTCATCAAACACCGCAACAAATGCTGGCTTTGATTGATATCCCTCAAAACAAACTCATTGGTGCCGATGTTAATCAACCATTGATACTTGGACTAGACAATTTGCAAGACCCCGGCAATCTAGGCACTATTATTCGTATTGCCGACTGGTACGGTATCTCAACGATTATCTGCAGCCCTGATTGTACCGATGTATACAACCCTAAGTGCATCAATTCCACAATGGGCAGTATTGCCCGTGTGAATGTATTTTATGAAGACATCGCCAAAGTAGCTGATGCTTTTAAGCTGCCCTTGATTGCTGCAACCCTGAATGGCGACAATCTTCACAAGATGAAAACAGCACCAAAAGGTGTATTGTTGATTGGCAATGAAGGTCATGGTATCAGCGATGAATTGTTGAAAAAAGCAAAGCATTTTATCACTATTCCTAAATTGGGTGGTGCTGAATCGTTGAATGCTGCTGTCAGTTCTGCTATTATCATTGACAACCTGATGCAAAAATTATAACTGTTTACTTTTTAAGAAATTTCTGCCTTGTGAACTGCATGGCGGTTTTAACATAAACACCCATACTATCCGCTACATTCTGTTTTGGTTTTGTATAACCATGGGTAAAATCAAAACCGGCTTCACTCCCATCAGATTTAAAATAGACCACCTGCTGATTTTGAACAACACCAAATCCATCTGATGACACAAACATTGCCCTGTGCGCTGATTTAGTAAAATCATTGCGACCCACACAAGCATTGGCCTCAAATGGCAGATTGGTGAAAGACAGAACAGTAGGCAGAATATCTAACTGAGAAATATTACGGGACAAGTGTTGAGGAAGCAGTCCTTTACCTAAAATATATAAAGGAATATTATGATGCCCCAGCATACTGTGTTGAGAATTTGAGGAGATATTAATACCATGGTCGCCCGTGATTACAAAAATTGTATTTGAGTACCAAGGTTGAGCCGATGCTGTTTTAAAAAAACTGCTTAAACTGCTGTCGGTATAAGCGTATAAATTATCTTCAATTGCTTTGAACTGATTGTTCCATTTTAATTTTTCAGGTATTTTGTCGTGCGGACCGTGGGTACTAATGGTAAGCAGAGTACTGAAAAAAGGCGTTTTCAATTCATTGAAATATTTAATTGAATACTGCAAAGCTGTAGCATCACCCACTCCAAAATTATTGACCATGTCTTCTTGAGCATAATAAGATTGGTCAACAAAGTTGACTATTCCTTTGTCTTTAAAAAACCCATAAATATTGTCCCATTGTTTGCTGTGAGTGGTAAACAAAACAGTGTGATATCCATTGGTTTTAAAAAAATCAGGAAAGGTAAAATGCTTTGTATCCTGTAAATTAACCAAACTGTGTTCTCCGGGTAAACAGGGCATTCCTGTTAGTGTGGCATACACGCCATTAAAGGTATGGGTACCCATTGAAATGCAATTGTTGTAATAGATGGATGTGTCTTTCAAACGGTTTAAAAAAGGCATCACCCATTGTCCATTTACTTGCTTATCAACCATCGACTGTGAAAGGCTTTCGACTAAAATAACTACAATATTGGGCTTATTCATCACTGCGTGATGCGTTGTATCTGCTTGAAAATACTCGGTATACTGTTTTGCTAAAATAGCTTCATTGTAAAATTCATATCGACTAATCGTTAATGATTCAAAGAAGTTTCTCACAGGATTCAATAATGACAAATTCACCCTTTGATGCTCGCTTTGAAAGGCATTCTGAGGTAAAAGCACCTGACCAGTTATGCTACCTCTGATGCAATAGAAAAGTATGAACAGCATTGCGAAAATATTGATGATACTCGTAACATTAAATGTATCTTTCTCACTTGACCTCAGTTTGTATTTTGTCAATTTATACACGCCAAATGACAACGCTATACAACCCAGCAATCCAAAAATATAACTGATAGATCCAAATACAACACTGGCCATCATAGCGGGACTTTCCATCCAAATAAAGACTGAACGACTGAGTCTTTCTCCAAAAAACTCAAAATAAAAAAAGTCAGACACAAGTATTAAAGGTAGTATTACTGCAACAATTGCGGCATAAACATTTAATACTGCCCCTAATTGCTTGATTGGACTTATATGGGTAATAAATATGCAAACAAGAAAGGGTAACACTGCCATGTAGGCTGAACACTGTAAGTCGAATCGAATAGCAAATTGAATATTGGAAAAGTTTTCAGGTAGAATATTAAAGTATTGTGCAAACACAACTCTGTAAATAATAAAGAGTAATGCATAAACGGCCCATATTCTCAGAACATACCAATAATTTCTCATATAAAGTATGTTCCAAAAATATGCAATTCCTATCACTCGTTGAATACAATCAAAGAAATAGACTGATTATTCAACCAGGTTGCTTTATTCAATTTATCAAGACTGATGTAGGCTATAAGGAAATGGCGTTTGTGATTGCTATAGGATTCTTCGATACTCGTAAAATCATCGCGATTGATATCACAGTGTGCATTAAAGCTGAGATACACTTTTATTTCTTTGCTGTAAGAGAGCGTGTATTTTAAAGGATTATCGCTTTTTTTATACTCGTATTTATAGCCGTATCTTAAGGCTGCTATATCACTTAAAACAGCTGAAGACGTAGGGAAACGACCTGCTCCCTTGCCATATAAGAATTGTTCATCAGCCAATTTACTGCCAATAATTGTCCCGTTAAATTCATTGCGCACATGGTACAATTGACTGTCTTTATTGACAAATGCAGGTAGCACATAAGCTGCTATTTGCTGTTCTCCCGTGTGTTTAGCATTGGCTACTAATTTGATCTGTAATCCTTTTTCACCTGCATAAATAGAATCGATGGGATGCAAACGATTGATTCCCCTGTGAATGAGCTCTGATGGCAGGCAAGTGATGCCATAGGCATGTTTTAAAACAATTGATAATTTATTGACTGCATCTATACCTTCAATATCCAATGCCGGATTGCTTTCTGCAAAACCTAAATCCTGTGCTTGTTTAAGAGCAGTTGCAAAATCGAGTTTATCCTCACTCATTTTAGTCAGAATATAATTAGTTGACCCGTTGACAATGCCTGAAAACGAACTCAGTAAATCATTGTCGTAATACTCCTCAAGATTGCGAATAACAGGAATACTGCCACATACAGCCGCTTCGTATAAAAATGAAATAGCGTGTTCCTTTTGAATCTTTAATAATTCTTCCAGATGTTCTGCTATCATTTTTTTATTAGCACTGACGATTGCTTTTTTATTCGCAAATGCTTTTTTCACAATGCGGTAAGCGGCATCAGCATCGTCAATTAATTCTACGATGACATTAATTTCCGGATCATCTAATATGCTATTTTCATCTGTTGTAAATAATGCAGTGGGTGCATTGCGTTCCTTATCAGCATGCTTGATACAGATTGTTTTTATTGAGGCGTTTAATGATGGTGTTTGTTGGAGTACCTGATAGATCCCCTCACCTACTACACCGAAGCCGAAAAGGCCTATTGTTAATTGTTGTTGATTGCTCATTGTTTGTTATTGGTTATTGGTTAATGGTTAATGGTCACTGAAAGTCCCGACACTTCGGGATTGGTTATTGGTTATTGCAAGTCCCGACACTTCGGGATTGAGTTAATGGGTAATTCAGAAATAGTTATTCTTTATACAATTCCTAACCACTATTTCCTAAATCCTTTCCCCTTTATACTAATTCCTAACCACTATTTCCTCCACAGTTTCTAATGTGTTTACTTTCTTCAATGCATATTCCAAATCTGAAATTAGATCTTCTGCATCTTCGATACCGCATGATAGGCGTACCAATGAATCGGCCACACCTGAGCTCAAGCGTTTTTCTCGTGGTATCGACTTATGGGTCATTTGAGCCGGATGGCAAATCAAACTTTTGACACCACCTAAACTTTCTGCCAGTTTAAAATATTGCGTACCTGTTACCAAAGCAACAGCAGCAGCTTCCGTATTATTTTTTAGTGTAAATGAAATTACACCACCGTATAAACCACCTTGCTGTATGTTAGCAATGTCGTGATTTTTGTGATGAGTCAGACCCGGATAATACACTTCATCAACAGCATCGCATTGAGTTAAAAATTGTGCAACTTTTAAAGCCGTTTCACATTGTCTTGTAACGCGCAGTGTAATTGTTTCAATACCTCGAATCAAGAGCCAACAGTCTTGTGGACCCAGAATACCTCCTGAAGCATTTTGAATAAATTTTATTTTATCAGAAAGTTCCTGATTATTCACTACTACTAGTCCAGCCACTAAATCAGAATGCCCTCCCAAATATTTCGTACCACTGTGAATGACAATGTCAGCACCCAGCTTGAACGGTTGTTGAGCAATAGGTGAAGCGAAGGTATTATCAACCACAACCAATGCATTTTTTGTTTTCGCTACTGCGCATATTTTTCTGATATCAGAAATTTTCAGTGTGGGATTAGTAGGCGATTCTAACCATATCAGTTTTGTTTGATCACTGATAATATCGAGCACATTTTCTGCATCGGTAGTATCAACATAATGCACCTTGATACCAAACTTAGCGTATACATGAGTGAATAAGCGATAAGCGCCTCCATAAATATCATCTACAGCAATGATTTCATCACCGGCAGACAATAATTTAAGTACAGCATCGATGGCAGCAAGACCCGTAGCAAAAGCATAGGCACTGTGACCTTCTTCGAGTTGAGCAACCAGATTTTCGAGGGCTGCTCGTGTTGGATTGTTACTGCGGGCATAGTCGTACCCTTTGTTAACGCCCGGTGACTGCTGCACATAAGTGGCAGTTTGATAGATGGGAACCGAGATTGATCCTGTAAGTTCATCAACAGGAATTGCGTGAATGATGGATGTTGTTTTGTTCATTGTGGTGTAATTTTTTTTATTTGATTACCAAAAAAATTACTACCAAGAGCAACTGCACAGAAGGCTTTAAACAAAAAAAGCGCTTCTGTAAAGTCAGAAGCGCTTTTCAATATCGTGTACTTGAATATTGTAAAACTAATTCTAACCTATCTTTCCCCGGTTTGCACCAGAGCTGGAGTTGGCACCTTATCCCAATAATTAAACCGGGGTAGGTTGTCAAGGTTTCATCGGGCCATTTCCCTCTACCTTTCTTGATAAGTAACATTTAAAATAACTGGTGCAAAGGTAAATTGATTAAATCCAATTCTACAAATTTATTTTAAATAAAAATAAATAGACCAACTTAAACCCTAGTAATACCAATGAATACAGAAGGTTAATATTTTTTTAATGAAATAAATTCACTTTAAGATTGTGAATCAATACTCCTTCAAAACTTCCCATTTAGGATATTTTGATTTCAGCATTTTGAGTTCATTCACTTTATTATCTGCTGCCAAAATATTGTAATCAATGATCAATGATTTACGCTCTTTCGCGGTTAATTGCGGATAATCCTCTTCAAGACTCTCATCGTGAAAAAATACGGACGGTTGTATGTGTTGAATGGCTGACTTTAACATCACCCATATCTCTTTGCCATCCAATATATCTGAAGGCATAAAGAACCAATCGGAATAATCGAGTTCAAAATCCTCTTGCATTTCTGTGATTGTTTTCCAGGTCGACAGATAAGCTTCTTCATCACCTAAGCCTCCGTAAGCGCAGGCCAAACGTTGGAGTAAATAAATATCATCGCTGCCTTTCAGTTCTGCAATTACCTTGTCAAATTGCATATTGGCCAGGCGCTCCTGTATAATCCAGTTAACATCATCCGCTGCAAATAAGGGCTCAGAAGGGTCGTTGACTTCCAATGCAATACTGTTCATATTCTCCAATGCTTCACTGTCATCAGGGTCGATCTCAATCGACTGATTGATGAATACCAAAGCCTGCTCATACTTACCAATATTGTAATACATATTGGCTAATTCGCGGTAAGCCGCAGCATTTGAATCATCAAAAGCAATGGATTGCTGATAGGCATCTATTGCGCGATTGGGTGCGCCAATCATATCATAAATATCACCTGCTACATACCAACAGTCTGATAACAACTCATGGTGCTCTTCAGTCATCGTAGCACCGGCATTTTTCAATGTCGGTAAAAAAGCTGTTGTGAACCATTCAAACCCCTTGTTGAGCGCCCATGCGATGTTGTGATCGCATACTTCAATCAGAAAGGCTTCAGGTGTTTTATTGTTCATTGTAGATTAACCTTGAATGGTTTTAGCAATGGCGTTATCGTAAAGTTCTTTATGAGCATTGATACTACCAAATGATACTTCATCAATTACCATATCGCTGCCCTTTACTTCACCGATGTGAAGATAAGGAACACCTGCTTTATTCATTAACTCTTCAAGTTTTGCAATGTTTTCAGATTTAATGGTTACAGTAATTCTTCCTTGAGCTTCACCAAACAACCAAGCATCTTGTCTGTAAGTTGCATCTGTACAAATATCAAATCCTTTACCGCTTTGCATCGCTGATTCAGCAAGGGTGATAAACAAACCACCTTCACTGATATCGTGAGCTGATTGAATCAAACCCTCAGTGATCGCTTTGTAAACAGCATCCTGTAATTGCTTTTCTTCTTCCAGGTCGAGGTAAGGAGCCGGTGAGAATTCCACTTTGTGGTACTTCGCCAAATATTGACTGCTGCTGATATCGTTATGAGATTTACCCAATAGATAAATCAAATCACTCTCATTCTGAAATGCTGAACCCGTGTGGTGTTCAGGTTTTTCAACGATACCAACCATACCTATAGTAGGTGTTGGATACACTGCTATACCATCACTGCTTTGGTTATAGAAACTCACATTACCTCCTGTAACAGGGGTATTG
This sequence comes from Bacteroidota bacterium, assembly GCA_040386935.1. Classification (GTDB taxonomy): domain Bacteria; phylum Bacteroidota; class Bacteroidia; order NS11-12g; family UBA955; genus JABMMZ01. The sequence continues at coordinate 18,896 of JAZKEQ010000044.1, read as the reverse complement.
AAAACCAGACAGGCTTTACTCATGCCATCGATACTGTGTTTGAACTGATAGTAAACTTCTTTATCATAAGGATTACCAAAGTTTAAACAGTTGGTAATCGCACTTGGCAATCCACCTGTACAGGTAATATTACGCGCTGCTTCAGCAACTGCAATGGCACAACCCACTTCAGGATTGGCATATACATAACGGCTGTTGCAATCTACTGTCAATGCCAATGATTTATTACTACCTTTTACTCTTACTACTGCTGCGTCACTTGGTATATTGGTACTTTGATTCACTGTACCCACCATGCTGTCGTATTGATTAAACACCCATTTCTTAGAAGCTATATTTGGCTGTTGCAATAAGAATTCTGCAACTGCTTTCATGTCTTTTGGCTCTTCAATGTTATCAAAATTATACGCATTGATTTTTTCGAAATATTTAGGTGTTTCCCATTCGCGTTTATACACCGGAGCGCCACCGCCCAATGCTAAACTTTCAGCAGGAATATCGGCTTCTAACTGACCGTTCATGTAGTATTGCACACGACCTGTATCAGTCACCTCTCCTATTTGATTATAGGTCAATTCCCATTTTTTGAAGATCGCTTCTGCTAAATGTTCTTTGCCTTTTTCCAAAATCACCAACATACGCTCCTGGCTTTCTGATAACAATACTTCCCAGCCTTTCATATTTTGTTGGCGCATTGGCACCTTATCCAAATGAATGATCATGCCTGTACCGCTTTTTGCAGCCATTTCGCTGGTACTGCAGGTGATTCCTGCTGCACCCATGTCCTGCATACCGATGATGGCACCTGTGCTAATTAATTCCATACTGGCTTCCAGAATTAGTTTTTCCCAGAAAGGATCACCAACCTGTACACTTGGCAAATCGTTGATACTGTCTTCAGATATATCTTTACTTGCAAATGCAGCACCGTGAATACCATCTTTGCCTGTAGCAGCGCCAAAGATATAAACAGGATTGCCCACACCTTCTGCAATGGCAGAAATAGTGGTACCTACTTTAGCAATACCCACACTCATGGCATTTACCAGAATATTGGTTTCGTAGCAATCATCAAAATACACTTCACCGCCAACAGTAGGAATACCAAAGGCATTACCGTAGTCACCGATACCTTTTACAACACCTTTCAACAACCACTGGGTGCGGGCTGTATTGATATTGCCGAATCTTAGTGAGTTGAGTTGAGCAATTGGACGAGCGCCCATTGAAAATATATCGCGGTTGATACCACCCACACCTGTTGCTGCACCTTGATAAGGCTCAATTGCACTTGGGTGATTATGAGATTCAATTTTAAAACAAACGGCCAAACCGTCTCCGATGTCTACTAATCCTGCGTTTTCCTCACCGGCTTTGGCCAGCATGGCCGGACCTTCTTTTGGCAAGGTTTTCAACCAGGTAATAGAGTTTTTATAAGAACAGTGTTCACTCCACATCACTGAGTATATGCTGAGCTCAGTAAAATTTGGTGTGCGTCCTAAGATGGCAGTAATTTTATCAAATTCTTCGGGCAATAAACCCAGTTGTTTGGCTTGTTCTAGCGTTGCTGATTCCATTGGTGCAAATTTAAGTTTTAGCAACGAGGGCAAAAAACTAAGTTTTCAATATTTTTAATTTTTCGTTCCCTCGGGCAATAATTGCTGTAAATTCAGGGATACTTTCAACTTCCTTCGTTTTTTTAGGAGGTAGTGGTTCCGATAAATATTCGCTTAAATGCAGCTGAAACCAATGTTTATCATGCAGTTACAGTTCTTAACACAAACTGATTGGGTATAAAAATATGCCTCAATATATTCGCTTATTCTGATTTTATAATTTTAATAACACCTTGAGCTTCTCCGTTTTGAATATTTAGGAAATAAACACCCGGAGAAAAATCATCCAATGACAATATGAGTTCTTGATTTCCCGGGGATTGGGGTTCGATTTTTTGTTCAAATACAACTTGACCGTGAATATTGTACAATGAAATACTTACTGTTTGTTCATTGCTAACTGTATATGAAATTTTACATTGATTGGTTGTAGGATTAGGGGCAATTGCAACAGGCATAGTCAACCTGACAGTGCTTATGCTTGTATTGTATCCACTGTGATACCTTGCCATTGTAAATTTAGCGACAGAATCCTGATAATTAGCATGACCAGTTACCAGTAATTTACCATCAGGTTCCATATTAACGTATGTCGCATTGGCATCAATACATCCGTTAAATGGTGTTACAGTTTTTCCTGTACCATTAAAAACAGGGTCTAAAGTACCATTAGCTGTTAAACGCAGGAGAGCAAAGCGACTATTTGAATTACCAATGGCTATTATCTTGCTATCAGGTTGAAGTATGAATTTAACCAACAAATCTCTCGCACCTCCAAAACTTGTTGTACGTGTTCCTTTTACTCCAAATGTACTGTCGAGAGTACCATCCGATTTCATTCTCGAAAAAATAATACCCATATTATTGAATGAATTAAAGTAGTAAAAACCACCGGCCAATATTTTACCGTCATTCATTATTTCGAAATTACTTAAACGAAAACCAGTATATGGCAGCTGAAAATTACCATCATTACTAAAAGTTGAATCGTAATTTAATTGTTCATTTAAACGTATAAAAAAGGTATTTGTATTGTTATTGAGGTAACTTACTCCGCCTAAAATAAATTGACCGTTACTCATCTGTTTAATTCTTGAAATATAGCGGTAGCCTAAATTCAAATCATAGCTGTAATATCTGATGCCATTTTCTCCAAAATTAAAATCGCGATTACCTCCTGCATCAAACTTAATTAGTAGGTTTCGACCATCTGAAGGTTGGTTAGATGAAATTATCAATCCTCCATCTTTCATTTGTTCAGCAGCATAAAATGGAATAAATAAACCGGTATAATTTTTCCCTTTATAGCCGTAGGTAATATCAAATGTGCCATTGTCTAAAACACGGGCAGTTATTATTTCTTCTTCTTCAGTTCCGCATAACAATATTTTGTTACCGGCCAGTAAAAACATGCTTGAAACTGAAAAATCGATTGAAAATACACCATTCGTTCCAAATGAATGATCAATTTGTCCATCCGTATGAAACCTCATGAGATAATACTTTTCAATATAAATTCCCGTTATATCATCGTAATGATATTCATTTACGTTGGCTATATATTTTCCATCCTGTTGCCTGAGTTGTTGTGTAATATAGGCACCATCCACATTTTTGATAGGAATCTGATTGGCTATAACGCCATTGGTTCCAAAAGTTAAATCCAGTGTTCCCGGAGTCTGTGCTATTGCATTCACATTTTGAAGCAATACAAGCATTAAAATTAATTTTAATTGTTTCATGATTTTGTGCTTAAAAATGTGATGATTATTGTTTTAAAAATTTAAGATTGGAACTTGCACCATTTCTAACTAACTGTACAATGTAAATTCCTGGTGGCAAATCACTCAGATCGACCGCAGTAAAGTCTGAATCTACTGCAAATTCATTGACTTGCTGCCCTAGTACATTATTAATTTTAATCAGGCAACCTTGTGCACCTGATATATTGAGTAGCTTATCTACAGGATTTGGAAATAACACGACCTCTTTAAACTCAGAATGCAAACTTTTATTGATTGACATCGAAGTATTCCGGGCAATACTAAATACATCATTTAATAGGTAATTGCCTTCATCAATTCGTATTGAGTAAATTGTTTTACCGGGTAAATTAAAATTATAAAGATTAACAGACTTATCTAACATTACTCGAATTGTCGTATCGCCACCATCATAACGGAAAGTTATATCAATGGGTGTTTTAAATACAGTACTGCTACCCATACTCGCATATTGATTTAATTCCAACCATAGCTGTGCTCCTACCTGATCCCATTGGCCTGATATTATCGGGTGACCAATGTTATAATACCATTGGTTAAAAAATACACTCAAATTTTTACCGGTAGTTTGCTCCATGATGGTTTTAAAATCATTCGTATAAGCATTCTTGTATCGATGTGCCTGTAAATAATTGCGAATACCTTTAAAGAAAATTGAATCATTGTTTATTTCATAACGCAACATGCGCAAAATCATGGCGCCTTTTTTATAAACAGTATAGGTATCAAACATGGCCGTAACATCAAGTGAATCTTCCAAGTGCACTATTCCACCACTTTTAGCGAATGACATTGCTTCTGTCACCCAAGCTTTTGCTGCTTCCGGTGACTGTAACGCCTCTAGCGCGATTAGTTCTGAATACGATGCAAACCCTTCATTTACCCATATATCTGACCAACTCGCACAAGTCACTAAATCGCCAAACCATTGATGCCCCAACTCATGGGCTACAATTGTAAAATCAATTGCACCCATTGTACTCATTGTTTGATGCTCCATTGCACCGCCAAACTCAGCCTGAGCATGTCCATATTTTTCTTTTGCAAATGGATACAACCCGAATTTTTCCGAAAACAATTCAATAAGGGCAGGTGTATAATCAATACTTATTTTATCTTCTACAGTCGCATTTTTCAATAAATAGTTTTGAATTAAAATTGAATCAGAACCTTTTGGGTGTGCGTATGCAATGTATTCTTTATAGGGACTTACTGCTACAAAAATTAAGTAATAGGCAATTGGATAAGTTGATTTCCATTCATACCTCACCTTCCCGCTACCCATCATGGTTTTATTTTTCAAAAGTCCATTAGAGCCTGCTTTGTTGATGGTATCGGTTGTTATCCAAACTTCACATGAGTCCGCTTTATCTGTCAGCACTTGTTTACATGGCCACCATTCGTATGCTGAATAAGGCTCGCTCAATGACCAGGTCACTTTGTTGTTAATATTATTAGAAAAACCGTCTCCTAATGCACCTTGACCTGTAGATACAGGCGTGCCGTGGTAATACACAATTACAGAAAATTTAGAATTGGTTGTTATCGTATTCACCGAAGAAATCGTCAAAATATCTGTCGAACGCGAATAATTTACAATGGCATTATCGAGTAACACTGAATCTATCGTCATGCTTTCATGTAATTGTAAAACAATATCAGTAATATCAATCAGCGCCTTTGCTTGAATAGTTGCAGAACCACTAATGACCCTCGAATTATTTTTCACATCGAGGTTGAGCTTATAAAACGACACATCGTATTTATTCATTTCATCAATGGCTGCAGGTGGTGGTGCTAGCTCTGGGCCATTTACATCAGCCCTATGATAGGCACAGCCTTGTTGGGCCTGTGAATAAACAATAGAACTTAAAATACTTAAAAACAAAACTACTTTTTTCATACTAAAACATAAATATGAAACGAAGTTATTGATTTAAATGATAAATGCAAGGGGAAGGAATGAGGGCCAAGGAATCATGAAACAGGATTTAGGGCATAGTAATGATCTATTAACCAATAACCATTAACAAATAACCAATCATCTCCTCTACCTTTTTAATAAATAAGCATCCAGCTTATCAAATGTGCCGCCAAATCCTTCTATCATACTATCGGTGATTGAATGATATACTGCTTCCTGATTGTCGGTGGCATTGATGGGATGACCTTGTAGGGTTACTTTGGTGATGCCATTGGTCTCTTCGAAAGTCAAACGATTGAAAATTTCCAATGGAAAATCCATGTCGAATGGTGGTTTTGCAATATTGCCATCCTCATCAGAAAACGAATTGACGAATTCAATAACATCCGGGTTAATTATTGTTTTAAATACAAAAAGGCCCCACATCACATTGTCACCAGCTTCCATTTTATAATGAAATTTACCGTTTGGGCTGAAATCAAATGAGCTGACAATAATGTTCATACCTGCCGGCCCCCACCACTGCTCCATCGCTTCGGCAGTTGAAAATGCATTGAATACTTTTTGTTTGCTTGCGTTGAATTCTCTGACAATTGAGAATTGCTTTTTTTGACTGTTCATATATTAAATTGATTATTTTTTTAAGAATTTTTCAAGAGAATCAAACTGTTTATTCCAAAAATGCTTGTATTGCTCAACCCACTCGGCCACTTCATTTAATGCTTCGAGTTTGGCTTCACAATACCTTTCACGGCCTTGTTGTTTAATAACCACAATGCCACATTCTGTCAATATTTTAATATGCTGTGAAATAGCAGGTCGGCTGACATCAAATTGAGCCGCAATCGCATTGAGATTCATCGATTGCTGCGCTATTAAACTGATAATTTGCCGTCTTGTAGGATCGGCTATCGCCTGATAAACATCTCTTCTTGCTTCAATTGACATATTGTGTAAGTATTTGGTTACACAAAAGTATATGTAAGTATTTACTTACGCAAATTTTTATTGAAAATATTTAAAGAAAATTTGAACTAGCGTTCACAGATAGCCTTCAAAGCCTTTAATGCATTGGGCCACATGCCTTCAAACATTTCTTTGTATTCATCTGATACATCGATATCAACAGTAACAATAGTTGAATCACCATCAACTGTAAAGGTATAATTTTCGAAAGATGGCGCCCATTTTTTCACCTCATCACTTGTTGTATCAACCAACCCATTACTCACCATACCAAGATGTTCTATAGAAATAAATTGCAGCGGAATGTTCTTTGCTATTCTGCTGTACATTCCTTGCAATTCCCCTTTTTCATCAACACCCAAAAAACGAATCTCACTTCCTTCGTCCCAACTGCCTGAAAAATACGAACTCTCGTGAAACGCTTTTGTCCACTCGCGATAAGTACTATCAGTCAACATGGTTGACCATACTTTTTGTACATCGGCATTAATATTGATAGAAAATTGAATTGTTTGCATGATTTGGTTGTTAAATTTAATTTGTGATGACTATTATATTTTCAAAATTATACAATTAAATAATTCATGCAAATTAAATGCAATAAAAAAGGCCAATACAATGTAGTATTAGCCCTTATTAACTTAGGAAACGATGGGAATTTTAATTCAACGGCATCGTTAAAGGTGATCTAACCCGTTCTGGATTTTCACTTTATTTCCAATTCTGTTAGGCATTTTTCAATCCGTATTGAGTAACAACAATGCCGCAATCGTATCCATGTGATGCTATTAATTGATAGTTTATAACACCATCTATAGCTTGAAAAATTGGCATACCACTCCCTATTGCAGATGGATTAATAAATAAATGTAACTCATCAATCAGATTTTCTTTAATTAAAGCTGAAACGAATTGCGCTCCACCATAAACAATAATGTCTTTCCCTGATTCTTGTTTCAGTTGTTTAATGCTTGTAACTAAATCACTTTTTGTTAGCACTGTATTTTTCCAATCTGCTTCAATTTTTTCAAGCGTATTAGTAAATATAATCTTTTTGTAATCAGTCATTTTCTTTGCAAACTCATATTGACTGTCATTTTTGTTGGCGGCAATATTTCCCCAATAGGTAATAAAGCCTTGTGCTAAGACCCTTCCTAAAACAATACAGTCAACAGATGCCGTTAGATCTAGGACATAATTTTTCAACTTGTCATCCCACTCCCATTGCATCCAATCCATTTCAGCATTCGGTCCTGCAATAAATCCATCTATGGATACTTGCACTTGTAATTTTAATTTTCTCATTTGTAAACAATATTTAATTTTATGTAACTAATCGGTTACAAATTTATGTGTAACAAATCGGTTACGCAAATTTATTTATTAAAATTCTTGAATATGTAATTTAACCTTGATATAATTTACTGAAATATCCGGGGGCGAATCTTATTCTGCTGCCATACCAGCTGAACATTTCACCATCAATCAATTGAATATGGGCCTGAGGTAAGAGCGCCTTAAGTTCGGAAATGTGTTTTTCCGCAAAAGGAAATGGCTCTGACGACAACAACACAGTATGAGGATTGAGTTGTGTTATCAATTCATTACTTAATTCGGGATAACGCGTTAAGTCCTTTAGTACATTTGTAAAACCGGCATATGGCAATAATGCATCAATGAAAGTATCTGTACCTACTCCGATATAAGGATTTTTCCAAATCAGATAAAGGCAGGTTTGTAATGGTTGTGGCAGAAGTGTATTAAAAGCAGTTTTAATTTCTGAAACTATTAATGCGGCTTCATCTATTTTGCTCAATAATTCCCCAAGCATTTGAATCATGGTATTATTATCCTCAAGGGTTTTGATATCACTTACCCATACAGGATATTTAGCCTCCAGGGTTTCAACAATTTCTTTGGTATTTTCCTCTTTATTGCAAATGATCAAATCGGGTTGCAATGCATCAATCACATCGTACTTTACTTTTTTAGTACCGCCTACTTTTGTGGCTGTTTTAAAAGCACTTTCAGGATGAATACAAAATACCGTTTGACCAACAATCTGTCCTTTTAGGCCAAAATCATAGAGCAACTCTGTTTGTGAAGGTACCAGTGATATAATGCGTTGTGGGCTTTTTTTCAAAGTCACACACCTACCCATCATATCGGTAACAGCTTGCATTGTCATCGTATTCAAAAATCCATATTCCCTTTTAATTAAAAAAGGAAAACTTTATTTTATTCGGCAATTAAATGTCAGGTCTATATCTGTTTCACCGGGTTGTTCAGTGCCGTCTTTTACACCGGGCTGGTGTTTCAATAGTACTTGAATGGTTCCTTTAGATGCAGCACCAGTGGTCCAATATGACACTAAACCCAAAGGTAAATTTTTGCTATCTTTATCTGTTACTTGAACGGTAAGATCAACACCGGATTTTTTAAATACAAATAAATGATCATCGGCTTCATTTAAAATTTCATTTGACACAGAATCAACAGGATTTTTTGTTTCATCCAAAATGACTATTTCTGCTTTGTAAACTCGTCCTGTATCCAAAGTAATGCTATCAAAGATACTTGGATTATCAGGCCCTAAACCATCAGCATCAAACATATAAGCTATATATACCCTGCTGTTGGCCGTATCTGTAAATATCAATTTAAATGTAGTAATTAATTCTGTTTCATTGGTGGGCGGATTTGATGGCGATGGTGGATTGTCTTTACAACCTGTGATTAAAAACACAGTATAAATTAACACGAGAGAAGCTATTAAAGTTTGTTTCATATAATTGGTGATTGATTATGATTTTGTAATTGTTAAAGGCATGGTTAATTTTAGGGTCATGCCAAATCCCTGTTCATCGGTGAAATACCGAAATCTGTTCATATAGTCGCGGTAGCGGGTGTTCAGTAGATTATTAATGCTGTAGCTCAAACGCAGCGGTTGATTTTTAATCTTTAATTCATAGGTGATATCTAATCCAAACAAGGCATATCCTTTTGGTGGCGCTGCATAATCACTGCCTTCTGAATATCTGAATTGTTGTGCTGTGGCCTGATACCACATCTGAACCATCAGCTTTTTGTATTCTTTACCGGCAGTTAATTTGCCGCTAAATGGAGGCAGTTGACTCAATGGCTGGCTGTTTGCCATATTTTGCCCCATCAATACTTGTCCATTCAGTTTAATGAAATACTGTTTGACAAATTCTCTTTTTATAAAAGCATTCAATCCTGTAAGGGTAACATCCTGTTGCACGTAATTGAATACAGGAAATGCCCCTCTGATGGTAATTCTTGCCGGTAATGCCGGTTGTAAATTGATATACCCTTTGATGTATTTAAAAAATACTTCCGACTCAAATGTCCATTGCTTATTGTTGAATTTTACATTGATGCCTTGGTGAAAAGAGCGTTCAGGTACCATGGTTGAGTCACCCACCTCTATACTGGCCAGTCCCTGATGAAGCCCATTGCTGTATAGCTCATTTGGTGCAGGTGGGCGCCATGCACTCGATACGATGGCATTAATCTGCAACTGCTTATTATGTTGATAGCCGACTTGAAACGCATAAGTAAAGTTTGCAAATTCAAGGTACTGAACATTGAGCTTTGGTCCATTCCACAAATAAGCCCTCAAGTCTTTGTAATCATAACGAAGTGCCGCATCCGTTTTTATTTTACCGAATTGTCTGTCGGCAATAAAGAATGCGCCTAAGCCTTTGTTGTAAAATCCCGGCACAAAAAAACGACCGGTATAACTATTGGTTTGATAAGTCGTGTTGATACCTGCTGTAAAATTATAGCTATGAAAATCATTTTTAATCAATGCTAAGTCGCCCAACCAGGTATTGATGTAATAGTCAAAATCAGGGCCTTGAAATTGTGCAGTTGTTCTTACTCTGTCATACTCTTGTCGGTGATTCTGTTGATATGCCAACGAGAATTGCAATTTACTTTTAGCTGACAATTGCCAGTCAGCAGAAAATTTTGAAAGTCTATGGTAAACCTGTTGATAGGGTCTGTCGATTGCATAAGTAAAACCCTGGTTAACAGATGGTGTATCTGAATTAATCGCCTTTTGTAAATCATTTAGATTGCCGGTATGCGACCCTTTATAAATGCCAATTTTATTATAGAATGTACTGTGAAACAACTCCAGTTTTAATCGCTTGAATTGATACCCCAACACACCGGAATAATTCATTTCTGTAACACCGGTATTGGCCACAAAATAACCGGGTGTTTTAATGTTGCCACCTTGCTTTAAAGTGCCTTGCACACGCCAGTACAATGGCAGTTTATCAGACAACTTGCTGCCCAATACCAGTGACAAATAACCCGAGCGTCCATTGGTATTTCCTCCGGTATTGAACTCCCCTTTCAGAACATGAGCTTTTTCTCGAAATACCGACACCGGACGCACCATTAAAATACCACCAACACCATCTGCTGCGTAACGCAAGGCTTCAGTACCTTTTAATAAAATGACTTCGCTGGCAATAAACGCATCTATTTCGGGGGCGTGCTCCATGCCCCAATTTTGACCCTCCTGACGGATGCCGTTATTCAATATAATGACACGGTTGCCGTGCAATCCGTTAACAATGGGCTTCGCTACAGTATTACCGGTTTTAAGCAATGTTACACCACCGATATTTTGCATTAATTCAGCGATGGATTGTCCTTTTGAAAGCTCTAATTGTTTGACAGATAATTTGCTTAAACTTTCATCCTTGTTGCCAATGCCAATTACTTTAGCACCGGCCATTTCATGCTCGATATGATGCAAATAAATGGTTAAGAAAGTATCACGCGTTAGAAATAAATTTATGTGGATATGCTCGCACTGCAAATGACTGATGTGCAATTCCAACGGACCGCTGCAAATATTTTCGAGGGTGAACTCCCCTTTTGCATTGGCTGCTGTTCCTTTGTTGCGTAATCCTGAAACACTGATATTGGTGAGTTCCAGCGGCTGATGGGTGCTACTGTCGATGATGACACCTTTGACCGTAAAAGGACACTCGCTTTTTTGACTTAAAAGCGATAGCGAAAAAAATAAAGAAACGATGATTAAAATCTTTTTCAAAACAAATAAATTAAAGACAGCTGACCGGCAGCATGTCGGGTAAATAAATAATAAAGGGCTTTAATTAAAAATTAAAAGCAGGTGGACCCTTATTATTTTTTATTTGTATAAAAGATTGTTGACTTGATAAGAGATAAAAGGAAAAAACAATGGCAAAACCAAGCACTAACCATTGCAATTGAAAAGTAGATACTTGTAAAAAGGGAGTGAGTTTGATATCGCACAAGTAGCAATCTTTGTGTGCTTCTTCAACACTAACTAGATCACTATGGGCTTTAAACCTGTCGCAGTGGTGAAAATACTGAACGGGCATACTGTAGAGTACAACCAGCAGTAAAATCAGTCCGTTGACAATATTTAAAATTCTTTTTTTCAAGAATTATGAAGTAGTCATGTTGTTCGCGATTTCACGAATCTCATCGCGGTTGTATTTATTTTCGCTTTTTTCATATAGCGAAATCAGGTAGCTCAAATTTTCTTCAACTTCTTCACTGTCTTCAAGTGTTTGAAACTCCCAACCATTGTTAGCTTCCAAATGTTCGTATACTAAACGGATAGAACGGGTCAGCAAAGGATCTTCTTCAACTTTAGCCAATTCGCGCAATTCTTTGAGCATGGGAATTAATACATCAGGTCTAACACTGTTGTCTTCAATCTCTTTAACTATTTTTTTTACCAGCTCGTTGGCTTTATTATTTTTCATAAATTTTGTGCAAATTTAGACTTTTTTTTGAAATGACAGTTATAGTATTTGGAAGTATTCTTTCCGAATCATTCACTCATGCGCTTATTCAGGCGAAGATTGTAGGAAACAAAGGCCATGAGCCCTTTATCATAATCTGCATTTCCAAGCGAAATTCCTTCTTCGTCCAGCACTGTTGGTGTAAATTGCGATTCAAATATTTTGGCGCTTACAACGCTTTCGAAATCAAAAACATTGATGAGTTTATTGATGGCATAAGTGAGTTGTACTGCGGGCATGCGACCTCCCCTGCCATTTGAAACACCGGCTGTTGCAAATACCTTATTCTGCCATGCCGCTGAATAACTGGAGCCTCCCAATGCATGGATGGTTTGAATAATTTCGGCACTTGGGAACCAATTGTACTCAGGCGTTAAAACGAATATCATACTGGCATCGCGCATTGATTCGTATAATTCTGTCTGCCATGGAGTGAGGTGTTCCATCTTCATAATGCCCTGATTGGCAGAAGGGATATCAAAGCCATTGAAGTCTACAATTTTCACTGTTTGTGTATGGTCTTCGGCTGTTATTGCGATTTTCATGGCTTTTGCCACGCGCATGGTATTGCTGTTTTTTCGAGGCGATCCGCTCAGAATAGTAATCATTAATCGGCTAAATATAATTGTATGTATTGATACAGATTAAACCCTTTTTTGTTTGCTTTATCTTTCAAATCAGCCAACAATTGCTGTCTGTCAACTGATTTCATTTTTTCATTTTGAATCAAATGCCAGGCTTTGTCACATTGCAATTGATATCGGTGTTCTTTGTCCGCAGTTTGTTGATTGTGTTGTTGTATGGCTTTCCAAAAGCCTGCTACTCCCGTTTGATTGGTTGCGATTGTTTTAATGACAGGTACTTCCCAACCACCTGTAGGCCGTTGGTGAATCAGTGCTTTCAGATTTTTAACAAATGTATCAGCCCCTTCACGGTCGCTCTTATTGACAATAAAAATATCGGCTATCTCCATGATACCGCTCTTTAGGGTTTGTACTTCATCACCGGCTTCGGGCACCAGTACCACTGCTGTTGTATCAGCCAAACCCGCAATTTCTACTTCACTCTGACCAACCCCTACTGTTTCAATAATAATCAAGTCGAAACCCGCATGTCGCATTACATCTGTTATTTCATAAATTTTAGCAGACAAACCGCCTAAACTACCTCTTGTAGCAATAGAGCGTATGTATACATCGCTGTGATTGAAATGTTCGGACATGCGCACTCGGTCGCCCAATAATGAGCCGTAATTGAATGGTGAAGTTGGATCTACTGCAAGCACACCTACTTTTAACTGATGGCTCAGCGCCTCATTGATCAGGGCATTCACCAAACTGCTTTTACCGGCACCGGGCGGACCTGTTATTCCTAAAACAGGGACATCACTATCAAAAGGCAAAGCGCGCAACAAGTTTATTCCATCCGGATGATTATTCTCAACCAGAGAAATGGCTCTCGCCAATTGGCGCCAGTTATGCTTTAATGATTGAACTTCCATTTTCAGTCACTGCAAAAATGCAAATAGTTAGGGGGTTTTATAAATTAATTTATTGACAGGTATGAAACATTTTAAAAATTTGCATAAAATGTCTTATAAATATAACAATATATCATTTTATTGTTTTTCACAAAGAACGTTTTAATTATTTTTTGTTTTTTATATAAAACGTTATATTTTTGTAATAAGATGGAAACGCTATACACAACCTATCAAACCAAACTCAGGAAAACGAGTACTGATATTATCCGCTACTTGCTTCATGATATCGATTGGAGCGATAGAATGATCTCGATTACAGGCGCCAGAGGTTGCGGAAAGACCACCCTCCTCTTGCAACACATCAAATTAAATCACTACAAAGACAATAATTGTTTATACATCAGCCTTGACAATATTTATTTTATCCAAAATTCACTATCAGAATTTGTTGAACAATTTGTCAATAAAGGTGGTAAGTACTTATTTATTGATGAAGTACACAAATACCCCCATTGGAGCCTCGAACTTAAAAATATCTATGATATTTACGATGAACTTTATATTGTTTTCACTGGTTCGTCTATACTTGAAATATATAAATCGGAAGCTGACCTGAGCAGAAGGGCAGTGAATTATGAACTCGAAGGACTTTCCTTCCGCGAATTTCTGGTATTTGAAAAAGGCATTGAGTTTCCTGTCTATTCGCTGGATGACGTTTTAAAAAGACATGTCGATATCAGCCATGAAGTATGCAGCAAAATAAAGCCACTGGCAGAGTTCCCAAATTATATAGAATATGGCTATTTTCCCTTTTACAAAGAAAACAAGAACAGCTATCTTCAAAAATTGAACAACACGATTAACCTTTCACTAGAAGTAGATTTAATGGCTGTACATCAACTGGATTATTCATCCATTATTAAACTGAAAAAACTGGTGTATATCCTCGCACAAAACGCCCCATATAAAGCCAATATTACTACACTGGCAGCGCAAATTGAGTCATCGCGCACAAGTGTGTTGGCATTTTTAAATATGCTTGAACGAGCAAAAATTTTCAGTCTTTTGAAAACAGGTAGCAAAAGCGATGGTTACTTAACAAAACCTGAAAAAATATACTTGGGCAATACCAACTTTGCCTACGCACTAGTTAATAAGAACATTGAAATAGGCAATATGCGTGAAACTTTTTTTATCAATCAGGTTCAGGCAAAACACACCATTACCTACCCTAAAGAAGGTGATTTTTTGATAGATGGCACTTACACCATTGAAGTAGGTGGCAAAAATAAAACTTTCAACCAGATAAAGTCTGTAAAAAACAGTTATATCGCCTCAGATGATGTAGAATACGGCAATGGCCATAAGATTCCTTTGTGGATGTTTGGATTGTTGTATTAGAATTCTAACAACTCCTTCAATGCATCATTCAGTCTGTACTTCGCCAAAAATTTATCTTCAAGATCTTTAGCCAATGGTACCGGTGTGTCTAAACTGCCTATGCGTTTAACAGGTGCATCTAGCGATGTAAAACAGTGTTCACTGATCCATGCCGCTATTTCAGCACCAATACCACCTGTAATGGTATCTTCATGCAACACCAATACTTTTCCTGTTTTTTCAACTGCGGCTTTTACTGCTTCTTTATCCCAAGGCAACAAGGTTCTTAAATCCACAATCTCTGCCTGAATATTTAAAGTTTCACATGCATCAATGGCCCATTGCACGCCCCAACCATAGGTAATAACGGTGAGGTCATTTCCTTCTCTAACACTTAGGGCTTTCCCTATTTCCAATGTGTAATAATCATCAGGCACTTGTCCTTCAATACTTCTGTAAAGGGCCTTGTGTTCAAAAAACAATACCGGATTAGGGTCGTTAATGGCGGCACACAATAAACCTTTGGCATCATAAGGATTGCTAGGGTAAATAATTTTTAAACCTGCTACATGAAAGAACCATGCTTCATTACTTTGACTGTGGAATGGACCGGCACCAACACCGGCACCTGTAGGCATACGCACTACCACATCAGCCGGTTGGGCCCAGCGGTAATGGCTCTTTGCTAAGTTATTGACAATTTGATTGAAACCGCAGGTCACAAAATCGGCAAACTGCATTTCGACAATGGCTTTGTACTGCTTAATGGCCAAACCATATCCAGCACCCAATATAGATGATTCGGTAATCGGTGTGTTTCGCACGCGCTCTTTACCAAACAGTTTATAAAAATTATCTGTGATTTTAAATACACCTCCATATTCAGCGACATCTTGCCCCATCACTACTGTATTGCTATGGCGTTCCATTGATTGCTTCAGCCCGTCAGATATGGCATCAACAAGACGTTTATCGCTAATATTACTACTTGCCGGTGCTATGATTTCTTGCGTATAAGGCATGTAAACATCAGCCATTTCTTCTTCCAAATCAGCTACAACTTCAGGTTCTGCAAATACTGCGGCTAAATCATCATCCATACCCATTTTCAATTCATCATAAATGGATTGGATATTATCGTCATTCAACAGACCTTCTTTTACAAGGAATTGCTGAAAATTATCAATCGGATCTTTTTCTTTCCACTCATCAAATAAATGCTGGGGTACATATTTGGTACCACTGGCTTCTTCGTGACCGCGCATTCTGAAAGTCATGCACTCCAATATAACAGGTCTAGGAGTTTTGCGAATGCTTTCTGTTAATTCTGTTGCTTTGTGAAATACCTCCAAAATATTATTGCCATCCACCTGATAGGCTTCCATGCCATAGCCTATGCCTTTATCGATAAACTGTTTGCAGCGAAACTGTTCATTGCTGGGGGTACTTAGACCGTAGCCGTTATTTTCAATTAAAAATATAACCGGCAAATTCCAAACTGCGGCCACATTAAGTGCTTCGTGAAAGTCACCTTCACTTGTACCACCATCTCCACTGAATACTACACTGCATTTCTGTTCTTTATTCAATAAATGGGCCAGTGAAATACCATTGGCTACACCCAACATAGCACCTAAATGTGAAATCATACCAACAATGTGGTACTCGTTGGTGCCAAAGTGAAAACTTCTGTCGCGACCTTTTGTGAAACCGCTTTTCTTTCCCTGCCACTGGGCAAATAATTTTCTGAAAGGCACTTTGCGCGTTGTAAATACACCCAAATTGCGGTGCAAAGGCAATAAATATTCATCGTTTTGCAATGCCATGGTAATGCCTACTGAGATGGCCTCTTGTCCAATACCACTGAACCATTTGCCGATTTTTCCCTGACGCAATAAAATCAGCATTTTTTCCTCAATAATGCGAGGGTATAAAAGATTCTTATAAATAGTCAGCAATTCATCATTGCTCAATTGTTTGCGGTTAAAATTCACGGTGCAAAAGTAACACCAAATATCTGTAAAATAAACCTGCTTAATCCACTTTCTTTATTACCAGTAACCATTTCTGTTCAAGCGGTGTGAGACTCGATAACTCAGCAGTATACATAGGATTAGGGGTATACCAATCCATCTTTCTGAAATAGGCATTAAGTTCTGCACTATTGAACACATACCCTCTTCGCGCATAAGGCAGATTGCGCAATACTTTCATTGAAAATTCGTCTTTAACTATCGGTGTCCAATAAAATATCTCATTTGGCAGTAAATCGTTAGCGGCATTGAAGGTATCGTTATACACCAAATAGTGTCGTTCTGAATACAGGAAAATTTCGCCTTTGGGTTTAAAATTGAGCTTATTAAAAATGATTGCCCCGTTTTGAATATTGAATACTGTTGCAGAATCTTGTGTTTCAACCCTTTCGGTTGTTTTACTTTTGGAAGTTGAGCCTATTCCATTGATCAACCACTCATTCGCATTTTTAAAAAATGATTGTTGTATTCCAAACTTTTGAAACTCGCCCATATCAATTGCAAGACTGAAGTCTTCTATCTTTCCGTTCCCCCACCTGTTGGCTGTTGTAAGGATGTAATTAAAATCATATTCCAAATCAATTGAACTAGACAATTTGAATCGGTAAGAATGTGCAATGGTATTTAAGCCTTTTTTAAAATTAGCTTTGAAATGATAGGCATAAAAAAAGTCGGCCATCATTTCGCCCCTTATTTCATTTTGAACTTCTTGTTCCGTTAATTTTATAAACTTGCCATTTTTGTAATACATACTATCATTGACAATGGCTATTGCATATTGAAGATTATTGCCATTCATTGCGACATTAAAATCACTCATATAAGGATGTCCACCTTTCAAAGGTCTAATATCTACATCACCTGAGGGTGAATGAGCCTCGAAACCAACATCCAGTACTTTTGCTTCGCCAGGATTAAAAAACTCATAGTAAACATTCACCTGCAAATAATCTTCATTCACTCTTTTAATGGTGAGAATTTCTTTTCTGACATCAATTCCTGATTCTATCATTGGAATCAAATGATTGCCCGACATATAATAAGACCCATCATTCCCAAATAGAGCTGAAGAGATTAATAGCAAAAATGCAATTAAAGTAGCTTTGTAAGACATAATGCCTTACAAACATATCAAATAATTATGATTAAAACAGAAAGGCCAGCTCGAAGCTAAGATTGTGAACATCGTGAGTTCCGTTTTTAAATACCGGATATATCCCTTTATAACGTTCATCTACAGTAGGATCGAATTTATCTGTATAGATATTGACCATACCGTATTTGGTTGTAAACTGCATAGAAATACCGCTTCCCAATTCTTTTCTGAATCCGATTGCCGGACTGAAATCAAAGCTTTTAAATGGCAAACCGTTTAATTTCACTTCACCATATTGCCCGAAACCCTGAGTTATACTGCTTTTAAATAAATAGCCCAGCTGTGCGCCAACAATCAAATGAGCCGGTAATTTATTTTTACTCAACTTAATGCTCAAATACACCGGTAACTCAAAATACGACAAAGAGATTTTACTGAAAGAGGTATCGTTGGGTTTAGCAAATTTACTACCTTTAAAGGTGAGGTTCAGTTCCCATTGTAACTTCAGAGATTTTTTCTTATTCAGGTCAATAATATTATACATACCGGCACCAAAACCAAATAATGGGTGGGCGTTATCAAAAGCGCTGCCTCTGAAAGTATGACCACCTAGAGTAAACTTCACGCCTAGTTTCGTCTTAATATTATCGTCAGTATCAATATTCTGCTGTTGAAGCGGAGATTCGATATAACCAATAGTATCCGTCTGCGCCTTTACGAATGCACTGCATGTAAACAGCAATATGAGGGTAAAATATTTAAATCGCATCGAGTGAT
>JAZKEQ010000043.1:0-46212 GCA_040386935.1 Bacteroidota bacterium | reverse complement strand
CCCCTTAGCGCAGATGATACTTGTGTTAAAACTGGGAAAGTATGTCGTTGCCAAATTTATTTATAAAAGCCCCGAACTTCGGGGCTTTTTTTATGTCTAAATTCTTTAGTTTTGCCCCTATGATATTATCCGAGTTAATCAAAAGAAACAGCGAAAGAAAATACTACTCTTTCTTCGCGGAAAATCCTAAATCTTATGATGAAAATCTGCAAGCCCAAGGTCTTGCCGCTTTTCAAAATCGTCTCAATACAAATTATTCCTTTGCCGGTGATTCTGCTATAGAATACTCAGGTGAAGAAGTATCTCCCTATATGCAAACAGGTATCGGTGTTAAATATGCCAATTACCCTGTTGATACCCTTATCTCTAATTCACTCTCTGCTTTCAATTCATGGAGATCAATTCCTCTCCAACAAAGAGCCGATATTTTAATCAACTCTTTGAATAATGTTAAAGAACGTTTCTTTGAACTGGCTTATGCCACCATGCATACAACCGGTCAAAGTTTCTTAATGAGCTTCCAGGCTTCAGGCCCACATGCCTGCGACCGTGCCCTTGAAGTTATCGCAATGGCCTTCGAACAACTCAGCTATTTTCCTGCTGAAGTCGACTGGACCAAAAACATGGGTAAATTCGATCTTACCCTTCACAAAACTTTCAAACCAATTCCACGTGGTATCAGCTTAGCAATAGGTTGCTCTACTTTCCCTACTTGGAATACCGTGCCGGGTGTGTACGCCAGTTTGATTACAGGTAACTCTGTTATCATTAAACCGCATCCAAAGGCCGTATACCCTATTGCCATTTTTATAGATGAACTGCGCAACGAATTTGTAAAAAATAATTTACCGGCTGATATCATTCAACTGGCCATCGATTCATCTGCAAAACCAATCACTAAACAATTAGCTGAACATCCCGATGTTAAAATGATTGACTACACCGGTGGCAACATGATGGGCGATTACGTTGAAGGTTTAAATAAAATATGCTTTACAGAAAAATCAGGGATTAACTCTGTGATTTTGGAAAGTGTAAAAAACATTGATGCAGTAGCTCAGAACATCGCGTTCTCTGCTTCTTTATACAGCGGACAGATGTGTACCGCTCCTCAGAATATTTACATTCCTAAAGAAGGTATTACGACTGAAAACGGTCCATTGTCTTTTGAAGAAACCAAAACAAAGATTGTTGAAGCCGTTAATGGATTGCTCACCAACCCTAAAGCTGCGGCACCTACTCTGGGTGCTATACAGAACGATGCCACCATCAAACGCATCGAAGATATCAAACAACAGTTTGCAGATAAACTGAGCCTGTCAGATCTTAAAGTGGATAATACTGAATTTGCAGATGCCAGAATTAAATCTGTCAATATCCTTACAGTTGATTCCAACGAAAAAGAGATTTACCTGAAAGAATATTTCGGACCATTGATTTGCATCGTTAAAACTGAAAGCAAAGACGAGTCAGTGAAATTAGCCAAAGCATCTGCCGAAGCCAATGGCGCTATTACCTGTCTGGCTTTTGCAGTTGAACCTGAGCGTATGGCCATCATCGAAAATGAAATGAATGCAGCCTTTACACCGGTTTCTTTCAACTTTACAGGTGCTGCTTTTGTGAATCAACACGCGGCTTTCAGCGACCTGCATGTGAGTGGTGGTAACCCTTCAGGAAATGCTAGCTTCACAAATTCAGAGTTTATAAATAAACGCTATATCTGGATAGGGAATAGATATTTGTTGTAACAACTATTGGTGTGCAACTTTGCATCCATGAAAAAATTAATTTATTCAATTTCTATTGCTGCCCTTTTTGCTGCGTGCAATAATCCATCAGCAACTCAGGCTACAGATACACAAGCAGTAGCAACAGATTCTA
This sequence comes from Bacteroidota bacterium, assembly GCA_040386935.1. Classification (GTDB taxonomy): domain Bacteria; phylum Bacteroidota; class Bacteroidia; order NS11-12g; family UBA955; genus JABMMZ01. The sequence goes on along the minus strand of JAZKEQ010000043.1, from coordinate 44,331 downwards.
CAGGAGCTAAATATTTAGTAGACGTAACAGGTTCAACACTTAATTGGGAAGGCGCTTCATTGTCAGGTGGTCACAACGGTACCATCAACATCAGCGAAGGTTCACTTACAGTTAAAGAAGGTAATATCACTGCAGGTAATTTCACAATCGAAATGACCTCTATTAAAGACCTTGATTTAACAGATGCTACTAAAAACGGTTACCTTGTAGGTCACTTGAATGATACAGATTTTTTCAATACTAAAATCTACCCAACAGGTAAATTTGAAATTACAAGTGTTTCGGCTATCGCTAACGATACTGCCGGTAATACACACAGTATTTCAGGTAACTTGACTTTAAAAGGTCAATCAAAAAATATTACATTCCCTGCTAAAGTTGCCATTAACGGTGATGCAGTTGAAGCTTCTGGTTCAGTTGCTATCAATCGCTTAGACTGGGGAATTACTTACGGTTCAACTACTGCATTCCCTTCTTTGAAAGCTAAATTGAAAGACAAAGCAATCAAAGATGAGTTTAAAGTAATAATCGCATTAAAAGCAAAGAAAGGTTAATTTATATTCATTTATTAAGTTTTAAAAGGCCCTGCATATTTATTTGTGCAGGGCTTTTTATTACATTTGATCCATGTTTGATTTTAAACAATCCCTCACCGTTACATTTACACTGTTTGCAGTCATTGATATCATAGGTTCAGTACCTGTGCTGGTATCTATGAAAAATAAAATAGGTTCTATTCAATCAGGATTGGCAACACTTGTAGCCGGATTACTGATGACCGTTTTCTTTTTTGTAGGTGAACAATTCCTGAACTTGCTAGGCATAGACATTCATTCATTTGCCCTGGCCGGTTCTATCGTTATCTTTATCATTGGTTTGGAAATGATACTGGGCCGCGATTTTTTTAAAACAGACCCTAACGCCAAAACAGGCAGCATTGTTCCCATTGCATTCCCTATGATAGCCGGTAGCGGAACCCTTACCACCATTATGTCTTTAAAGGCTGATTACAGCGCCATCAATATCTATGTCGGTATACTTGTAAACCTACTTTTCATATATGTGGTACTCAAATCCATCAATAGAATTGAAAGCATTCTGGGTGAAGGCGGTTTGCTGGTAATAAGAAAATTCTTTGGTGTAATATTGATTGCAATAGCTGTGAAACTATTCAAAAGCAATCTGATTTTTTAATCAGTATTTAATGCGCTTAATAAACATGAAGCGACTTTTATAATACGCTTCTGCATCATTTGAAATAACCACACCTGATTGAACAGATGCGTGGATGAAGTTGATGGTGCCATTCTCTATTGAAGTAACAATCCCAACATGGCCAACAGTTTCTGAGGCACTGTTGCGACCGGTAAAAAAGATTAAATCACCCCTTCGCGCATGACCATAACTCACAAATTTTCCTAAAAAAGCAATGCTCTGAGATGAATGGGGGAGTTCCTTGCCGAATTTATTGAAGCAATGCATCACAAATCCACTGCAGTCGAAACATTTCGGAATTTTGCTGCCATAGCAATAAGGCTTTTTTAAATACTGCTTAGCAAACTTGATGAGTGAATCTGCCTTGCTTGAGTCCCACTGAACAGCAGAAAACTCAGGCATAAAAAAAACCTCCTGCTTCTTGTTATTCATTGCCAGCAAGGGCAGAAGAATAAGGGCAAATAGGAGGTTTTTAACTTTCAATTTTTTAATATTATTTAACGATACCGGTTCTTAGCAAATCCCGAAGGGTCGGGACTTAAAGCAACTAATCCCGAAATATCTGGACTTGCAGCAGTAACTAATAACCATTAACTAATAACCAGTAACCAGTAACAATTAACTAGTATCTATAAGTATCTTTCTTGAATGGACCTTCAACAGCTACACCGATGTAATCAGCTTGTTCTGCATCCAGTTTTTCAAGTTTAGCACCGATATGCGCTAAGTGCAATGACGCTACTTTCTCATCTAAGTGTTTAGGCAATACATACACTTCATTTTTGTAGTTCTGAGCATTGGCCCACAATTCCAATTGTGCCAGTGTTTGATTGCTGAATGAGTTACTCATTACAAATGATGGGTGACCCATAGCACAACCTAAATTCACCAAACGGCCTTCAGCCAATACAATGATTTCTTTGCCTTCTACATTGTAAACATCAACCTGTGGTTTAATGGTATACATGTCTTTGCCGTGATTGTTGTTCAACCATTCCATGTCTATTTCATTGTCGAAGTGACCAATGTTACAAACGATAGATTTATCGCGCATGGCTTTGAAATGTCTGTCTTTAATGATTTTAACGTTACCTGTAGCAGTTACAAATATATTCGCGCGTTTCACAGCCTCATCCATTGGCACTACTTCAAATCCGTCCATTGCTGCTTGTAAAGCACATATAGGATCGATTTCAGTTACCAATACTCTGCAACCTGCACCTCTTAAAGATTCAGCTGAACCTTTTCCAACATCACCGTAACCCGCTACAACAGCCACTTTACCGGCCATCATAATATCAGTTGCTCTGCGAATGGCATCTACCAAACTTTCTTTGCAACCGTATTTGTTATCAAATTTAGATTTTGTTACGCTATCGTTTACGTTGATAGCCGGCATCAATAATGTGCCTTTTTTCATTCTTTCATATAAGCGGTGAACACCTGTAGTGGTTTCTTCGCTCAAACCTTTAATACCTGCAGCCAATTCAGGATAGTTGTCGAATACCATATTGGTTAAGTCGCCACCATCATCCAAAATCATGTTCAACGGTTGTTTGTCTTCACCAAAAAATAAGGTTTGTTCAATACACCAATCGAACTCTTCAGCTGTCATACCTTTCCAGGCATATACAGGAATACCGGCAGCAGCTATAGCCGCAGCAGCGTGATCCTGAGTTGAGAATATGTTACAAGACGACCAGGTTACTTCAGCACCCAGTTCTTTCAGTGTTTCAATCAATACAGCTGTTTGAATGGTCATGTGTAGGCAACCAGCGATACGCGCACCTGCCAATGGCTTAGACGCTCCGTATTCAGCTCTAAGAGCCATTAAGCCCGGCATTTCTGCTTCAGCTAATCTGATTTCTTTTCTACCCCATTCTGCAAGGGTGATGTCTTTAACTTTGTAAGGTACGTATGTACTTGTTTCGGTGGTCATTGCTATGATTTATAAAAGTAGTGCAAAGGTAAGTATTTACAGCATTTTAAACAATACTTAAGGGCTTATAACCCCATGGTTAATATAAGGCCAAATTAATCAAAGGCTTATAATAATGTGTACTCTTTGCCTTTTTACAGCAACCTCAATTTATCTTCCTAAATCTTTTAGAGTTTAAAATAAAAGCTCAAAACATTTGAGTAATTTCGCACGTTAGTATTTATTGTGGCAAAGAATAAGAATATCGTCATTAAAGGCGCAAGAGTTCATAATTTAAAAAATATCCATGTAGAGATTCCTTCAGGCAGTTTTACAGTGGTTACAGGCGTATCGGGCAGCGGTAAAAGCAGCCTGGTATTCGATACGTTATTTGCCGAAGGGCAAAGGCGCTATGTTGAAAGTTTGAGCAGCTATGCCCGTCAGTTTTTAGGCAGAATGAATAAACCCGAAGTGGATTTCATTGAGGGTCTTGCACCGGCCATTGCTATTGAACAAAAAGTAAATACACGCAATCCCCGCAGTACCGTATCTACCAGTACTGAAATATACGATTACCTGAAATTGTTGTTTGCCCGTATCGGCAAAACCATATCACCGGTAAGTGGCATGGAAGTAAAGCGACATACGGTTGAAGACGTGCTTAAAATCATTATGCAACAAGCAGTTGACAGCAATATTCTGATATTGGGTAAACTGAAAGTTGTTAAAGGAAAAGAAAAGGCAGTACTCGATAAATATTTGCAACAGGGTTTTGCGCGATTATATGTGGATGGGCAAATATTGAAAATAGCAGAAACAGAACCTAAAGCATTGACCGGTAAAGATTGTTTTTTACTCATCGATCGTTTGGTAATTGCCGAAAAAGATGATGAGCTGATGAGTCGTGCTACTGATTCATTGGAAAGTGCTTTTTGGGAAGGCGAAGGCACTTGCTATGTTAAAATCAATGAGCACATGCTCAATTTCTCAAATAAATTTGAATTAGATGGTATTGCATTTGAAATACCATCGCAAGATTTTTTGAGTTTTAATAATCCCATAGGTGCTTGTAAAACATGCGAAGGTTATGGGCAAGTAATTGGTATAGATGAAGACCTGGTGATACCTGATAAAAGCCTATCTGTATACGAAGGTTGTGTGCAACCGTGGAAAGGGGAGGTGATGTCGGAATGGAGAGAAGACTTTGTGAAGAAAGCCATTCATTTTGATTTTCCTGTTCACAGGGCTTACTTCGATTTGAATGAAAAAGAAAAAGATTTATTGTGGCAGGGCAATGCCAAAGTAGGCGGACTAAATGAATTTTTTAAAAGCCTAGAAGAGCAGTCATACAAAATACAGTACAGAGTAATGTTGAGCCGATACAGAGGCAAAACAGTTTGCCCTGATTGTAAAGGCACACGCTTGCGCAAAGACGCCTCTTATGTAAAATTGGTAACACAACGCGAAGTTGAAAACATACCGCATCACATAGCCTTACAGGAAATTATTTTAATGAATGTTGACCAGGCGTATTACTATTTCAATAATGTGCAATTGATCGACACGGATATGAAAATAGCAGGTCGTATTTTTATTGAAGTAAAAAATAGATTAGAATTTTTGCAACGCGTAGGATTGGGTTATTTGGGACTGAACAGACTGAGCAATACACTGAGCGGTGGCGAATCGCAGCGTATCAATTTGGCCACATCGCTGGGTAGTAGTTTAACAGGCAGTATGTATATTCTGGATGAGCCAAGTATTGGCTTACATCCGCGTGATACAAAACGTTTGATAGGCGTACTGAAAACACTGCAGCAAATTGGCAATACAGTAATTGTAGTAGAGCATGAGGATGAAATGATGAAGGCTGCTGATCAGCTGATAGACATTGGTCCGGGTGCCGGAACAGGTGGTGGCGAGTTGGTGTTCAATGGCACTTACAATGAGATATTAACGGACGAAAAAAGTATAACCGGAAAGTATCTGAGCAATAGAGTATCCATTGCTATACCGACCAAAAGACGCAACTGGAAAAACAGCATACAGATAACAGGTGCAAGAGAAAATAATCTGAAAAATATTGAAGTAAAATTTCCACTGCAGGTAATGACCTGCGTAACAGGCGTGAGTGGCAGTGGTAAAACAACTTTGGTAAAAAATATTTTCTACCCTGCGTTGCAAAAGGCCATAGGCAGTTACAGCGGTTATAAAACAGGTAAGCATGAAAAAATACAGGGCGACTTGCATTTGGTAAAACAGATAGAAATGGTGGATCAAAATCCCATTGGTAAGTCGAGCAGAAGTAATCCTATTACCTACCTAAAAGCATACGACAGCATCAGAGATTTATTTAGTGAATTACCGGCTTCAAAAACAGGCAAATTAAAACCTTCGCACTTTTCTTTCAATGTGGATGGTGGCCGTTGCGAGCATTGCAAAGGCGAAGGCGATGTAACGATAGAAATGCAATTTATGGCCGATTTAATTTTGCCATGTGAGTTTTGCAAAGGCAAGCGTTTTAAAGAAGAAATATTAGACATCCGCTACAAGGGATTGAACATAGCCGATATACTGGAATTAACGGTTGACGAGGCCATGGAGTTTTTTAAAGAAACGCCTACCATTGCCCATAAAATAGAACCACTACAAAAAGTAGGGCTGGGTTATGTGGCATTGGGCCAAAGCAGTAACACATTAAGTGGTGGTGAAGCACAACGTATCAAGTTGGCCACATTTTTAGGCAAGGGCAATAGCAAAGAAAGCCATACTGTATTTGTGTTCGATGAACCAACAACAGGTTTGCATTTTCAGGACATTAAAAAACTGTTGTTTTGTTTCAATGCCTTGATAGAAAAAGGACATACCGTAATAGTAATAGAACACAATACCGATGTTATAAAAAGTGCCGACTGGGTAATAGACCTAGGGCCTGAGGGTGGCGACCTTGGCGGCAATTTGGTATTCGAAGGCACACCTGAAGATTTGGCTAAATGCAAGGAGAGTTACACATCACCTTTTCTAAAAGAGAAACTGATGTTGCAAGCTGCGGTTCAATAGTTTTTTAGCTCTAGGCGCCAACTTTCTACAGGTGAAAACAATTGCTAGTAACCTATAGAAGAATCTCTTGCATTATTCCCATGTTAGGTAATAGGTATTTAATTATTCCTTTTTCATTATCTCTTTCATTTGTTTCTGTAATAGTTTTTTGTCTGGTAAGTAGAGTTGATATTTTGAAACGAATATTTTATTTGAAATTCCACCAGTGGCATATTCTACCAGTACTTCATCTTTGTCTGCTGATAGTATAATGCCTATAGGTTCTTTATCATTCTCTACACTCTCCTCAGTCTTAAAATAATTTAAGTAAAGATTCATTTGTCCGATGTCGTTGTGTCTTACAGGTTTTGTTTTGAGGTCTATAAGTACAAAGCATTTTAAAATACGGTGATAAAAAACAAGGTCAATATAAAAGTGCTTATTACCGAGTGAAATTTTATATTGCCTGCTAACGAATGTAAAACCTTTGCCAAGTTCTAAAAGAAACAGTTGTAGATTATCTATAATTTTTTGTTCAAGGTGTTTCTCGGTAACTTTATTGCTTTTTGGAATTCTTAAAAAGTCCAATACGTATGGATCTTTTATTATATCTGTTGGGGTAGATGCATTGTGTCCTTTTACAGATAAATTCAAAACCCCCTTTTTGTCCTTGCTTAATGCTAGTCGTTCAAATAAGGAAGAATCAATATGCCTTTCTAGTTCGCGTATTGACCAGTTTTCTTGTATCGATTGTTTTTCATAAAACTTACGTGCCGTTTCGTCTGAAATGCCTAATAATACAACAAAATGACTCCAACTTAATTTGGCAGACACTGTCTGCCAAATTGGATAAGCTACATAAAACCTACGCATATCCAACACATTCCGTCTGCCAAATCCTTTGCCATAAAGAAGTTTTAAATCCCGTGAAAGCTTAGTCAATAGCTCGCTCCCGTACTCTGCTCGTTCGTGTCCGTGTTGTTCAAATTTGATGATGTGTCTGCCAATTTCCCAGTTTGCTTTAACTAATTCAGTGTTCACCGCTTTAATAGCATTTTGTCTGGCTGTTTCAATAGTTTCTCCAATGTTGGTGAGCAGGTCGTTGTATTTATTCTTGGATGGTTTCATTATACATTAGTTATTAAGCAAAAATGCAAAAAAAATACAGTAAAACGAAGGCCTGTTTATCTTAAGAAGAAACTTCAGGAACAATATGTACTAATGAAACAGGAGTCTAACGCTATGGATATCTTCTAGCGTTAACATGAAATATTCTTTGGAGTAACTGAGCAACTATTTTGGACATGAACTGCAACATAAAGGACACAAGATGCAATACAGTGGACATAAAGTGCAGTCAATTGGACATAAGGTGCAATACAATGGACATAAGATGCAATACAATGGACACAAACTGCAATACACTGGACATAAAGTGCAATACAATGGACATAAAATCGATTTTTTGGTTAAATTTTAGGAGAAGTCCTACTCATTTTACAATTTTATAGTCTATTAATTCCCAAACATCAGGCTTACTAGTAGCCACTCTTTTTACTAAACCAACATCCTTGGCCCAATAGTAAACACTTCCAGTATAAGGAGGAGTATTTTTCCAAAATGGGTCTAAATTTATTGAGAATCTTGCCACATTCAGGTAGGTTTTACCCTGTATAATCAATGTGCTATCAATGCCTTTATATTGGCAATATGTACTACCGGGATGATTGAATGGTATATAAAAGTTTAAAATTATCCCTTCACCTGAAACGTACCTATTAACCCCAAATGCTGATGTAACTAAAGGCGTTCCATTTGCTTCAAACCCAGTTGTTTCATCTTTATAAAGCCATTGGGTATAGGTGCTGTAAATTTCTCTTTTTAGTATATCATATTCCAAAGTAATATGTTTGCTATAGTCATAAGTACCCTTAGAAATAGTAGAATCAAAATTAAAGTAAACCAAAGTTTGGGTATCTAATTCTCCTGTTTTTGTATTCTTATAAATCCACCAACTTCCTGTATCAGCCCATAGGTAACTTTGGGCCTCATCGCTTAGCCGTAAGCGCCTGTAGTCTTCAGCACAGGAGCCATCTTTATGGCAATCTTTTTCCTTGCAAGCATCTATCGCCATTAGCAATACAATAAAGAAAAATACCTGTTTGATGGAAGTACTCATTTGATGATTTTGTAATCTATTAATTCCCAATTCATCGTTATAATATTATTATTTATATCCCAGCCCTGCATTTCAATTTTTATAATTCCATACCCTTTGGCCCAATAATATATATTGTTGCAAAGCGGCCCAACATATATATTGGGATAGGGAAAAGTGCCATCGTGATATATGCTAAATGAAACTATATCATAGTACGTTTTTCCACTAACAACAATAGAATCCTGCTTATTGTTAAATGTAGTTTCATAAACTCCATTGCCAGCACCGCCTCTATCAAAGGGGTAATAAAAATGGCAGGACACGCCAGATCCTGAGAAGTATTTTTCTCTATATCCATTTTCTCTAATACATTCCAAAACCCATCCGGGATTAAAATTAACAACATCGGGATTCATGCTACCGGAAAATGTTCTATAAATAGCATTGTCTCTTAAACTTCTTTTATAGTATCCAACACGTTCATAAGTAAAAACTCTTTTTTTAGATTTAGCATAGGCTGTATCTACACCACATGATTCTAATAGCGTTGTATCTAATTCATTTGTAACACTATTTTTATACACCCACCAAGTACCTGGTTTGAACAATAAATAATCTTTTGCCTCGCCCAAACTAATAAAACCTAAATCTTCAGGTTGAGGGTCTTTTTCTTTGCAACTTATCGCCATAAGTAATACAATAAAGAAAAATAGCTGTTTGCAGTAAGTACTCATTTATTGGTTATACATTTTTTTAAGCCCCAGCCCCTAAATATGCTAGGAGGAAAAGTGCTATTGATGGTGAAATATACAATTCTATTTGATTAATGACAAAATCTGTAATTTGAGTCTACTAAAATTATCGCAGGTTTCGGGTTTTATGTAGCCCATAAGTCAGTTACTTTTGTACATAGAAAAATGGACAAGCGGGATACCCTGAATTACCAAAGAATAGAAAAGGCCATTGAATACATTCAAACCCATTTCAAAGCGCAACCTTCTTTAGAAGAAGTGGCCGAGGTGGTGCATTTGAGTGCTGCCCACTTTCAGAAATTATTTGCCGATTGGGCAGGGGTGAGTCCTAAAAAATTTTTGCAATACACCAGCATTGAGTATGCCAAACAATTGCTGCGACATACACCTGCGAACTTGTTTGATACCGCTATGGAAACAGGTCTTTCGGGAACCGGTCGGCTGCACGATTTATTTGTGAATATTGAAGGCATGACTCCCGGTGAGTATAAAGACAAAGGGGCCGCCCTCACCATTCATTTTTATTTTTATGAGAGTCCTTTTGGTCACTTATTAGTAGCCTCTACAGCTAAGGGCATTTGTTACATGGTGTTTGCAGATGATGAGGTGAAGGCGAGTCATGGATTGTTCAACCAGTTTCCCAAGGCACACTTTATTCAGCAGTCTGTTGCATTGCACCACGAAGTAGTAAAGGCATTTGCTGTGAAAGAGGCATTGCCGGGCAAAATAAAATTGCATTTAAAAGGCACTGCTTTTCAATTGAAGGTATGGGAAGCGTTGCTTAAAATACCAACAGGACAATTGACCACTTATGGGCAGATAGCTGATACAATTAACAGTCCTAAAGCTTCGCGTGCTGTAGGCACAGCTATAGGCAGTAATCCCATTGCATTTGTTATTCCCTGTCACCGGGTGATACAAGCCAGTGGTGCCATTGGCGGTTATATGTGGGGCCCTGTGCGAAAAACGGCTATTATAGGTTGGGAAGCAGCGCAAGTAGAACGCTTGTTAAAATAACACACCTGCTTTCAGATGGCAGGTCAATGAGAATTGGTTGGGCTTGTATTGGGTATTTAAGTATTCATCCAATTGATTATTCTCAAAAAAATAATCCCCATGACTTTCAAACCCCACTGTCCAATGTTTTTTTATCACATAATTAACAGAACCACCTATGCCAATGCCATTGGTTTTATAGTCTAATCTGCTAAATTGAGATTCATAAGGATAGTCGTTTTCTAAAACCGTAAAACTACCCCGCTTTTGACCCACACTCATATAAGGTGAAAGAAGCCATTGCTTGTAAACAAATAGTTTGCCGATTGAAATTCTGCCTGTGCGATATCTGTTATTTACAACATCACCTATTGTTTTTTTAGATGAATGCAGTTGATGTAAATTAAACCTGCCATAGGAATGGTAATCTGCTTTGATGAACCACTTATGTTTTCTATCTAATAGTCGGGTATATGATATGTAAAAGTTGGTAGTAGGGGAAGTAAACCTAAAGCCATCTTTATTGAATAGATTAACTAAAGTGCCACCTAACTCTATCGTATTGGTATAAAGATGTTTTGATGAGTCGCGGTGATGAGCAGCAAGCTGTCCGCAACTAAGTATGAAAGAAAATGCAACTAAAACGATTTTGATTTTCATGGCCTTTTATCAAAATTAAGCCAATTTATTCAAAATGCAATTATTTTTTAAATCCCGTCACCATCCAGCAGATTGCCTAATCCACCCAGGATTGAGCCTTCTTCTTTTCTGCGACCCACACCACCATAGCTGATGATGCGCGAAGCCAAACGGCTGATCGGTAGGCTTTGTATCCATACTTTGCCCGGTCCTTCGAGTGTTGCAAAAAACAAACCCTCGCCACCGAAGATGGTGTTTTTAATGCCGCCTACAAATTGAATATCGTAATTCACGGTTTGTGTAAAAGCTACAATACAACCGGTGTCTATTTTGATGAGTTCACCCACTTGCAATTCTCTTTCCAATACATGACCGCCTGCATGAACAAATGCCATGCCATCACCTTCCAGTTTTTGCATAATAAAACCTTCGCCACCAAATAAGCCGGTACCTAGTTTGCGCTGAAATTCAATACCTACTGAAACACCTTTGGCAGCGCATAAAAAAGCATCTTTCTGGCAAATCACTTTGCCGTTGTGACGGTACAAATCCATGGCGATAATTTTGCCGGGATAGGGTGCTGCAAAGGTCACTTTCTTTTTGCTGTTGCCCATATTTGTAAAGGCTGTCATGAACAGGCTTTCACCTGTAATCAGTCGCTTACCTGCCGACATCAGTTTGCCTAAAAATCCACCGCCACCGCTGGTGCTGCCATCGCCAAATATGGTTTCCATTTGTATCTCGCGGTCCATCATCATAAAGCTGCCGCTTTCACCTATAGCAGTTTCCTGTGGGTCGAGTTCTACTTCTACACATTGCATTTCTTCGCCTATAATGCGGTAGTCTATTTCGTGGTTCTGTATCATGGTTTCAAAATTGATTGATGATTAATAATGAATCAAAAATTATCGATAAACTGTTTATTTTTTGCTCTCTACAGGCTCAGGGAATTTTAACAATACCTTGTCTATTTTTTTAATTTGTTCCTTTAGTTCAGCTTCAATTTTTGTAAATAAACCTTTGTATTCCTTGTTGTATATTTTAGCAATTTGCAGGAACATGATTTGAGATTCAAGGAATGATTTCATTTCGCGCAGTGTTGTTACACCACGGTCTTTTGTTTCTTTATTCACCGTAAGGGTTTCAATTGAAGACAAAGCATTGTCAAACTTTGTTCTGTCATTAAAAGTGGTGAAATAAAACAAACCGTATTTAGCATTGTCGAATGTTTGATCGTTGCCATCTGTAATTTGAGAAATGAAGAAATCTGTTTCATCATTGTCGCTGTATTGGCCTATTGCCAGGAATACGCGTCTCTGCATCAAATCATTTTGTTCTTCTCTGTTTTTATTGGCAAAACTATAGGCGGCTTTTCTGTTCAAAGATCCCAATGCTTCAAGCGCTTCACTCGCTACAAGGTAGGATGAATCATTGAGCATTTTTTCTAACTGGTCCTCGTTTTTCTGTTTGCTGAAAAAAGGAATAGTCGCTGCTCTTACATCCGACTTAGGGTCCTTATCGGCCAGTTCTTCAATTGTATTGAGATATGGTTTTAATTCTTCAGTAGTCAAATCTTCGTGATTCATATTTTGAAGAACAATCTCGCGCATGTGCCAGAAACTGTCGTTGAGGTATGATTTGTAATAAATGATTTTCTGAGCTTTGTCTTTTTGCAAACTGCTCAGTTCATTTAATGCATCTATTTTATGGGCATACAAACGGCTTTTTTTCAATTGCATTTCCCAGGCTTGCATGCTTTTGGTTTCTGTTACTTTTGCCAGCAATTGGTATTCTGCATCAAAAATTACTGCTTCTGGTTTATTGATATTGGTGAATACGAAAGTCTGTGAATCTTTTTCAATCACAATACGGTGGCGTTCCACCACGCCTTTTGAAGAAATAAAGTCGACATCAACAGGGAGCTTGAATAACTTATCGCCTGTCTGTAAAATAGTGATGGCATAAGCCTTGCCGCTGCCATTGTAAGGCTGGTGTTTTACTTCAATGGTGGGGTGTCCGCTACCCATGAACCATTGATCGAAAAACCAGTGCATGTCTTCGCCAATTACCTCTTCGCATATTATACGCAAGTCGTGTATCTCAGCATTTTTAAATGCATTGCGGGTAAGGTACAGGTTCAATGATTTGAAGAACGCTTCATCGCCCATATATTTTCTGAGCATGTGCAATATGGCACCACCTTTTTGATAACTGTGGCGATCGAACATGTCGTCTTTTTTGTCGTAATGGTAACGGATCAAATTCACTTCTTTGTCATACGATTCGTTGAAATACTGTAGTTTGTATTCATCGAATTTCATATCGGCTTTTGCTCTGCCGTATTTGTATTCGTTCCACAGGTATTCGCCATAGGTAGCAAATGATTCATTCAATGGCAAATTGCTCCAGCTTTCGCAGGTTACTAAATCGCCAAACCAATGGTGAAATAATTCGTGTGCAATAATGTCTTCATAAGTATTGTCGAGATGCTCGCGTGAGTTGTGTTGCAATTTATCATAGTGAACTACGCAACCGGTGTTTTCCATAGCACCACTCACAAAGTCGTGTACCACCACCTGGCTGTACTTGTCCCACTGGTAATTGACACCAAGTTTCTGACTGTAAAACTCAATCATTTCAGGCGTATTGCCGAATACCATCTTTGCATAAGGCGCAAAGGCTGAGTCAACATAATAGTTCACTTCTTTGTCGCGCCATTTGTCTTTTGTTACATTGAATTTTCCAACAACTAATGCAAACAAATAAGGTGAATGTGGTTTGGTTTGTTGCCAAAAATCTATGCGTTTGTTATTGCCTGTTTTGGTAGATGATTTGAGCAATCCGTTAGAGATGGTTTGGTATTCATCCGGTATAGTTACACTGAGGTCCTGAGTTGTTTTTTGATTCGGTGCATCGAGGGTAGGGAACCAGCAGCTGGCCGCTTCGGTTTCGCCCTGTGTCCAAATCTGTGTTGGCTTAAATTTGTCTTTGCCATCAGCATTGATGAAGTACATGCCCTTATCATCTTTTATAGATGTACCGCCTTCAGTTTTGCATTTTTCAGGCTGGGCAGTGTATTGAATGAATACAGTGTATTTTTCATCCTTGGTATAAGTGCGGTCGAGTTTTATTCTCAGGAATAAGGAGTCATAGGTATAATCCAATTTGATGTAATCCGCTTGATTAAGACTTTGTTTGTTTTCACCTTGCACTAGAACTGTTTTTGATAAACTCACTGATTCTATGCGCATGTATTTGGCATTTAATGTCAATGAATCGGTAGGGTAGAAGTGAGGGGCCAAGGTAACGAATGCTCTGCCGGATAATTCCTTTTTTGCAAAATCAGGTTCGAGCAATAAGCTGGTATGAATCAGGTTATTTGTTTTTTTTACTGAAGCTCTGTAAGGCGATTCAATAATTTTTTCGGTTGTTGTAGTTGCTTGTTTTGATGGTTTACAATTGACAAATACAATACTGCCTAAAAGGCAAAAATGGATTAAACGAAATTTCATTGCTTCAAAGATGATTGAAACAAGTAAGGTTTCAAAGTATTTTCGGATGAAAAATACTTTAGAGGAGTTAAAATAAGCGTTTTATTGTAAGCTGATAATGCCGGTATCAGTAATTCTGCCTATGCAAATGCAGTGGTCCATGGCCATTTCTGAGGTGCTGGTAAACATGAGTCCACCACTGGTTTGAGGGTCGCACAGCCATAGAAATTCCAAACCATTCAGTCCTTCACAACGGTCCTTCACAAAGTTGTAATTGTTCGTGGTGATATTGGGGTATTTGAATTTTTCAGCCAATTGACGGGCTTCGGGTATCACAGGTATTTTGTCGTTATACAAAATGGCACCTTTGTCTTTTCCGAGCATTTCTGAAAGATGCCCCAATAAACCAAAGCCTGTTATATCGGTCATGGCTGTAATCCACGATAGCTTGCCCAGTTCAGCACCTAAAGTATTCAATTGAGTGGTGTGCTGTATGAGTTGCTGATAGCCATCTTCCGATAGTTCCTTGTGTTTCATGGCATTGGCCAGTAAGCCTATTCCCAATGGTTTTGTAATGTATAAATAATTACCCGGTTGGCAGGTGTGATTTTCTTTTAAGTGCTCCTTATTAACAAGGCCATTTACACTTAATCCAAACAGAGGTTCTGATGTTGAGATGCTATGACCGCCTGCTATAAAAACACCTGCTTGCCGGCAAATATCTGATGCGCCTTTCATCACTTCACTAGCTGCTTCTATGGGTAATAGATCAACCGGCCATCCGAGTATTGCAAGGGCCAATATAGGACGACCACCCATGGCATATACATCGCTGAGCGCATTGGCTGCCGCTATTCTTCCAAAGTCGTATGGATTGTCGACAACAGGCAGAAAAAAATCTGTGGTGCTGATGAGGCATTCAGAATCATTGAGTGCGATAACTGCTGCATCATCTTTGCTCCCTTGGTTCACCAGTAATTCCTTACTAAGGCCATTGGGCAAGGTTGAAACAATTTGATGCAGTATTTCAGGGGCTATTTTACAACCACAGCCTCCGCCTTTTACATGTTCAGTGAGTTTAATTGTTGATGCCATCGCGAATTTCAACCTCTTTTTTAATGCCGTTTTTATAATAAATAGTGGCGTAAAACATATTAGGGGTTGGATGCGGTTTTTTAGATAATACCATCTTTACAAAAATGGCATTCTTTTCAAGTGGTGTAAATGTGGTGATTATAGCAGCACCTTTTTTAGTTGATTCAGGTGCCGTTGTTTTTTTGCATGGCGTAATTAAATTCAGTTTGCCATCCTGTATAGGTGCATTTACTAGAATGGTGCCATCCGGTGCTTTTGAAAAATTGATGTCGTTTTTAGGGGCGTTTTCGTCATCTATTACTTTCAAAATTGAGTCGAGACTTCTTTCAGGTCTTAGGTGCAAGGTTACATAGTTTTCGCAAACCATGAACAACATTTTGTTGCGCACATAAAACGAAGCCTTGCCGGCCAATCCACCCAATATCTTAGATTCTATCTCTGCATTAGGACAGGTGGTTTTGTCGGCCACCATTGGTCCAAACTGTAGGAATGCTGTTGCAAAACTGCAGGATACTTTTAAATTATTACAACCACTGAAACCCTCTATAATATTAGAATCAATATTGAATTTTAAAAATGCTTTTGATTTAATAGCCAGTTTTAATTTGCCGTATTCTTCAATATTGATCAGTTGAAATTTGTTGTTGGCTAACAGGCGTTTGTCTGTGAGCACATTGTTTTTTTGCGAAACAATTCTTTTTAAAGTATAGGTATACTCAGGTCCGTTTTTTTCAGTGAAAGGAATTTTTTCCAATTGTACTTCTATGATGTATTCGGTACCCTTGTCGTGTAAAAAGCCATCGATGGTCCATGGAAACTGAATCCAGTTGCTGTCTACATGTTCTTTGATTCTGTAACATGAAGTTACGGCATCGCCTACCGTACAAGCCATTCTGGCATCGGCTACTATCCATGTTTTGATGATGGGTTCCTGAGCAAAAGTATTGAGACAAAAGCCCAATAACATGCTGAATAAAAATACTGTTTTTCTCATATCTGTTGCTTACTGCAAATGTTGTAATAATAATCGGGAATTCACTACGGGGTCTATTTTTTCGAATGAAAATTTAACATAATTCTGACAATTTTTTTGAAATTTACTACTGTTATAGGCTTTGTCATAGTATTTCAAAAGTCTTTCTACTGCTTCACTCAGTCTGTTTTCATCCACCATGTCGCACAGGTCGCGGGTGTCTTTTCCTCCCAATCTTCTTTCTAGTTTCATGATGCTTTGTTTCAATAGTGTGCTTTCAAATTTGCCATAAGATGCCACAATGTGTTGAATGCGTTGTTCCAGGGGTATTGCAATTTCGATGCCATTCGCTGTTTGCATGTTTTGCCATAGTTCTATGGGTATACCCACCTTGCCAATGGTGATGCTTTCGCTTTCAACCCATAATCGCTTTGATGGGTCATAACTTGCTATGGCTTGATAAATGAGATTAGCAAATTGTGCAGTACAGGGTTGGGTTTGCTGTCCCAATGCGCCAAACGCACTGCCTTTATGCCTGGCCAGCGATTCAAGATCTAAAACTTGTTCCCCTTTTTGTTGCAACTCTTCCAATATCTCTGTTTTGCCACAACCTGTATTACCAGCCAGTATCATGATGTTTTGAAATGAAGCAATGTGGTTTAAGATGTGATTCCGGTAAGCTTTGTAGCCGCCTTTCAATACATACACCTCATAGCCTTTTTCTAAAAGAAACTCAGCCATCTTGTTGCTTCTTAGTCCACCCCGTGCGCAATAAATACCTATAGGTTGTTTGTTCGACAGTGCATCTGCCTGTTGTAATATTTCGCTGCGCAATGGATTGATTAATGCATACCCCATTTCTATCGCAGCCTCTTTCCCTTTTTGTTTATAGCAAATGCCAATCAGATGGCGATTTTCATTGTTGAGTAAAGGAAGGTTGTGTGATGCGATGATATGGCCGCCATCATATTCTCCCTGCGACCTTACATCCAGAATGGGGTAGGGTAGTTTCAGAAATTGATCACAGGGTATGGCAGTAATCATTTGTTAGGGTAACAATGGATTGTCTCCGGGTTCCAATGCTTTGATATCGGAAATGGCAGAGCCTGCAATTCCTTTGATGCTGCCGTACATGCCAACAGTATTCATCAATACTTTTTCGATGTGTTTTTCGCGTTCTTTCCAGATGCGTTCCATGGTCACCCTTTCGCGGGTAATCTCATTTTTCAAACTCATGAATCCTTCTGAGATGGCTTCTATCTGATGTCTGAATTCATTGCCGGTAAGATAGTTGTAGAGCATGGTCATTTTTTCACCTTTGTTTTCTTGCGATGCATTCACTTCACCTATTTTTATCAGTGTTTGTCGCAGTACCATGGCAAGGCTTCGCGCTTCCTGAAATCTACAGATGTAAATGCCTTCTTTCATGCCAAAATTATCCATGTCTTTGGGCATAGCCTGTGTAACAATTACACCAATATCACCTCCGCTTTGTCTGAAATCAGCTTTGAATTTTTCAATCCACAACGGCTGAAAGTCTTTGGTGCGTTTGCTTTCCCATACAATGGTGCCACAGGGTTGTCCCAAATTATTTTTAACGGTCTGAATCAAGTCAGCACCTTTTACACCTTTGCCCACTTCACTGATGTCGTCAAAAGGGAAGAGTTGGTTTAAGAGTTCTTCAAGCGCCAGTTCCTGAACCTCGCCCTGCATTTGCATGCTGCCTTGTTCGGCTTTGCGTTTCATTTCTTCAATCAACTTGTTTTGATCTTCAATTTGTTTTTGAAATTCGCGCAGTTTCAATTCACTCTTTTGGTCGGCTTCTTTATTTAATTTGTCTTTCAGTTCTATTTCTTTTTCAAGCAACAGTTTTTTAGTGGTCGATTCATGTTCGCTTTCTAAATTTTTCATGCGCTGTTGCATCTCGAGTTTTTCAATCTCCAGCTTTTTTAGGTTGCGAATTTTTTCTTCGTTTTCTTCCTGCTGTTTTTTGTAAAATTCAATTTGGGCCTCATTCTCTTTTGTGAGTTTAGTGCGCAATTGTTCTTCTACTTCTTTTTTTCTTTTATCGAGTTCGGCAGTTTGCTCTTCAATTAATTTTTTGCGCTCTATCTGCATCTGTTCTTTTTGCTGCAGAATATTTTCATCAGCTTTTTTCTTCTCAGATACCCATTTGTCGTTGAATTCTTTTTTAAGTTTTTCTGAAATGGATTTTTCTATATCGGCTGTCAAAGCACTCTCTATGCTAAAGGAATGTTTGCAGTTGGGGCAGGTTACAAGGTTGGTTGTACTCATCATGTTGCGGATGACGAAATTACAATTTTTTAAGACTTATTTCGAAAAACTGTATAGAAAAAACGCCACTTGATTATGAGGCAGTTAAAAAAAAGTTTGTTAAATGGATTTTTTTCTTAAGTTTGCTATAATTAACTGGCTCCTAATGGGTTGTTTCAGGTTTTGCGGGAGAAACATAGGCTGATTTACTGCTGAGATTTAACTAACCAAATAAACCAATATACATCATTATGAAATCAAAACTTATGAAAGGGATTAAGATTATCCTTATTGTAGTTGTACTAGGAATCACCATCCTACTGATTTATGTGAAAACAGCCTTGCCAAATGTAGGAGAACCTTCCGACCTGAAAATTAAAAGTACACCAGAAATGGTAAAGCGAGGGGAGTATCTCGCCAATCACGTGATGGTATGTATGGACTGTCACAGTACCCGCGACTGGTCCAAGTTCTCGGGTCCTATTTCAGGCGATAACCTCGGTTGTGGCGGTGAGCTCTTCGATCAGAAATTCGGATTCCCCGGTAAGTACTATTCAAGAAATGTGACGCCATTCAATTTAGGTAAATGGACAGATGGTGAAATATTCAGAACCATTACCTGTGGTGTTACAAAAGATAACAGAGCATTGTTCCCAATCATGCCATACAAATATTATGGGCAGTTAGATGAGGAAGACATACATGCTGTAATTGCTTACCTGAGAACCTTGCCTTCTATCGAGAATAAAATTCCGGATTCAGAACCCGATTTTCCGTTTAATTTTATCATCAATACCATTCCTTCAAAAGGCGAGTCGCACAAGCGTCCTTCACCGGATGATGTAGTGGCTTATGGCAAATACATGATCACAGCTTCAGGTTGTATCGAGTGTCATACCAAACAGGAAAAAGGAAAAATGATAGGCGAACATTTTGCCGGTGGTTTTGAATTTAATTTAGGCAATGGCATGGTGGTGCGTTCTCCTAATATTACACCACACTCTACTGGTTTAGGCAACTGGACCAAAGAAGCATTTGTAAGACGATTTAAACAATACACCGATTCAGGGTATGTATTACCTTCAGTGAATATGGCAAAAGGCGAGTTTCAAACTGTGATGCCATGGACCATGTATGCAGGAATGGAAACCCGCGACCTGGAAGCAATTTTCGAATATTTGCAAACGGTTAAACCGGTGGAAAGTACTATTGTAAGATTTGAAGCTGTTGCGAAAAAATAGTCAACTTAGTTGACCTTTATTTCTTTTATCTTTTTCGATAAACTCTATGATTTCACCTGCAATGTCTTTGCCGGTAGCTGCTTCTATGCCTTCGAGGCCGGGCGAAGAATTGACTTCGATCACCAACATACCTCTTTCACTTGGCAACATATCGACACCTGAGATATTCAAACCCAGTGCTTTTGATGCACGCACGGCAACTTCCTCTTCTTCGGGTTTCAGGTGAACCAATCGGCTGCTACCGCCTCTGTGTAAATTGCTGCGAAACTCGTCTTCCTTGCCTTGTCTGACCATGGCTGCTACTACTTTGTCGCCAATTACAAATGCTCTGATATCACTGCCTTTGGCTTCTTTTACAAATTCCTGTACCAGAAAGTTGGCGTTCATGCCGTAGAAAGCTTCAATGACACTTTTAGCGGCTTTTTTTGTTTCGGCCAATACAACGCCTAAACCTTGAGTACCTTCAATTAATTTGATGATTAAAGGCGCGCCACCAACTTGTTTGATTACGTGGTCGATGTCATCAGGATGGCGGGCAAATACAGTCTTGGGTAATGCAATATTTTCCATGCTCAGCAGTTGCAGTGTTCTGAGTTTATCGCGACTCCTGATCAAAGCCTGAGCGGTTAAAGTGGTGTATATTTTCTGTGCTTCAAATTGTCGGATAATGGCTGAACCATAATAGGTAACCGATGCACCGATACGTGGAATAACAACATCAATATCGATTAGCGATTTGTTGTTGTGATAGATGGTTGGTGCCCCTTTTTCAATCACCACATAGCAATGGGTATGACTGATGATTTGAGCATTGTGCCCTCTTTTTTCTGCAGCTTCTATCAGGCGTTTGGTAGAATACAGATTGTTGTTGCGCGATAATACAACGATATTCATGATGACTGTTTTTTCTTGGATGAAAACGAAAGGTTTTTTTGTGAAACATCTACCATGAATTGATTGCGAAGTAATTTTTTGCCCAACAATACCGGGTATTCCATA
Organism: Bacteroidota bacterium; assembly: GCA_040386935.1. Taxonomy (GTDB): domain Bacteria; phylum Bacteroidota; class Bacteroidia; order NS11-12g; family UBA955; genus JABMMZ01. The sequence continues at coordinate 23,538 of JAZKEQ010000043.1, read as the reverse complement.
TCGGCTCTGTTTGCTAAAGAAAATTCAGTTTCAATTATTCGGTTGAAAAGGGTGATTTTTAATTTTACAAAGTAGCGATATTCTTTATCGCCAAAACTATTCTTGATTCTTTTTTCTATAAATTCTGTAGTGGTAAAATCCTTTTTCTGATAGGCTTTGTAGCGCGGGTCGAGCAAACGAAATACCAATACTTCTTTACCATCTATTTCGCGAATTCTCACCTTGTGTGTATGGATTGAACACGAGTCCGCACCGGTATCTATTTTACAACCAATATTTTCAAAACCCATTTCAGGGAAATCAATTTTATCGGTGCGACCTAAAATTAAATGTTGTTTCGGCTTAACCATTGTTATAGGTATTGTAGAGTTTGAAGTATGGTCCTTTTGTATCCATCAATTGCGCATGTGTGCCGCGTTCTATGATATTGCCTTTGTCCAATACCAATATTTCATCTGCATCTTGTATCGTGGTAAGGCGGTGTGCGATGACTAATGTGGTGCGGTCTTGACGCAAATTGTCGAGGGCCTGTTGTACCAGTTTTTCACTTTCATTGTCCAATGCACTGGTGGCTTCATCTAATATCAATATAGGCGGATTGCGCAACAAGGCACGTGCAATGGCCAGTCGTTGGCGTTGACCACCGCTGAGTTTACTGCCTCTTTCGCCTATTATAGTTTCGTAACCGTTTTCTGATTGACTGATGAATTCGTGTGCGTTGGCAAGCTTTGCTGCTTGTTCCAATTGCGCTTGAGTGATATTCTCTAAACCGAAAATTATATTATTGGCGATGGTGTCGTTGAACAGAATGGCTTCCTGAGAAACGATGCCCATCAATGAGCGCAAACTGTTAACCGATAAGTCGCGGATGTCTTTTCCATCAATGCAAATACTGCCATTATTGACATCGTAAAAACGGGGCAATAAATCTGCTATGGTGCTTTTGCCGCTGCCACTGGCACCTACTAATGCTACCTTTTTATTTTTAGGAACTGAGAAACTGATATTGTGTAAAACGGGATCGTTTTGATATGCAAATTCTACATTTTTGTATTCAATGGCAGTATGAATAGTCTCTATAGTTTCAGCATTTGGTTTCTCGTATATTTTAACATCTGCATGTAGTATTTCTTCATAGCGGTCTAAACTTGCAGCGCCTCTTTGTACCATAGGGAAGGCCTGAGATAATTGTTTAAATGGCGGTATTACCTGGCTGAAGATGGCGAAATACGCAAAGAAGGTTGAACCCACCAGTTCACCTTGGAATACCATGTTGCCACCAAACCAAAGAATGATACCGGCTACAGTAATGCCCAATGTTTCAGAAATAGGGGAGGCTAAGTCGCCACGGTGATTCACTTTGATATTGGCTACAGTGGAGTTGTGATTATGTGTATCAAATTTTTGTCTGAATACTTTTTCAGCAACAAAAGCTTTGATGATGCGCATGCCTCCAAGTGATTCTTCGAGGAATGACAATACGATACTCTGTTGTTCCTGATTGCGTTTAGATTTGCGTCTCAGTGAACGACCGAGTAAAGCAATGGATCCGGCTGCGATAGGCAATAAGGCAATAACAAAAAGGGTAAGTCCGGGACTCATGTACACCAATGTGCCCACATAGAAAATAATGGTAACTGGTTCTTTAAAGAGGGCTTCAAGTGATGCCATTAAACTCCATTCTACTTCTTTTACATCGTTGCTCATGCGCGATATTAAATCGCCTTTTCTTTCATTGCTGAAATAGGAAAGTGGCAAGGCAAGGATTTTATGGAAAATATTTTTGCGGATATTCTCGATGCTGCGGTTTCTTAAAATAACGAGGTAATACAAGGCCAGATAGCGGGCAATATTTTTAATCACTGTAACCACTATCAACGAAATACAAATCATCAACAGGGCTTCCTTTTTGTCGTTTTCAACAAAGTCGGTCATCCAGGTAATAAAGTCGTTGTATACAGAGTTGAAGTCAGCACCTGAACCGCTCATGGCTTTGGGCTTAAGGGCATTCTTATTGTTGTTGAACATGAAATCCAACAAAGGCATAATGAGGGCAAGAGAAAATAAGCCGGCTACAATTTGTATGAGATTAAACAGCATGTTAAGCCCTGCCAGCCCTTTATAAGGCAATATCAGCAGGATGATGCGCTTCATGGCTTTCATACGGAGGCAAAGTAAATGTTTTTTTGATTCAAACTGAATTTAATTTGAGAGAAGTACAGAATATCAGGACTAATAAGCGTAATCAGCCAGGTATTCAAAGTCGTGTGTGAGCTTGCCGTCTTTACAGATAGTGGCAGCATCAATGATGGGACTGTGTGGTTTTATTAACTCGGGCAATACATAGTCTATCAACATCTGTCCAAATCCTTCACTGGCATCGCGGGGCAATTCTGTAGGGAGATTGCTCACGGCCATTACATCGATGGTGTCGGATAAAAAAGGTTCTGTGACACCCATAGTTGAAGGACTATAGCCAAAAACAGGGTCAGTTATTTTTGTGTCTTTTACAGTAATGGGCACACTGCCGTTGATGTCGCAACTGATATCAGCAATTACTTTTGTTTTAAAAGTTGGCTGACGGGTATCGTTGATGTCGAACAAACGATCCATTTTCTCGTCCCAGTAAATGCCATTGATCAGCATATCGCAATAAGGGAGGTAGTATCTGAATACGCAGCGGTATCTGGTCGGGTCGTGGTGAAAATCACTGCGGTCGTAGGGCTTGCCATCTATGCGTTCATAAAGATTTTCTGTCAGCAATTCAGCGAATACCGGTTCAGCGTATAGTTTTGTCAGTATATCGGAAGCGGTGACTTGTCGTATACCGGCTTCTTTCAATAACTCCAATGCACCCAAGGAAACACGGCCATTGCCGGTAAGGATGATTTTAAGGTGGGGCAATTGAATTTTTTTGAGTTCTGCTTTTACCTCTGCGTAATCGGTACATTGGTAAGCAGGTTTAAGCGTGTATGTTTTGAATTTCTTACCCCAGGTGAGTAAGCCGTTATAAGCACCAACAATGCCTGCAAAGCGACCAAAGCCCAGCACACGGTCGCCATTTTTCCAACGCAGTGTTTCGTAGTCTATCATGGTGTTATTGTGCTTGATAAGACTTTGCATCAAGGATTTATTGTGTGCTTGTTTCTTGATGGTATGTGAGAAAAAGAAATATTTTTTATTGGGTATCAGTTTGTCGTGCGGCACTTCTTTAATCCCCATCAGAAAATCGCAATCCGAAATATTTTCAGCGATGGTGATGCCAATTTTTTGGTACAGTTCATCTGCAAAACAGCGGTTAGGCGAGGGTTGTATGGTGATATCAATGTCGGGGTACAGGTGCTTAATAGCAGCACATTGAGCCGGGGTAAAGGGAACGCGTTGGTCAGCGGGTTGTTTCTCTTCGCGTAAAATGCCGATTTTTAGTGTCATGGATAGAGGTACAAAGATATTTCAAAATGTATGGATTTAGAACGTTCAATGTTTTTAATCAATAATCAATTAATGGAAATTTAAATTGAGAGTGTTCAGAGCAATCAAGTAAAACTGATTTTAATAGTATGATAGCTTTATGCTTAAAAGTGATATCCGCTTTTAAGGCCAATTAGGAAATTAGGGCAGGCATATTCTTTTCCGTAGGATAAGCCGTTTCTGTAAGTTTTTTGTATAGTTTCATCAGGTGCGGTAGTCTTAAAATGTATAAATCCAATTCCCCAGTAAACTTCAATAGATATTTTTTTGCCAATATACCTCATATATGTGTTTATCAAACTCATGCCATATCTTTCTTTTTTCAAATTTGCTTTTCTGTATATGAGGTAATCATAATCAGGAGGGGCTGTTTCTCTGAAAAGCAAATAATCATTCAAGTACATTGTTTGATAAAATGGTGAAATTTTAATGGAAGTTCTTGAAGCGTGTTTATTGCGTATAAATCCACCAATACTTGCAGATGTATAGTAGCCTGTACAAGCTGCGTAATCTTCTCTTGAATAGTTGACATAGCCTCCTTCTATATCAATGAAAGAATTCGCTTTTGGGAAATGTCTTTCATAAGTGAGTTTATATGAACTGTAATTGATCCCTGTTGTGCTTAACAGTGTCGCTTTGATGCTATTGCGATATGGGTAAAAAGAAGGATCATACTGCTGTGCATTTAATTCAATGCACATATAAATAAATAATAAAAACGAGATTTTTTTTATTTGATGCATTTTTTACTGTTGATGATATTCATGACAAACAGGGGTTTCAATCTCACCCTTTTTCCAACCATAGACAACTTTGTCAGTTGTCGGGCATTCAAAAAAGTATATGCCTCTCTTTCTCCAGTCGGGTCTGTTGTATTCATCCACACCCCACTCTTTAATAGCAAGTATTAAGTTGAAATCTATATATGGAGGCCAACCGTTATAATTATAATCAAACGAAATAGGTTGGAGAGTGTCGCTCCCATTTATTAAAAGAGTTGCTTCACCGATTGATGATTTTACTTTAAGATATGGTAAATTGCTGCCATCAATATTAGTAGCACCTATAATTCTGAGGAAGTATTTTTTCTTTGAGGCAGTATCTTCAATATCTATGCCTTCGTATGGGTAAACATAAATAAGAAAGTTTTTAAAATATCCTTTTCTGTATTCATAAAGTTGGTAATTATAGTCAGGAATTTTTTGAGGTTTAATGGTTTTAAATAAAGATATTCCTGTATCGGGTAAATACATAAAGACTGCAGCTTCTGATGCTGAAGGAACAATGTTGTCGTAGTCATCTTTACTTGGTTTATTTGTGCATCCTGCCAGCAAAAGAAGTATAAAAACAAACTGTAAATATCTGAACATATAACCAAAGATAGTGAAATCTATGAACTTGCCAAATTATTTAGCTAACTTTGCACTTCGGAAAATTTACCCCGGGGCTGACTGGAATTGACGGGTAGCGCAACTGGGAGGTAAGCATGTAGAGCTTTGTTTGCTGGCTCTTTAATCCTAACACTCAAAATTTTAAGAGGCGAGAATAATTTCGCAATGGCTGCCTAATCTAGGATTAAGCAAACTATCCATCTTCAGCGCCTACGTCCGGACCGGTGCTGAGTCAAGATGGTCGACTTGACCGGGTATTTTATTGGGGCGGTTGCGACCGATAGAATTACAAAGCAACATAAGGTTTTGATAAGGCCTGTAGTAAGCCTTTCACTACCCGACAACAATTACTGCTAAACATGTAGAAAGCGTCTTCATTTCCTGCTCCGGACCAGGGTTCGACTCCCTGCAGCTCCACCCTGAAGCAGAAAAAGCTCGGAATATACGTTCCGGGCTTTTTTTATGTACTTTCAGGCCGAGCTTTTACGCTTCAGGGTGAGTCATGAAGTGTGCGCCATCAGGGCGCTCTACTTCATGGCCACCCGTTACTTTTTATGTTATAAATAGTAGATGAGTATACAGAAAAAGCTCGGAACGTATATTCCGGGCTTTTTTTATGTGCTTTCAGGCCGAGCTTTTTCTGCTTCAGGGTGCTCTACTTCATGGCCACCATACATATAAAAATTCATCCAATTTTTTTATATTTGACATAAAACTATACCTATGCTTCCATACTGTGTTTATGTACTCTTTAGCGAAAGAGACCATCTTCTTTACATTGGTTTTACGAAGAATTTAGAAAACCGATTAAACAACCATCATTCCGGAGGTACAACAAGTACTAAAAACAGAAGGCCACTTAACCTAATCTTCTCGGAATTTTATTTATTTGAAGAAGATGCAAGAAACAGAGAATTGTATTTTAAGACTTCTGCCGGCAAAAGAGCACTAAATCTAATGCTGAGAACGACTTTAGAAAAGTTAGGATATAAAATAATGAAAAATAAAGAAGATTGAATGCGTTATAAAAATAACTAGTGCAACGTCAAAAGCGCAGCCTGGCACTTAGAATGGGCTCGTAAGGCCCCACCCCCTGGGAGCTTTGCCGCAGGCAAAGACCAAAAAACTATTAAGTTTTACCAGTGCATTACATAATGTAAAGAGAACCATAATATACCTGCGACTTTAAAAGTAAACTATTCTGGAGCGATATGAATTTGTCTAAATTAAAATAATTAGACAGGTTTAACGTTAGTAAATATAATATGTATTTAAAAGCAGCTATAGTGTTTTTATGTCTCTTTAATGTGTATAGTGTTTTTTCACAAACAGCTATCGGGGATTCTATCGATATAAAAGAAGAAACAGTAGGGGAATATAAATTAGAAGGATTTAACTATTCAATCATTTTAAAATTGAGTAAAGATGGAAGTTTTATTAAAGATGAAACAGGTTGTAGTTGTTTTGGGACATGTGATAGCAGGATTTTTATAGGAAAATACGAGATTCGATTTGATAGGTTGAAATTAATGCCTGAAACAATTATTAGAAGATCAAAAGATATTGATACTTTCTCAGTAGATACAACTCAATATAGTAATGATAAAGATAATTTTTTAAGAAAGGATTTTCAGATTTTTATTTATGGGTCCTTTGTTTATCTACTATCAGAAGAGTCTTATGATATTCCTTTTTTAAAATATCCGGATAATGACTACATCCGTTTTGCAAATGATTTTAATAGGGGGTTAGCATTGTATCGTGACAACGGTCATTATTTTCGTAAAAATAATGAGAAAATATTGGCATCAGAAGATTTGAACTTTTCTGCAATTCCGGAGAAATACAGGTATTTGTTTTTAGAAAAAGCAATAAATGCTGAAGTAATTGAGACAATTGATACTTCATTTAAGATAGATAATCGGGTTATGGAGTCCAAGCGTATCAAAATAAATAAAGGCGCTAAGGATGGTGTATATGTGGGACTTGAATTCTATAAATTTTATAATTGCACACTCCATATTATTGCGGTCGAAACACAAATAAGTTATGGTGTATTTGATTATTGTCCAAAAGAATGTAAATTGAATTCTCGGATTGGTGATTTATTCTCCACTTTTGTTCCTGACTAATTTTAACTGATGTTACATTTTTGCCGTTATTAGTATTGTGTTTTGCCTGTTGGATGATTACCAACAACAAACCCTAAGCTCCTGTTAAATTCAATCAAAATTGGTTAAAATCTCAAATTAATCAACTCCTTTTTGATACAATTGTGCTGATGAGAAACTTATAATCACTAGCGTTTACACGACTAAGAAAAGGGCCTAAGATTGTTAATGAATGAAAAAAACCGAATCATTTGGTTCGTGCCTTTCTAACAAAGCTTATTAATTAATTGTTTAATATGATTTGTTTTGTTGCAACTTGATTGTCTGCAATTACTTTAACCATATAAACACCATTTGTGTAATTTGATAAATCAATGTTTACATTGTTGCTATCCACTGTTAAGGTTTTTACTACTTCGCCAATTGAATTGTATATTTCTACAAACATGCTATTGTTTACATAAGCATCCAATTTTATATTGAATACACCATTGGTCGGGTTAGGGAAAATATTCATCAAGTTAGTCAAGTTTGAAACATCTTTTACATAGGATGTTGGGATACATTTAGTTTTTGAACACTCACATCCTGATACATTTCTTGAAATCATTGTTATACAGTATTTACCTATTCCTGAATATGAATAACTAGCACCTGCTCCTGAAGAAGTTACTGTATTCCCATCTCCTGTTAACCAAGTATAGCTGATGCCTGCCATTATTCCCCCTATCGGAGTGAATTTGTATGTAGTTGATGACGTGTTATAATCACGAAAGATATCGAAGTCGCATGTTGCTGGTAATGGATTGATATTTACAATCTTTAACATAGAATCGGAACAGCCATTTTTCAATACTACTTTTAACAAAACAGCATAGGATTGTGCACTGCCATAAACATGCTTTGGATGCCTTTGAATAGAAATAGTACTATCACCAAATTTCCATGAGTAATAAGATTCATTAGAATCTGATGCACTTGTATTAATAAAAACGGCTTCATTCCCTAAGCATATATCTTGCACTTCAAAATCCGCTTGTATCATTGCTTTGCAAGTATCAGTTGCTTTCAAATGAATAGCTAAAATGAAACAAATGATTAATAGGATGCCTTTATGCATATTACGAAGTTAACAAATAAAATAGAAATAAAGTAACCACATAGAATTATGACCTTTTGATGACTAAAATAATTCTCTCATCAAATTTAATGCATTTTTTTTACTTGAACTTTTCGGAGAAAATACAACGTTTAAAATAAAATTAACAAGTAATCATCTGTTTTTTAAACTACTCAATCCCATTATCCTAAATAACACATTCTTCAATCCAAACGTTGTGAAAATAACCTAACCAGAGAATGGTATTTTGCCTGTATACATATTGAGATAGCTCCCTTTTTCGTTGACGGTATATGATGTTGACTATGTCAATGAATGGAGTTTACACCCATCGATTACAAGAATAAATATAATAGGCGGTAAAGGATAAAGAAAGTTTCTACAACGTCTTCTTAACCTCTTCAGTATTTTCAACAATACGATGAATCACATTATCTAATTCATTGGTCGCATCTTCAAGTTTTTTTAGCAATTCAAAATTCATGGGATTACTCTTGTTTTCAAAGTCAATCATTTGAACAATTCCCATGATATTGGCGACAGGTTTTCTGACAATATGAGATTGCAGCGATGCAATATCCATGAGTTTTTGATTATTGATTACTAATAGGTTTTCGGATTGTTTGCGAAGTTGTAATTCTTTCTCAGAGTCTTCTATGGCTTTTTGTAAGATGCCGATAGATACATTGGCCAGGTAACAAACCGCTATTACGCCTGTAGCAGAATATAGCCAGAATAGCCAGGTAGAGTTGCCAATAGGGCCCCGGGGTGGAAGGAAGCCATTGGTTTCCGCTAATACCAGAAACATGCCACCAAGCGCTGCGACAATGCCAAAATACCACACCTCTTTTTTTCCAAGCGTCAGTCCCGAAAATATCACAACTATAGGTAGAATTTTAATGCCGTGTGCTCTTATGCCGCCACCGGTCCAGGATGACGTAAAAATCATTAGCAATAGAAATGAAATGTAGAGAATGGCGCTGGTTCTGACGTGTCCTTTTTTTATTAATCCAATGAATGAAAAACTGGCCACCCAAAGTATGCTGATGATGATGTAATATCGGGTGTTAAATGTTGGGAGCATCAAACTGATAATTAAAAGTGTGGCTGATACAATAAATAGTATGCACAGAATAATTTCAATTAGAATTTTGCCTTTTCGTTTCTGGTCTTCATTTATGATTGTGGAGAGGTTGAATAGTTTTGCTAGTAAATCGTTTAGTTTCATTTGCTGTATTAACTTTTGCTGTATGTTATTAACTGTATGGATTTGACAAATGTAAAGAACTATTACTAAGTCTGTTTTTGAAAAAAATATTTAATATCCACTAAATGTTATTTCATGTATAGTTGATTTAAATTTTCATATTATTACCTTGACCAAAATTTTTTAAATTCAAGATAGGATAAGTTATAAAGATTTAGAAAGTTGCTATGAAGCTTTTAAACTGATGAGAGAGTTTTTGTAATGTCTAGTAGATTTAATCCCTCTTATAGAAATTGTAGCGATAATTGTAAATGGCATTCAGCTGTCCATTTTCAAATCCCTTTTTACCAATCAATAAACCGCTGCTGTTGTAGGTAAATTCAAAGCGGTTGACCTTTAGCTTTTTTGTATAAAACAAACTGTCTGTTTGCCGGATGATACGGCCGTTGTCATTGTATACATAGGTTTTGCTGTAAGAGGCTTTTCCTTTTTGTGTGCCTTTCCATATATAGTTTCTGGTCACTTTATTGTCTTTGAAATCAGTGATGGTTTTTCGGGTAAGTATTTCATCTTTACCTGAATACATCAGCCATTTAAAAGTTTTATTTTGTGCGTTTTTATATTCAACATATTTGATAGGATCGCCATTGAAACTAAAGCTATTTGTAATCGTAATAACCGTTCCGTCTGCCAGATAGTTTTTTGTGGTACATACTTTCAATGTGTCTTTTATTGACTTTGTCATCTTGCCCTCATCATCGCAATTGTAATCCCAATAGCGAATAAGTTTGCCATTGGCTTTATACAAGGCCGAGTGTTTCATTTTGCCATTCGATGCATAGTCGTAAGTATAGTATCTGGTAAGGGAGTGTTTTTTGTTGAAATAATTAATCTGTTTTATCTGTTGGCTGTCAGTGTAACTGTATTCTGTGCTGCCTATGCTTTTGCCTTTGTCGCTGAAGTGCATTACTGAATTGAGTCTATTCTGATTGTTGTAGTTAGCAATGCGAACAGAATTATAGCTGTTCCATCCGTAGCCGTATGCCGATCCTAAAGTATTTTTATGCGGCAGGGAAGTGATGTAGGAATATACAAGTTTTTTATGTTTTAAGGAGTCAACTATCCAGCAGTTATAGGTGGTAAGGCCCTGTCGGTCGTAGTGGTAAATGTAGCGGTGCGTATAAGTTTTACCCTTCTTGTCTATATTGGTTTCAGTGATGTTTAATTCTGAAACCCCTCTCACTTTCGCTAAAGAATCATTGAGAGGATTGGAGTCGAATTCATTCTGGCCATAAACGCTTAAAGAAAAGCAGCAGATAATCAGTAAAAAGTATTTCATGGGATTTGAGAGTTTTTTAATGGGATATAACGATTGAATGGGTGATTTATTATTTTCAGTGTTAAAATTGTCCCAACAAGGTTACATTTTTTTGGGAATTATTCCAAAAGTAGTTATTTTGTGGTATGAAGTATTTAGTCCTGCCATTCCTTATTGCTTTGTGCTATGGCTGCAATGATGCCGAGAAAAAAACGGTTTTACAGCCCTTTAATCTCTCTGCAATTCCTGCTGAGTGGGTTGAATTGACCAATACAGACAGCGGTTATATTGTTTATGAATCGTGCGATGCGGGGAATGGATTAATCACCATTCAGTCGAAAGGTGGAAAATATTCACTTACTTTAGGAGGGGCTCAGGATGATTATGTGTATACAGTTGTTTCAGCGAACAAGGGAGATAAGGATACAATTTTAATAGAAGGAGGCGAGCAGGAAACTACAGATAAACAATTATTCAAAATGCATTGGCTGGACAAAGAAAAGGGAATAGCTGCATGGAAAATGCATTATGCCAATGGCACTTCTGCCGATTTGGTATTTGTTGTCAAGCAAAAGGCAATCACTTTTCCACATTGCGAACAACCCTGTGCTGAATGCTGGGGTGAGGAAAATTGTAACGAAAATGAAAAACATGGTGGTATCAGTAAGTCAGATGCCGTGGCTTATCCTGAGGAATAAGTTGGGTTAATTTGTTTATTTTTGTAAATCATACCGTTTGGTATTTTTTATATGAACAAAGCATTACAAACAAGGTGGGATATATTGCATCAAGCCTTCGATTTAATTTATAAAAACGGTTACAGAACCACCAGTGTTGATGATATTATCGCAACCACCAAGGTTACCAAGGGCGCATTTTACTATCACTTTAAAAACAAAGAAGCCATGGGGCTTGCTGTTATCAATGAGGTGATGTTTCCCAAAATGTATGAAGGTATGTTTCTGGAACTTAAAACGGCTGACCAGCCGGCCAAAGCCATCTATGATATTTTTGAATTGCTGTTGATGAAGCATCCCTTATTGAAAGTAGAACTCGGCTGTCCTGCAGGTAATCTCACGCAGGAGATGTCTTCGCTTAATACAGATTTTAATGCCGCATTAAGTGCCATGACTCACGAGTGGCAGAAAGTAATAGCAGCGTGTATTAATAATGGGAAAACGAAAGGGTTGATAAAAAAAACAACCAATGCAAAAGAAGTGGCTTATTTCGTTATGTCGGGGTATTGGGGTATTCGTAATTTCGGAAAATTGGAAATGTCGAAAGCTCCGTATAAAGTCTATTTGAAAGCGCTGAAGAGTTATTTGCACTCTCTTTAATAGGGATACTCCCGGCAATGAAAATTAATTTTAAATAAAACATACTAGTTGGTATGTTTTTGTATATTTGCAGTAAAATATTATTGTAAAGTATGTATCAATTGCTTTTGTCTCTACATTCCTGTTTTAGGTGGTTAGTTGTTGTTTTGCTGCTTATCGCGATTGTGAAATCCGCCTATTCTTGGTTTAGAAATCTCAGTTTTTCTAAAACTGATAATGCGATCAGGCATTGGACCGCCACCATTTGTCACATACAATTAACAATAGGTATTATATTGTATAGCCAAAGTCCTGTTACCCGTTATTTTCTTAAAAATTTCAGTACCACTGAAACACAAAGCCAAACATTCTTTTTTGGATTGATTCACTCGTTGTGTATGTTAGGTGCCATAGTTGTAGTAACAATAGGTTCTGCAAAAGCCAAACGCCTTCATGCTGATAACGAAAAGTTTAAAACCATGTGCTATTGGTTTGGTATTGGTTTGTTGCTCATACTGATTGCCATACCCTGGCCATTTTCTCCTCTTGCTGTACGTCCTTATTTCCGAACTTTTTAAAAATCATGATACAATTATTCAAAACAAAAATTGGCCGCCTCAGAATTATTGGCTGGCTCGAAGGGGTTTCATTGTTAGTACTGATTGGTATTGCCATGCCAATGAAATACTTTTTCAATCTACCCATTGGCACACAAATAATGGGACCAATGCATGGGGCTTTATTTTTGTTGTTTGTCTTTAATGCTTTAAGTGTTGGGGTAGAGCAGCAATGGCGATTTTCAACCACTACATGGAAAGTATTGTTGGCTTGTATTGTGCCATTTGGAACTTTTTATATCGACTCCAAAATTTTAAAACCCATCTATTTCAGTAAGATTGAATAAGGTGTTGCGAAGAACAGGGGCGTTTGTTAAGCAGTATTATTTTTCCACACTGTATGTTTTAGCAAGTCATTTGTGCAAATTTGCAGCATGTCATCTCAGGGTCAACTTATCGTGTTTTACGGTTGTATGTTTGCAGGTAAAACCACTGCACTTATCAATTACATCAGTACTTCTGGTGTAAAGCCTCATGAGTTGCTGGTGTTTAAACCTGAAGTAGATAACAGGGCAGCCAAAAATATTATCACCACCCATGATGGCAAGAAGCACGAATGTTTGCTGCTCGACAGAGAAACAGATTTGAACGCCTTGGTAACGCCCTTCATTAAACTCATCGCCTTGGACGAAGCTCAGTTTTTCGACAAAGTAATTTTCTCTGAATTAAAACGCTTTATCGCAAAAGGTGTTACAATCGTTGCCGCAGGTCTCGACAAAGATTATCTGGCCCGTCCGTTTGGATTGATGCCCATGCTGCTGGATTATGCCACAGAAAAGCGCGAGCTGAATGCCACTTGTTCAGCTTGCGGGAATAAAGCCACACATACTTACCGCAAAGAGGGTAACAAAGTGCTGGTGTTGATAGGAAGTGATAATTACTATGAAGCCCGTTGCGAAGATTGTTACAATCAGGGTATGTTACAGGTAGGTTAATAGCGGAATCAGAAAGCAGACATCTGATAGGATGTGGAGTAAATTAATATCAGCTTTTTTTCTCAATGCAATCAATATAAAGTGAATAACAACAAATGCAATTGTCCATTGCAATAAAAATAAATTGTTGACAGTAAAGGCCAACAGCAGTATGGCTAATGCAATGCCTGAAAAAAGAATCAATGTTACCCGTGAACCAAATTTTAATGGCATGGAACTGAATTCGTGTTGGTTGTCATAAGCCTCATCAATCAGTCCAAGTGTGAGCATGTTGCAGTATATCATGCCAAAAAATAAAGGAATCAAAAAGGCCTGATGGTATTGCCCCGATAGTTGTATGGGGATAATGCAAATTGCTGTTGTTATGATTAATGAAGAAACCAACTCTTTGGCAATTTTATTCGGGGTGTCTGCTACTTTCAGATAGGCAATGCCGGTAATAAAAATAATCAAGGGCAGACCAACTTCAGTGATATAAAAAGTATGGAAATTGTAAAGGGCTAAAAGCAATAAGAGAACGCCTGTACACCATTGAATAATTTTGTCGTTTTCTGAGAAAAAATGGCGTTCAGTGGCATCAAAATCCCTGTCTTTGTTGTCGTTAATTTTGTCGAGATAATAAAATGCCCAACAACAAAATGCAGCGCCAAAAGCAAAAAAATAATCAGTAGGTGTACCGGTTAGTACAGAGAAATAACGGTAACAAATCACCGTATTGATAATAGGTAAAAAATTGTGAGCAGCTATGAAGCGAATTGTTGCTTTCATAACAAAGCATCGTTGTTTTATTCGATGGCAACTACCGAAGTAATTTCAGGCAACACCCTTTTAATTGCTTCTTCAATTCCTGCTTTCATCGTCATGTGGCTCATTTCGCAACCACGGCAGGCACCAAGTAATTTGAGGGTAACAACATTATTCTTGTCTACTTCCACCAACTCTACATTGCCGCCATCCAGTTTAAGGAATGGGCGTACAGAATCCAAAGCCTCTTCTATCTTATCTCTTGTCTCAGTTGTCATCTTTATTAATTCGCGTTGTTAATCGCCAGTTGTCTGGCCAATTGTTGTGCAATTTCAGTAAAATTTTCCAGATTCTCTGTATGCAATATTTTGCCATTGTCAGAATCTTCCATCAATCCCGATGAAATTGGCAATGTGCCCAATACCCTTGAATTGAATGTTTGGGCGAGTTTTTCAGCGCCACCTTTGCCAAAGATGTGGTATTTCTTATCCGGCTGATCATCAGGTGTAAAGTACGACATGTTCTCTACTATTCCCAATATCGGCACATTGATAGAAGGCATGGTAAACATCGAACACGCTCTGCCGGCATCCGCTATTGATAAATTCTGAGGTGTTGTTACAATTACAGCACCTGATATTGGCAGGGTTTGCGCCAGGGTCAATTGCACGTCACCTGTTCCCGGAGGAAGGTCGATAATCAAATAGTCGAGATTGCCCCAATGTACCCCACTGATAAATTGTCTCAGTGCCTGCGATACCATAGGTCCTCTCCATACAATGGCCTCATCAGGTTTTGATAAAAAACCAATGGAAAATAATTTGATATTTTCAGCCATAATGGGATTCATCAATTCCTTTGAATCTACAACAACCATATCCACAGGTTGGTTTTGTACGCCAAATATAATCGGAATTGACGGGCCGTAAATGTCTGCATCCAATATGCCTACACTGGCACCAAGTCGCGATAAGCAGGTTGCAATTCCCGCAGCAACAGTCGATTTTCCAACCCCACCTTTACCACTGGCCACCGCTATAATGTTTTTAACATTGGGTAGTGAGGCATTGGTCTTTTTGTCAGCAGTTACTTCTGCTGTCATTTTGATATTCACCGTATAATTGTCGCCAATGAAATGCGAAATAGCATTTCTACAGGCGTTTTCTATCATGTCTTTTAGTGGACAGGCAGGTGTTGTAAGGTATACAGAAAATGAAATGGTATTGCCTGCGATGGCAATATCTCTTACCATGTTCAATGTTACCAGATCTTTTTTCAGATCGGGGTCGTCAACATGACTCAATGCTTTAAGGACGTCTTGGTTGGTTATGCTCATTGCTTCTTGCGTTTTGCAAATAAATTCAGAATGCGGTTAAAAAATCTTTTTTCGAAATTAATAAAGAATCGGTACTGACCGAATAGAAAGCCATAACATAAAAGCAGGATGTTGTAAATTGGAAATACCCCTATATAAAACAAAACCCTAACGGTGGTTGAACTTTCGGCATTAATGCCAAGAAAATGTTTGATGGGGATAATAGAACAACCTGTACAGGCAAACACAATGAGGATTAAAATCACTTGAACTGCAGATGTTACCTGCCATCTTTTTTTGAGCTTTTCGATAAAGGACACGAGCCTGTTGCTAATTTCGGGTGCAAAGATAGCGGTATGCATACGAAAGGGAAAATCAAACTTTTATGGTCTCATGCTCATGCGACTTTTATCCCTAACTGCTTACTTTTGCAATAGATTTTATACAATATGGCGAAAACTAGAAATAAAAGTAATCCGGCAATTAAATACCTTGAAGGACCTCAGTCGCGACTCAATGAATTGTGGTTCACCATCAAAGTGGTATTTCAGTTTATAAAAGGTTTCAGGCTCTTGCATTTTGTCGGTCCTTGTATCACTGTTTTTGGATCTGCCAGATTTAAGGAAGATCATCATTTCTATAAAACTACGCGAGAGATTTCAGCAAAAATTGCTCAAATGGGGTTTACCATTATGACAGGTGGAGGTCCCGGTATTATGGAAGCAGCCAACAGAGGTGCTAAGGATGTGGGTGGCCGCTCAGTTGGGTGCAATATTGAATTGCCTTTCGAACAGCAGCCCAATCCCTATCTCGATAAATGGGCCACTATTCGCTATTTCTTTGTGCGTAAAGTGCTGTTGTTGAAATATTCTTACGGTTTTGTGGTAATGCCGGGAGGCTTTGGAACCCTTGATGAATTGTTTGAGGCACTTACACTGATACAAACAGCGATGATTAAAAGATTCCCGGTTGTGATATATGGCAGCGGCTATCACGAGCACCTGATAAAATACGTGAAGCACATGGAAGAGATGGGTACCATTAGCCCTCAGGACAGTCATTTGTTCCTGATTACCGACAATCCGGAAGAAGTTGTACGTCATATCAGCGAACATTCTATCAAGCCTTTTGGTCTCAAAAGGGAGAAGCGCAACAGGTGGCTGGGGGAGTAGGATATTCAAAAAATACCTAGGCTTTGCTGACGATTTGATTGTATATTCGCAGACTAAATTTTTTAAGATAACATATGCGTTACGGTTTTTTTATGGTATTGTCACTTCTGGCCACATCATTGGCTGCTCAAACTGAGCAGGAAGTAATAACCAATTTCAAAAAAGATATCTCCTATCTGGCTTCAGATATGTTGCAGGGGCGTTTAACAGGTTCATCCGGTGAGTTAAAGTCATCACTCTACATAGCAGATGAGTTTAAAACATACGGCATACTCCCTTATGGCGATAGCAATACCTATTTCCAATCCTTCAAGATTGTTAGGTTGCGTTTATCAAAAAACAGGAACCCAATGATATTCAAGCAGGAAAGAGGACTGATGAGTGCATTGGATGCTTTAAAGGGTGAGTATTACCCCTTGTCGCCAAGCTGTAATAGAGACAGTATGGTTGCTCCTGTTTTTCAGGCAGGTTATGGTATTCAGGCAAAAGAACTGAGCCACGATGATTATAAAGACACAGCTGGTATTCGCGGAAAAATATTTGTCATCAAACTCGGTCATCCGGATGTTGAAAATCCACATTCAAAATTCGATAGCTATGGGTCGATTACCTATAAAGTTGAAACGGCCTATAAAATGGGTGCAAGAGCAGTCGTTTTTGTGAGAGTTGATACCATTACACCTATTCCATCAGGAAGGATAGACAGAAGTGTAAAAGCAGGTCATATTCCGGTGGTGTATGCCGCAATAAAAGGGGATGAAATTTTAAAGGCATTAGAAATTTATGTAAGTGTCAATATTGCCCAGATAGAGGCCGATGCGCATAATGTGATTGGGTTTATCAATAACAAGAAAAAGAAAACCATTGTGATAGGTGCACACCAGGACCATTTGGGATACAATGAATTTGGTGGCAGCCGCTCAACAGATGAAGGTAAAATACACAATGGGGCTGATGACAATGCCAGCGGTGTTGCCATGATGATGCAATTGATGCGCAAAATCAAAAAATCTAAAAAGCTGAGAAAGAACAATTATCTATTCATTGCTTTCAGTGGCGAAGAACAAGGATTATTGGGCTCTAATTATTTTGTTAATCACCCGACTATTCCTGTGGGCACAGTGAAGTACATGTTGAATTTTGACATGGTGGGACGCCTGGATTCAACTAAAAAAGTATTGATGGTATATGGCGTAGGCACTTCGCCAGAATGGAACAAAGGATTAGCGAAAGTAAAAACAGACTCAACACAAATAAAGATTAAAACAACTGAAAGTGGCACCGGAAGCAGCGATCATACCAGCTTCTATTTTCAGAAAATTCCTGTATTGCATTATTTTACAGGTCAACACAAAGATTACCACATGCCTTCTGATGATGAAAATTTGATCAATTACACAGGTATGTACTATTGCTATGATGTGGTATTGCAGATGATCAAAGCGGTTAATAAAACTAAAAGCTTTGTGTATACACCAACCAAACAGGAAGAGTCTGTACGCATGAGTTTTAAAGTTACACTCGGTATAATGCCTGATTATATTTTTGACGGCATAGGATTGAGAGTAGATGGCGTCAATATGGATAAGCCGGGTGAAAAAGCCGGGTTGTTAAAAGGCGATATCATTGTCAAGTTGGGTGATACGGTAATTAATAATATCAATGATTACATGAAAGCATTGAGCAATTTTAAACATGGCGATAAATCAACCATTGTCATCATGAGAGGTACTGAACAAAAAACACTGGAAGTGGTTTTTTAAAATATGAAAATAGTCGATCACATAGCAACAGCAAAAAAAACACTGTTCTCATTCGAAATATTACCACCCCTAAAAGGTGATAGTATTGACAGCATTTATAAAGGGATAGATCCGCTCATGCAGTTTAATCCTTCGTTTATTGATGTTACCTATCACAGGGAGGAATTTTTATTAAAGAAACGGGGGGATGGCTTGTTCGACAGAGTGGCAACCAAAAAACGCCCGGGTACAGTAGCTATTTGTGCCGCAGTAATGCATAAGTATAAAATAGATGCCGTGCCACATTTAATCTGTGGTGGATTTACCAAAGAAGATACAGAGAATGCGTTGATTGATCTTAACTTTTTAGGAATAGACAATGTGTTGGCATTAAGAGGTGATAATCTTAAAAATGAAAATGTTTTTACACCTGAAGTCAATGGAAACAATAACTCACTTGAACTCATTCATCAAATAAAGAACATGAACAGCGGGATTTATTTGGATGAGGAATTAAGCAATGCCAATATCACAGGATTTTGTATAGGCGCTGCTTGTTATCCTGAAAAACACCACGATGCACCTAATCTCAGTTCTGACCTTAAATTCCTGAAACGCAAAGTAGACATAGGGGCTGAGTTTTTAGTAACCCAAATGTTTTTTGATAACCGTCAGTATTTTGATTTTGTACAAAAATGCAGAGATAATGGGGTTAATGTGCCTGTCATACCGGGTATTAAGCCATTGGCTAATAAAAAACAATTGAGCATTTTGCCAAAGATATTCAATATCGATATTCCATTTGAATTGAGCGAAGCAATGGAAAAAGCCGGTACACCTGAAGCCGAAAGACAAGTGGGCATTGAATGGGCCATTATGCAGTGCAAAGAATTGATGGCAGCAAAAGTGCCGGTATTGCATTTTTACACCATGGGAAAAAGTGAATCGACCCGAAAAATTGGGGAACAAATTTTTTAATAACATAAAATTGTGCAGGGAATAGTTGTTAAATCTACGGGCAGTTGGTACAAACTGAAAATTGATGATGGCAGCATTCTCGATGCAAGGGCTAAAGGTAAAATCCGTTTGAAGGAATTGGATACCACCAACCCGATAGCTGTAGGTGATAATGTAGAGTATGAGGTGGAAAGCAGTGGCGACCAAACCTATGGTGTGATCAAGGCAATTCACAAGCGCCACAATTACATCATTCGCAAAAGCAATAATTTAAGCAAACAGGGGCAGATAATAGCAGCCAATCTCGATTTGGCCATGTTAGTGGTAACACTGTCTTCGCCACGCACTTCATTGGGATTCATCGACCGTTTTTTGGTAATGGCAGGTGCCTACCACATACCTGTTGTACTGGTATTCAATAAAGCAGATATTTATACACCTGAAGAAAGGCGTATGTATGAACACCTGAGGGATTTGTACGAAGGCCTTGGTTACCAAACAGTATTGACCTCTATCTACGAACCCGACTATCAACCACAAAAACAATTGTTGCCATTTATTACCGGTAAAAAGGTTTTGATATCAGGTCATTCGGGCGTTGGTAAGTCGAGCATACTAAATGCATTTTTTGTGGACATTAAACAGAAGGTGGATATTATCAGTAAAACCCATTTAAAGGGAAAACACACCACCACATTTGCTGAAATGTTTTATCTGAATGATGATACCGCTATTATTGATACACCCGGTATCAGAGATTTTGGCATAATTGATATCTCTGAGGCTGAAATAGGGCATTACTTTCCTGAGATAAGGGAGTTGATGAAAAAGTGCCGTTTCCACAATTGTAAACACCTGAATGAGCCCGGTTGTGCTGTGAAAGAAGCCTACGAATTAGGGACAATTTCAGCTTCGCGTTTTTACAATTATTTGAGTATTCTTGAAAATAATGATATTTTTGACTGATATTTTTTGAAAAGGATACTGGCGATATTGATAATTTGTTTCATTGTTCTACAATCAGGATTACTGTCCGTTAAACATATTATTGGTGTAGCTGAACATAAGGCCCACCTCAAACAATTGTTGCGTGCAGGGCAACTTGATGGTGAATTGGTTTTCTTTTCTGCCGAAGCAATGAAAAATGTAGAATGGGAAAATGAAGAAGAATTTTATTTGAATGGTGAAAAATATGACCTTGTAAAATCTGTTGTAAAAGGACAATCAAAAGGGTTTCTGTGCATCAATGATAAGAAAGAGGAAAAACTCATTGAGGATTTTCAAGGGACTCATAAAAAGTCAAAATCTTTGGATGAACTCATCAAAAAAATAACCATTCAGGAATTCCCGCTGCAATCATATAGTTTTCCGAAAATAATAGTTGAAACCACTGAAAACAATTCGTTTTTAGATGATAAGTATTCCAGTCAATGGGTCAACAATATTATTAAGCCACCCATTTCTCAGGCTTAAATTTTTCTAAATATTATTCAATCTTTTTTTGCCTTTTGTTTTATAAAAAAGGGCAGGGTTACGGTGTGCTCCCTTTTAAAAGCATTTCCTCAATTTTAATACAAACACTACAAATATATATATGAAAAAAATCATATTTTTAATAGCGGTTTTATGCTTTTTAACAGCAGTAAAAGCGCAAACAATACAGATTAAGGATCGATCGACATTACAACCAATTCCCAATGTTCAGGTTAATACAAAAACAGCCAATAACCTTGGACAAATAGCATACAGTGAAATAAAATCAACTCAAAAAGGCGCATTGTATGTGTTCAGCAGAGTAGGATATTTCAGCGATTCAATGACAGATGAAGCATTGATTGCAAGCAGTTATACCGTATTGCTTTCAGAGAAATCTTACGACATGAAAGGCTTTGTAGTATCAGCTTCAAAGTTTGAAGAGAAAATTGAAGATGTTGCCCAACAAGTTGCCATCCTCGATTTACATCAGATGCAATTTGCCAATCAGCCAACTACTGCAGAATTGATACAGCAGAGCGGTAGAGCCTTTGTTCAAAAAAGTCAGATGGGTGGTGGTAGCGTAGCCATGCGTGGATTCGAAGCCAATAAAGTATTAATGGTGGTAGATGGTGTAAGAATGAACAATGCCATTTACAGAGGCGGTCACTTGCAAAACATCTTGACAGTAGATAATAATATGCTGGATAAAACAGAAATGTTATTTGGTCCCGGTTCAGTTGTTTATGGCAGTGATGCATTGGGCGGTGTTATACATTTTTATACGAAGAATCCGGAGTTGTCGGCAACAGATAAAGTGTTGTTCAAAGCCATGGCATTTACCCGTTATGGTACAGCCATGTCTGAAAAAACCGGTCACATTGATTTCAATATTGGGTTAAAAAAATGGGCTTTTTTAACGTCATTCACTTACGGTGATTTTGGTGATATGAGCATCGGTAAAAACGAGAACAAAGATTATCCAAGTTGGGGAATTAAAAATTTTACTGTTCAACGTTTTAACAACAAAGACAGTATGGTGCAAAACAATGACTCATTTAATCAAATCCCAACAGGATATAAGCAATATGATTTCATGCAAAAAGTATTGTTCAAGCAAAATAAATACATCACGCATTTGCTGAATGTGCAGTACTCAAATACAACTGATATTCCAAGGTACGATAGATTAACAGAGCTGGAGTCGAACGGTAAGCCGGCAAATGCAGAGTGGTATTATGGGCCACAAACAAGAACCATGGCTTCGTATAGATTGTCTGTAGACAAGAAAACAACCGTGTTCGATAGAATTAATTTCATACTGGCTTTTCAGGATATTAAAGAAAGCAGACATAACAGGGGTTTTGGTAGTGCAAATAAAACCCACCGATCAGAAAGTGTAAAAGTATATACCCTCAATGCCGATTTTGAAAAAGCAATTTCGGCTAAAACTGAATTGCGTTATGGTGTTGAAATAACCAGCAATGATGTGCAATCAACAGCCAGCAGAGAAAATGTGAATACAGGCGCTATATCAGCTCAAAGTACCCGTTATCCCGATGGTGGTTCTGTAATGAGAAGCTCAGCTTTGTACTTAACCCAAACCAATTATTTCAGTAAAAAACTGTTGTTGAATACCGGTATCAGATTTACCAATACGTATTTGAAATCAGTGTTTAAAGACAAAACATTTTTTCCTTTTGTTCAAAATGACATAGAGCAACGCAATCAAAATACAAGCGGCAATATTGGTCTTGTTTATCTGCCCGGCAATGATTGGAAAATAGCCGCATCTGTAGCCACAGGTTTCAGAGCCGCCAATGTGGATGATATGGCAAAAGTATTTGAAAGCGGAGGAGGCAGAGTTGTGATTCCGAATGCTTTTGTAAAACCCGAGCAAACAACCAATTTGGATGTAACCATTACCAAAACAGTTAAGAAAAAATTCAACTTCGAAGTGAATGGTTATTACACCAAATTCAGCAATGCACTTACTTATGGAAAGGCTCAATTGAACGGCAAGGATACCATCACATTCGGTGGTGTATTGAGCAATATCTATACCATGCAGAATGCTCAGAATGCCTATATCTATGGCACTTATGCAGCAACTAATCTTGATTTTTCAAAGAAACTGTCTTTGAATGCTTCCATCAATTATACCCGTGGTCGCATTAATACTGATACAGTTGATTATCCATTGGATCACATCTCTCCGGTATTTGGAAAAGTAGGTGTGGTATATAAAGGCAATAAATTCAAAGTTGAATTCTTCTCAGTGTTTAACGGTGCAAAAAAATCAAAAGATTACAACCTGTTGGGTGAAGATAATCAAATATATTCTGCTGACCCCAAAAATGGATTTAACCCGGCCTGGGCTACTTTCAATATCAGAGGGTTTTATCAAATCAATAAAATGCTGCAAGTGCAACTGGCAGTTGAAAATATAATGGATCAGCATTACAGAACGTTCTCTTCGGGCACTAGTGCTCCGGGAAGAAATATCATGTTGACACTAAGAGGTAATTTCTAAGATCTTTCGGTAATTATTATTTTATTAGCTGGCTTACTATTCTTTTTGGGCTTGCTTTTGTCCTCCCTTTTGTCCTTTTTGTTTTCTATCCTGTCAAGGCTTATGCCCTGATCAAA
>JAZKEQ010000042.1:0-29154 GCA_040386935.1 Bacteroidota bacterium | reverse complement strand
ATTGGTGTACTCTGAACATGGCTTGCTTAATAATTGAAGACACATCTTTTAAGATCGCTAAATCATTTACTTCTGCACCTTGTTTCATCAAGTAGCCAAAAACACGGGCCATACCGCAATTGGCAATAAAGTCAGGAACTACTGATGTATTGTTATCCATGTATTCAGAAATAGGTCCCATGAAAATTTCTTTATCTGCAAATGGTACGTTGGCGCCACAGCTTACTACTTCAACTCCTGAAGCCACCATGCGTTCTGCCTGATTTTGGGTAATCAAACGGCTTGATGCACCGGGAATAAATATTTCCATAGGCAAGTCCCAGATTTTTTCATTCACTTCTTCAAATGATAACATATCTGGATGATAAAGTTCGTTGCCTTTTCTGTTCAGGAATAAATCCTGTATTTCTTCAAATGTGAATCCTTTTTCGTTGATGAGTCCACCTTTTTTATCAATGATACCATTGATTAAAACGCCATTTTTAGCCAGATAAAATGCGGCTGCAGCAGCTACATTGCCCCAACCCTGGATAACAGCAAATTTTCCGTTCATTACACCACCCCACAATTCGTAGTAATGTCTTACAGCTTCGGCAACACCCCAGCCTGTAATCATATCAGCAATGGTATACTTGCGTTCAATAGAAGGCGTGAAACGCACATCAGTTATTGGCAATAATACACCTTCTTGTAAGCGATTAATGCTTCTTAGTTTTTCTTCTGAGTTATAGTGTAAATGGCCATTCACAATACCCTCTTGTGGGTGCAATAAGCCATGTGATGCGGTAATCGGTATAACTTCATGTATTTCGTCAACATTCAAGTCGCCACCGGTGCCGTAATAGTTTTTCAATAATGGGTAAACAGCTTTGTACCAGCGGTTCAATACGCCATTTTTTCGCGGGTCATTAGGGTCGAAATTAATGCCTGATTTTGCACCACCGATTGGAGGACCGCAAACAGAGAATTTGATTTCCATGGTTTTGGCCAGACTTTCTACTTCTCTTTTGTCAAGACCTTTGCGCATACGTGTGCCGCCACCTGCAGCGCCATTGCGCAGTGAATTGATGACTACCCAGCCTTCAGCTTCGGTTTCGCTGTCTTTCCATTCAAATACAATCTCAGGTTGTTTATTCTCGAATTTGTCTAATAACTTTAACATCGCTCTATTATTTGGAGCGGCAAAGTTAGCATTATTGACCCTAAAAAATAAATGTTTATTACATCCGCTCAGGACAATGGATGCCCAACAATCCTAAAGAGATAGAAAGGGTAGAGGCTGTCTGATTGGCCAGCTGTAATCGGAATTTGCGTATTTCAGCATCGGTTTCTTTGAGGAATGATACATCATTGTATACACGGTTAAAAGACTTGGCAACAGATAATGCAAATGAACACAAGGCTGCAGGGTTGTATTCGCTGGCCGCATCGTGTATCGTTTTTTCAAAACTTGAAAGGGTTTTAATCAGTTCCTTTTCACTGTCTCGCAATTGAGAGATATTATAGCTATCTGTTAGTTCATTTGGTGTTGCGGCACGCACCATGCTGCGGATACGCGCATAGGTGTATTGCACAAACGGTCCAGTATCACCCTGAAAATCGATAGACTCTTGAGGGTTGAACAACATGCGTTTCTGAGGATCAACTCTCAGCATGAAGAATTTTAGTGCACCCATACCCAATGTGTTGTACAGCGCTGTTTTTTCTGATTCTTCCATGCCATCTGTTTTACCCAGTTCTTCTGTTTTATCTTTGGCTGTTTGTATCATTTCAGCCATTAAATCATCGGCATCTACTACTGTGCCTTCGCGACTTTTCATTTTTCCGCTTGGTAAGTCTACCATTCCATAACTCAAGTGGTAAAGCCCGTTTGCCCATGGTTTGCCAAGTTTTTTTAGTATCAGAAACAATACTTTAAAGTGGTAATCCTGTTCATTGCCTACCACGTAAATACTTTTATCGCAATTGAATTGCTCGTATTTCAATTGGGCTGTGCCAATGTCCTGGGTAATGTATACTGAAGTGCCATCTGCTCTTAATACAAGCTTTTCATCCAATCCTTCATCAGTTAAATCAATCCAAACACTGCCATCCGGTTTTTTGTAAAATACCTTTTTTTCAAGTCCTTCGTTGATGATGTCTTTCCCTAATAGGTAGGTATCACTTTCATAATAGAACTGATCGAAGTTAACACCTAGTTGCTTGTATGTTTGCTCAAATCCTTTGTATACCCAGCCATTCATGGTTTTCCAAAGTGCTATCACTTCAGGGTCTCCAGCTTCCCATTGTCTCAGCATTTGTTGTGCCTCGAGCATCAAAGGGGCTTCTTTTTCTGCTTTATCTTTATCAATGCCTTGTTCAATCATCGCATTGATTTGCACTTTGTATTGCTTGTCGAATTCAACGTAGTATTTACCAACCAAATGGTCGCCTTTTAGACCACTGCTCTCAGGGGTTTCGCCATTACCTGATTTTTGCCAGGCCAGCATACTTTTACAAATATGAATACCACGGTCGTTGATCAGATTGGCTTTGGTAACAGTATAGCCTGAATATTGAAGTACTGAAGCGACACTGTAACCCAACAGGTTGTTGCGTATATGCCCGAGGTGTAAGGGTTTGTTGGTGTTAGGGGATGAATATTCTACCAATACTTTGCCTGAATTGGGTTGTTGTATTGTAGTCGTGTAGGCTTCAAAAGTGTTCAACCACAATTGTTGTGAAAGTTCAATATTCAAAAAGCCTTTTACAACGTTATATGCACTTATTTCAGGAACATTACTTGAAAGGAAAGTGCCTAAATCATTGGCGGTTTGTTCCGGATTTTTTTTGGATTGTTTCAGAAACGGGAAAACCACAAAGGTGAAATCGCCTTTAAAATCAGGGTTGGTCGGCTCAAGTTTTATTGCCTGTATATCAATATCGGCATCGAAACAGGCTTTGAAGGCTTGTTGCAGTCCCGACTTTATTAACGACTCAGTTTGCATGGTGCAAAGATATGGCACCCACACAAATTATAATAGGAGTAAAAATGATTTTAAAATTATTGCAATACGCTCATCTGCGATTTCAAAGAATCTTTCAAACCCTTTGAAAATATTTCTCTTCCCATGCCCGGTGACTTAATTTTCATTTCTCTGAAATTGGTCTCATCCAGATTGTTAAAGGATTTGCTGTTGTCAATATCAAAAGCAGTTTTGATTAGAATTGTTTCTGATTCAGGGTAGTAGAAATAATCGAAAAATTGCTCATTATCGGGTGTTATTCTTGTAAAATTTAAACCGTTGAGGTCTGAAACGTATAGCATAACCGCGTCATCTGAATTGTACTTTTTGTCGCCATTCACATCGCGCTTTACAATTCTGAAAAAGATTAGGGGGCGCGAAAATTCCTTGTGTATGGCAAATGAAAGAATATGTAAGGTGTCATTAATCAATGGACGCGACAGTCCTGTTTTTTTATCGAAGAATAGGATGTTTCGGATGTCAAAATCATTTTCATTTGAATTGACATATTCAGTCATAGCCCTGCTGTCATACTTTTTGTCACTGTAATTTTGCGAAAAGGATAAATTCTCAAAGGTGCCATTATTGGTAGCGCCTTTTGTTTGATCATTTTCGTTCGCCTTGGTTCCTTCGTTTATTTTGGGATTATAGTTAGCCCCTACGGGAAAAATGAGCAGGTCGGTAAAACCATAGTCAACCGGGTTGCCTATTACTAAAGACATAGCCGCTGGTGGTTTTATAGCAGGCTCTTCAGGTTTGTGTTTGCAGGCAACAAAAGCTATTGCGCTAACAATGATAATGATGTAATTGAACGACTTCATAAATGTGGAATATAGTGGTTAATATCTGATTTGAGGAAAAGGTAAACAGTAAATTCGATGAGTGATAGTTTGTAGTTGTTGAGCAGGTGAAAAAAACTTTACTTTGTAAACTGCTAATGTCTATCCAACAACTCCGAACTGTAAACGTTACACGCTATATCATGCCACTTCGCGAAGGGGGCTCTTTGCCTGCTTTAGCAGAGGCTAATGATGATTTCAAGTATGTATTGAAATTCAGAGGGTCGGGGCATGGTCCAAAGGCGCTGATAGCTGAACTGATAGGAGGGGAGATTGCAAGAAAATTAGGATTGCAGGTGCCCGAATTAGTATTTGCAACACTCGATGAAGCTTTCGGCCAAACCGAAGCCGATGAGGAAATTCAGGATTTGTTGCAAGGCAGTCAAGGATTAAATCTTGCACTGCATTTTTTGTCAGGCGCTATTACATTCGATCCTGTTGTTACGACTTTGCCTGAAAAGCTCGCATCTCAAATTGTATGGCTCGATGCTTTTATCGCCAATGTCGACCGCACTTTTCGCAATACCAATATGCTGATGTGGCGCAAAGAGTTGTGGCTCATCGACCATGGCGCCTGTTTGTATTTTCACCATTCATGGACCGACTGGGAGAAATTGGCCAAAAGTCCTTTCAGTATGATCAAGGATCACGTATTGTTGCCACAAGCAACATTACTGGATGAGGTAGATACTGAATACAAACAAATACTCAATGAATCTGCCATTGCCGATATCGTGAATCTGATACCTGAATCGTGGTTGCAGTGGCCAGATAATGATGCGGATTCGCAAACGCTGCGCAACGTTTATGTGCAATTTTTAACAACCCGATTGAATCACTCTCATCTATTTATTAATGAAGCCAAACATGCAGGAAAAATATCTATATGAGTATGCTGTGATACGGGTGTTACCTGCTGTTGAGCGTGAGGAATTTCTGAACGTAGGTGTTATTTTGTTTTCTAAAAAAGCCAAATACATCAAAGTATTATATACCGTAAATACTGATAAACTACAAGCTTGCTTCGGTGAAATGGATACGGAACAAGTGCAGTTGAATATTCAATCATTGGAAAAGATAGCCAATGGAGATAAAGATGGTGGTCCTATCGCACAACTGGATATACCATCGCGTTTCAGATGGTTAACGGCTGTTCGCAGCTCGTCCATTCAGGTATCACGCCCACATCCCGGTTTGTGTGATGATTTGGATGAAACGGTTCAACGTTTATTCAGGGAATTGGTCTTATAAAAAACCTCCCTGTTTCTTGAACAGAGAGGCTTTTTGAAAGTTGTAAGTATAGGAATTAGGTTGAATTTAAAATAACAATTAACCCAATAACAATTAACCCAATAACAATTAACCTAATAACTAAACATTAATAGACTTCACTTTGCGGGTTAAAGTTACCCCACAAATCTGTCCAGTCAATGCTTCCAAATGCGCCTTTGAAACTTGAAGAAGTAGTAAACCAAGTTGACAATTTTGCATCGGTATAAGTTGCACCGCTCTGACTGATACCTGTAAAGGTTGCAAAGTCAGGGTTCTTAGGATAAGTGCCGCCATTGACACCTGCAACGGTGTTGTAGCCCATCATCAATGCTGGATTGATACCGCCATTTGCCAGAGCCCTTGAATAGACAAGAGAGCCTGCTTGTGGGTTGTTTAAAGTATAAACAGTGTTTGATTTAGTTGTTTTCCAATAAGTAGAAACGTTAGCATCAGAAGCTGCACCGTTAAAGAATGGTCTTGGAGCTCTTCCTTTTACGCCAGGGCAAATCAAGATATTGTTATCTAATACTGCATTGCCACCTGTGTAGTTGGCCAAAGTGCCATCAAGGTTTAATCCGATAGGGTAACCTACGATTACAGAATTGAACAATGATAATTCAGTGTTTCTTCTTAGGTGTAAAGCGTGCAGATAGTTACCGCTGAAAGTAGCTTTAGCTGAATCGTAAACAGGACCTAATAAAGTAACGTTAGAGAATACAGCAGAAGTTTTTGGAGTTGCAGTAGAACCAGAAGCATCATTATCACTTTCAAAACCGTTTGAACCCGACTTGTCAGCATTGTATGGGTCACGGATACCTAAAGCGAACTGTACTTTGCCGCTAAAACCGAAGTCAGTATCAAAATCATCATCCCAGCCGGCATAAGCTACTAAGTGACTGCAATTAACAGTACCACCAAACCACTCGTAAGAATCATCACCACTATAAGTAACCTGAACGTAATCGATAGTTGTACCGTTACCAACAGCACCCATTGTTAAACCATTGGTTTCGTTGTTTGGTGTTAAAGCAATACCTGCATATTCGATACGCACATATTTCAATATACCACTGTTGTCGTTATCATTAGTGCTGCTTTGGAAAGTACCGTAGTTAACAGCAGGTGATAGACCTTCGATAGCAGGATTGTTTTGGTTTACGTTGGCTTTACCTAATAGGATAACACCACCCCAATCTCCTTGTTCGCGTTCACCAATAGGTTGATGACTTGTGAAGATAATGGGTTTTGTTTCTGTTCCTTCTGCAATTATTTTACCTCCGGGTTTTACAAGCAATGTGCCTTTAGTTTCTTTTTCACCTAAAATAATTGTTCCCGGCTCAATGCTTAAAATAACATCTTTCTCAATTACAACAAGACCTCGGAGCAAATACCTGCTCTTTGAATTAAGTGTCTGTGTTTTTAAGGTGTCTTCCAAAAGAACACAGGAAGTGTCAGTAGTGTCTCTAGGTGGGATTTTTTCAAAACCACCACAGTCGTCACAGCATGATCCACATCGGGCCACAGTTAGCGTTAAAAATCCAACTATTAAATAGGAGGTTATTTGCATATAATTTAATCAAAGATACTCTTTTGATATTTTTTATATATGAAATATTTATTATGTAAAAAAAACCTCCCCGTTTATTCAACAGAGAGGCTTTTTGAAAGTTGTAAGTATATAGGAGTTAGGTTGTATTTAAAGTAACAATTAACCCAATAACCCAATAACCCAATAACAATTAACCCAATAACAATTAACCTAATAACTAAACATTAATAGACTTCACTTTGCGGGTTAAAGTTACCCCACAAATCTGTCCAGTCAATGCTTCCAAATGCGCCTTTGAAACTTGAAGAAGTAGTAAACCAAGTTGACAATTTTGCATCGGTATAAGTTGCACCGCTCTGACTGATACCTGTAAAGGTTGCAAAGTCAGGGTTCTTAGGATAAGTACCTGTAGTAACACCTGATACAGTATTAAATCCTATAATTAATGCTGGGTTGATGCCTGCATCCGCTATTGCTTTTGAATATGCAGGAGAACCACTTTGAGGGATATTTAAAGTTAAAACGGTATTTGATTTTGTTGTTGTCCAATATGTCAAAACATTTACATCAGCAGCTGTGCCATTGAAAAACGGACGTGCAGATCTGCCTTTTACACCAGGGCAAACAAGTATGTTGTGGTCTAATACACCGTTGCCGGCAGTATAGTTAGTTAATGTGCCATCCAAATTTAAGCCAATTGGAAAACCTGAAATAACTGAGTTGAAAATTGATAATTCAGTGTTTCTTCTTAAATGCATAGCATGTTGGAAATTGCCGCTTAAAGTACTTGAACTTGCTTTAGTTGAGTCATAATTAGGTCCTAGTACTGTTATGTTTGAAAATACACCTGATGTTTTTGGTGTTGTGGTTGTACCTGAAGCATCGTTGTCGCTTTCAAAGCTATTAGAACCTGATTGGTCAGCATTGAACGGGTCGCGAATTGCGTATTGCACTTTACCACTGAAGCCGAAGTCAGTATCAAAGTCGTCATCCCAGCTGGCTAAAGCTACCAAGTGACTGCAATTTACAGTGCCGCCAAACCACTCATAAGAGTCGTCACCACCATAAGTTACCTGGATATAATCAATGGTAGTGCCGTTGCCCACAGCACCTAAAGTTAGGCTATTGGTCTCATTGTTAGGTGTTATAGCAATACCACCGTATTCAATACGCACATATTTCAAAATACCACTATTGTCATTGTCGTTAGCAGAGCTTTGGAATGTGCCGAAGTTTACTGCAGGTGAAATACCTTCAATAGCAGGATTGTTTTGGTTCACATTGGCTTTGCCTAAAATTATTAAACCACCCCAATCACCTTGTTCGCGTTCACCTGGTTTTTGATTGCTTGTAAATATGATTGGTTTTATAGCAGTTCCTTCTGCATTTATTTTGCCACCCTTTTTTACAACCAATGTGCCTTTTGAAGCTTTGTCGCCAAATAAAACAGTACCTGCGGGGATTGTTAAAACAGCGCCATCTTCAACAGTTACAACACCTTTAATTAGGTATTTTTTTGAAGCATCCAAAGACTGAGTTGACAATGCCCCTGATAATTCAGTGTATTCAGATGTAGGAGTAGGCTCAACAGGTGGTGTGTCTTTGCATGAAGTAAATATTGATGCTGTAACAGCAATCAACGTCATCATTGTTAAAACTTTAATTTTCATTTTAATTGAATTTATTATGTCACAAAATTCGGTTAGCAACATTAATTTGACGTTAAGTTGCTTTTAAATTTAAGTGCAGTTAAATTTAAATTAATATGCCTTTTTTGAAAAGTTGAGGGCAATAAAAAAACTCCGGACAATTGCCCGGAGCTTTTTCTAATATTAAATGAAAGGAATGGCTTAGTAAGCTTCGTTTTGTGGGTTGAAGTTGCTCCAAACATCAGTCCAGTCGTTTGAACCAAATGCTCCTTTGAACGTAGCACCGGTAGTGAACCAGCTTGATAATTTTGCATCAGTGAATGCAGCACCTGTTTGTGTGTTTCCTGAGAACAATGCAAGGTTAGGGTTTTTTCCGTAAGTACCACCGTTAACACCTGCTACAGTATTGAAGCCCATCAACAATGTTGGTTCAATGCCTGCATCTGCAAATGCTTTAGAATAAACCAAAGTACCTGAAGTTGCTTGTGGATTGTTTAAAGTATAAACAGTGTTTGATTTAGTAGTTTTCCAGTAAGTAGAAACGTTAGCATCAGAAGCTGCACCGTTAAAGAATGGTCTTGGAGCTCTTCCTTTTACGCCAGGGCAAATCAAGATATTGTTATCTAATACTGCATTGCCACCTGTGTAGTTGGCCAAAGTGCCATCAAGGTTTAATCCGATAGGGTAACCTACGATTACAGAATTGAACAATGATAATTCAGTGTTTCTTCTTAGGTGTAAAGCGTGCAGATAGTTACCGCTGAAAGTAGCTTTAGCTGAATCGTAAACAGGACCTAATAAAGTAACGTTAGAGAATACAGCAGAAGTTTTTGGAGTTGCAGTAGAACCAGAAGCATCATTATCACTTTCAAAACCGTTTGAACCTGATTGGTCAGCATTGAATGGGTCGCGGATACCTACAGCGTACTGTACCTTTCCGCTAAAACCGAAGTCGGTATCGAAATCATCATCCCAGCCTGCGAAGGCTACAAGGTGACTGCAATTTACAGTACCACCGAACCACTCGTAAGAATCATCACCACCGTAAGTTACCTGAACGTAATCGATAGTTGTACCGTTACCAACAGCACCCAAGGTTAAACCATTGGTTTCGTTGTTTGGTGTTAAAGCGATACCGGCATACTCGATACGCACATATTTCAATATACCACTGTTGTCGTTATCATTAGCGCTGCTTTGGAAAGTACCGTAGTTAACAGCAGGTGATACACCTTCAATAGCAGGATTATTTTGGTTAACATTGGCTTTGCCTAAAATGATTATACCTCCCCAGTCGCCTTGTTCACGTTCGCCAACTGATTGATTGCTGGTGAAAACAATTGGACATGAAGCTGTTCCTTCAGCAACAAGTTTACCGCCTTTTTTTACGATCAAAGTTCCTTTGGTTGCTTTCTCGCCAAATAGTTTAGTACATGAAGGGATGGTTAATGTTGCGCCATCATCAACAATAACAGTACCTCTGATAAGGTAGCGTTTTGATGCATCTAAAGTTTGAGTAGGCAATGTACCTGTTAATACAGTGTAAATTGATGGAGGAGCTACTGTATCTTTTACGATCTTATCTACGTACACGATTTTCTCAACTTCTTTTGTGCATGAAGAGAATGTAAATGCTGACACTGCAGCAATAATTCCCATTGATAAAAATTTAAATTTCATATTATTTTTTCTATTTATTATTATGATGCAAAGGTTGATCGATGCTGTTACGCTTATATTAAATACCCTTTAAATTATATTTATGATTTGATGCTTTGTTGTTAACCTTAGGTTATTTAAAATTATATTAAATAAAAAAAAGTCCCGAAAAACGGGACTCTTTAAAAACAACTTGTTTCAAGAAATACAGCTTTCTTTTAGAAACAGGTTAACACAACTTCTTTATTTGATTTTATAGGATAATCCGATTGTAAATAACTGGCCGCGTTGGTAGCTCAATAATTCGTGATCGGTTCTGTCTTTGTTGTAATCTATTTTACCATCACCATTGGTGTCTTGCCACAAACGGTTTTTGTAATTCAATACATCGCTCACACCAAATTTAAGTACCATTTTTTTAGTAAGTTCTCTGCTGAATGTTAAATCAATCGCATGACGTGGCATTTCGTATACAGTAGGGAAGATGGTATTGCCCACATAAGCGATACGCTTACCAAAAATATTATAAGCCAAACTGACATCCAGTTTCTTTTTGTTGATGTTTTTGGAATAGAAAACAGCAAAATTAACGATATAGGGAGATTGTCCTTGCAGAGGACGGGTTTTTGCCTGACTCAATGTAGAGTCGTCTCCAAGGTCTACTCTGCTGTATATCAATGAAGCATTTATTACCAACGAAATGCATTTAAGGAATTTGTTTTGTGATACATTGTCCAGTGATTTTCTGATCTCAATTTCAGCGCCAAAGTTGGTGGCTTTTTTAGCATTTTGTAAAGTAAATTGCTGACTCAATCCAATTGGTTGTACATAATTTTCAATGGGATTTTTAAAGTTTTTATAAAACAAACCAACACTCACTGTTTCAGCTGAAGTAGGGTAGTATTCATATCTGAAATCGACATTGTCTATTGTAGCTGATTTCAGATTCGGATTGCCTACAATGTTTACATCATACATAAAGTCGTAGTAAACAAATGGGGCAAGTTCTCTGAATTCTGGACGGTTAACAGTTCTGGAATAAGCCAATCTTAATTGAGAGGATATGGTGTCATTTCTCAGAATATAAGTGGTATTAAATGAAGGTAGTAAATTAAGATTTTCCAGATTAACTTTCACAGGACTAGTTTGTGTAGCGCTGTTCAGTGTCTGACTGAAATATTCGGTTCTTATTCCAAAGCTCGTATTCATGCGCTTTGTTGGAATCGTGATACCGGCATAAGCAGCCATTAACTGATTTGAAGCATCATATTTATCATTTGGATTAGTGCCTTCTGCCGGACGGAAACCTGCAGTGCCATTGATGTTTTCAGGTCTGAATATCTGGTCAATCGGTTGACGCAAAATTTCTTCTTTCATTGATCCATTGCCATTGTATACATAGCCAAACCATCTCGCACTAAAATCTCTGGTTTTATTTTCACCATATAGACCTGTTTTAATGACGATATTTTTACTTGTGTCGCGTTTGGTTGCAATGTTAATGTCGTAACTGATGTTTCCTGAAATAGTTTGCTCATTCAGTACTGAGTAAAAACGCGCAGCATCAAATAAGCTGGCACTTGGAGGGTCAATCAGCGTATAAGGATCGTTAGTGCCACCGGCTCTATAGGTTCTGAATCTTCTGTAATCCGGCTCGTTTCTTTTAATCCTGCTGTAACCTGCGGTATAAGTCAGTTTGTTGTTATTGGTATTAAATTTATGCGTGCCTTCCAGCTGACCGAAATAAATGCTACGACTGGTGTAATGGAATCCGTAGTTTCTAAACTCATCTGTTAAACGCTCAGTCGGATTAACACCGGTTCTTACAGTTGTTTCATTTTCACCAATTTGATTAAACATGTTTCTAAAAAGTATAGAACTGTTTTTATTGATGTTCAGAATCCAGTTGCTCAATAAATTTAATTTTGATTCAATAGAGTAATTGTCATCAGAGTAATTAAACATCTGTCTGACATATTCTTGTTGATCGTTTTGGTATCTGTATCTTTTTAAATTAGCAAATTGATAGTTGGTAGAGTAACCGATGTTATTAACAGTATACAATTTCATTTTCTTGCTGAATTTTATATTCTTTCCAAAACTAAAACCCATGCCGAAATCTAAAGGCGCAAATGTCGAATTCAGTTGGTAGTTGTTTTTTAGTTCTTTGCCATAGCTGATGCGCACACTGTTTGATAAATTTGAAAAAGAAGATGGGAATGAATTGGGAAGGGCGCGGTTGCCATTGTCGAAACCAAGATAATCCGTTGAACCACCAATATTGTTGTTCAAATGACTTTGAAAGGTTGTATTCAATCGGTATCCGAATCCAATATTGTAAGTTATAAAGTCTTTTTCTACATTGGATTTGGTATATAGTTTAATAACGCCACCTGCAAAGTCGCCTGCCAATTCTGCAGCACCTGATTTAAATACCATGATTCTGTCGAGCATTGATGCCGGCACCAGGTCGAATGAAAATGCTCTGCGGTCGACCTCTGTACTGGGAGCATTGATGTTATTAATTTGGACACTGTTGTAACGCTGACTTAAACCGCGAAGCATTATGAATCGATTTTCCATCAATGTTACACCCGGCACACGTGCAGCAGCTTTTGCAGCATCAGGTGTCTGGGTTTTATTCATTTCTTCAGAACCAATCACAGACACAACAATGTCATTCTTTTTAACTTCCTGAACAGCGTCTTTCATGGTAGCAGTAGATCTGGGTTTTGCCTTAATCTTGAATTGTGTCAGTGTAGCAGCCTCTTTAATCATGCTTATTTCACCTATATCTGTTGTATTGCCCGCTGTTACGATAACGTTTGCGATGACTTCTTTGCGATAGCCGGTGTATGTAATTTCTATGGTATAAGTACCTGGTACAATATTTTCCAAAAGAAATTGTCCGGTTGAATTCGGATTGGTGCCATTTTGATTTTCTTTTATGGTGATACTCGTTTGGGTAAGAATTGCTTTTTTTGTTGAGTCGGAAACAGTCCCTTTAATAGAGCCATTCTGCGCATTTAAAGAGATAAAAGAACAAATAGAAAAAGTAAACAATGTGAAATAAAATTTTGCCTTTGAAATCATGATGCAAAGGTCAATTCACATTGTTAAGTTTACCTTAATTATAAATGATAATTAAGTTATTTCAATGAAGCTTGTATTGCCGAATCGTGATGTTATCATTGTGCTTTTCTCAATGAATCATTATGGGTTTATCAATGGAACATTTCTTTTGAAAGGTTTTTGGCATATTTAACATAAACTTAATATAGGGATGATTTGACAGTAATTTAAATGGCGGAGTTTTGTATCATCAAAACGATATTATTCATAGCGACATTTTTATTGACCTTTCAAATGAACTTGAATGGAGCAGAAAAAATCCAATACAGAACCATTTCTGTGGTGGACGCAAAAAATGAAAAAATAGCAGGTGCAGCAATAGAGTTAGTTGGAACGGGTAAGGTATTTTACACCAATTTGAACGGTGTTTGTGAAATACCGGAAGCGCTGTTTTTCTCAGCTAAATCAATTACAATCAATTATATATCATATAAAACATCTGTTGTGTTGCCTCAGAACAGCGATACAAAAGTGATATTAACCAGTCGTTAAATTTTGTAATAAGGTTTTTTTTTCTTAGCTTTGTTAAGAAATTGTTAAGGCCTTATGAAAAAATCATTAATCACTTCAGTAATCGTTTTGGTATGTGCAGTAGCTGCAAATGCTCAAACACAGGATATAGCGCTCAGCAATGATGGTAAATACATCACTTCTTCAGGAGAATTGTTCAATGGCAATCTTGAAACATTTTATGCTGGCGGTCAAATAGAAAGCATTTACGAATGCAATGATGGCGCTAAAGACGGTAAAATCACTGTTTTTTATGCTTCAGGTATTACCAAAGAAACCGGAAATTTTAACAATGGTGTTAAAAACGGAGAATGGGTTGAGTACGGATTAGATGGAAAAGTGATTTCAGTTGCATTTTACAAAAATGATGTGAAACACGGCTCTTGGAAAGTGTGGGATGCCAATGGCGTGTTGCGTTCTGAAATGCAATACAACAATGGTCAAAGAACCGGCACCTGGAAAAGTTTCAACGATCAGGGACAGTTAATCGAAAGCATTACTTATTAAGATTAAAATATTATAGAAAAGCCTCATTGAAAAATGGGGCTTTTTTTATTGCCTTTTTTTTGTATTTTATCAAAAAAAATATTCTATCCGATATTTATATTTTCTGTCAAACTTCAAATTTTTTCTTAATCTTTCTTTCTATCTTCGCCCAACAATCTAATGGAAGAATTTATAAAGATATTTTTAATGGTTTTACTTTCCGCAGTTAAGTATTTATTTGCAGTTTTGCCTTTGTTAGCAAGTTCTTCCAGGGAGTGGTATTGGGATATGTTAATAGTTGCGAGTGGAGGAGCTTTAGGTGTTTTAGTGTTTACTTATTTAGGCGCTATTATATCGAACTATTTTTCTCGCTTTAGTTTTTTTAAATTTAAATTTGGCAAGCTCAAGAAGTTGATACGTATTAAAAATTCCTATGGTTTAATAGGTCTCGCTTTAATCAGCCCTTTAATAATAAGCATTCCCGTTGGTTGCATTATTAGCGCTGCATTTGAGCATGATAAGCGTATAGTAATCAGATGGCAATTGTTGTCAGTTATTTTTTGGAGCGTATTATTGTTTGGTTTAAAAGGGTTGTTTCACATAGATATTACTAAATCCATATAAATGTCAGAAAAAGGAATCTTGTATCTGGTGCCAACACCAATTGGCAATTTAAAAGATATCACACTCCGTGCGCTTGAAATACTCAATACCTGTGATATTATACTGGCAGAAGATACCAGAAATACAGGCATGCTGCTCAAGCACCTTGAAATCAGTAAACCCATGCAAAGCTATCATGCACACAATGAGCATGAAAAATATAAAGATGTACTGAATCAGCTGAATGCCGGTAAAAACATGGCATTGGTAACCGATGCCGGTACCCCAGGTATCAGTGATCCGGGCTTCCTGATTGTAAGGGAATGTTACAAAGAAAATTTAAGAGTTGAATGTTTGCCAGGCGCTACAGCATTTGTGCCGGCCTTGGTTAAAAGCGGATTGGCTTGCGACCGTTTTGTTTTCGAAGGTTTTTTGCCCGTAAAAAAAGGACGTAAAACCCGTTTTGAATTATTGGCAAATGAAAGCAGAACCATGATATTCTATGAAAGTCCCTATAAACTAATGGCCTTATTAACTGATAGCATACAATATTTTGGAGCTGATAGATTGGTCTCAGTATCCCGTGAATTAAGCAAGATGTTTGAAGAAACAATCAACGGGACATTAACCGAAGTTCAGGAACATTTTAAAAAGAAAGCGCCTAAAGGGGAATTTGTTGTTATTATGGAAGGGAAAAAAGATGCATAAAATGCCCAAATTTGTATTATGTCTGTTGTCAGCTGTATTGTTAACAATAGGCTGGCCGCCACTGCCTACAGCATTTTTATTGTTTGTTGGTTTTGTACCATTGCTGTTGATTCATTCAAAATTAAAAACAGCCAAGTACAGGCATTTGAAATTTTTTCTATGGACCTATCTCGCCTTATTTATTTTTAATACAGGTACAACCTGGTGGGTGTGGAATGCCAGTGCCAGCGGCTGTATCATCATGCTGTTTGCCAATTCCCTCATCATGAGTTTGCCGTTTCTCGCTTTTTCATATACTGAAAGCAAATGGAAAAAGGGCGGTTATACTTCGCTTATTTTGTATTATCTAACTTTTGAATTTATCCATTTTAACTGGAGCGCAAGTTGGCCATGGCTCACATTGGGCAAAGGTTTAGCAACAATGCCGGAATACATACAATGGTATGAGTATACCGGTGAATTGGGCGGTTCGCTTTTAATACTTTTACTCAATGTCATGGTGTTTAAACGCATTCATCAAAAACAATATATCCGTTTATGGCAACCGGCTGTAGTTATTGTTGGCATGTGGGCTATCTCTTTAATTGTGTCATTCAATTACCGTTTATTTGAAAAAACCATGTATGCGAAGGTGACTAATAAGTACACTTGTGTTATCTCTCAACCCAATATCGATCCCTATCAGGAAAAATTCAGCGATGGCAATAATTACCTGACCCCCGATGTGCAATTGAAACTGGGTATTGATGTAGCCAGACCTTATTTGACAAAAGAAACAGATCTTTTGTTGTTCCCGGAAACGGCTATTACAGGTTGGAACGATGAGGCGCGAATTAATGAAATGTATATCATGCAGCCGATTAAAGAATTGACTGACAGTACAGGGTTAACCATTATTGCAGGAGCAGAAACATTTGGGATATACAATAACAAAGAACGACCAACAATAACTGCGCGTTTTGATGAGTCGTCACAAACATGGTGGGACAGTTACAACACCTCTTTATTAATTGCAAATGGCCATGTTGATAGTTTTTATCACAAGTCGAAATTAGTACCCGGTGTAGAAAAAATGCCCTTTGCGTTTCTTGAAAAACTGAGTATTAATCTGGGGGGCGCATCAGGCAGTTTGGCTAGCAGCGATAGACCCATCAATTTTATAGTAAACAAGGATTTAAAGATAGCGCCATTGGTGTGCTACGAATCAGTATTTGGCGATTACGTGGCAGATTTTGTTAGAGATGGCGCAACTGCTTTAGCTGTTATTACGAATGACGGCTGGTGGGGCGAAACACCCGGTTATCAGCAGCACTTGTTATTTGGCGCTATTCGCTGTATTGAAACACGCAAAGAAATGTTGAGAAGTGCCAATACAGGTGTGTCAGCTAAGATTAATGTACTAGGTGATATCACTCATCAAACAAAGTATAAAGAAAGGGTTGCATTTGAATGTGAGGTGTTGCCCAATACGATTCAAACCTTTTATGTTCGCTACGGAAATATCATCGGTTATGCCGCATGTATATTGGCAGGACTGTTTCTTTTGGCAACTTTTACCAAAGTAATTCTTAAAAAATAAGTCCCTTTCAGCAGGGAATTTTGGCAAGAGTACAATCTTTTGGTTACCTTTGCCGCTTCTTGAAAAAAATGAAACAATTAACTTTTCGCGGCAAGCTTACCACTTCAAACCGCGACTCACTATTCTCCGCATCATTAAACAAAATGTTCTCACTTAAGCTTGTACTGGCTTTTGCAGCTATGCTGGTGTTTAATGCTTCTTTCGCTCAAACTTCTATGAAGTACAGTGTGTACTTTGATGTCAACCAATCAAAAATTAAAACTAAAGACTACCTCGTTTTAGATACCATTGTTGGTATTTTGAAAACACAAAAAAACATTAAACGCATTCAAATTAACGGTTATGCTGATACTACCGGTGGTGCCGAAGCCAATCTGGAATTGTCTAACAACAGAACAGATACAGTGGCAGGTTACATACTCAGTAAAGGCTTAATGGTGCAGTATAAAAATAAAGTATCAACTTCAAGTCTTGGTGAAAAAGTAAGCGGTAAAGAAACCGATTTAACTGAAATGAGAAGGGTTGATATTGTATTGGTGTTGGCTAAACCTGATCGCGATACAACAGTAAAAATGGGTTGTATTTCTGCCATTGTTAAAGCAGGAACTTTTGAAGGTTTTAATAACGATGAAGTTGTATTTAAATTGCAATACATTGGAACTGCGGATGAAGCAAAAAAACTGAATCTTAATTTTAAAGATGATAATGGCCAAGACTTACTGAGCAATGGTATTGTTAAGTTGGTTGCTACTTATAAAGGCAAACCTGTTAAATCAATTCAACCAATCGTTGTGAATATTCCGAAAATTAACAATGAATCAGGTTATTCAGTGTACAAGGGAATTGAAGATAAAACAAAAAATGTTACTTGGAAATTAACTGATAATACAGTCACTAACTTAGGTGTTATTAAAGCTCAGAACGGTGAAGACTGCGATGTGCAATCAATGACAATAACAAATGTGAATGCATGGTTCAATGCAGCGAAATTAAAACCGAAGTGTTTGTGCTCAGCCGATCCATTCGGTGGCTTGCAAGTACCTGAAAAAGGTGAGCCGTTGGTGAGATTCGGTCCATCTAAAGGTATATTGCAGGTAAAAGAAGGTAGCTTCAAAAAAGTATCTGCTGATAAAGCGTTTATTCAATTGGTAGATAATCTTACACCTGAAGAGTATTTAAATTTTTGCAACAGTTTCATGTTCCCGGGTATTGGCAATATTCCAAAAATACCTAAATACACTACAGAATTGGTGCGTTTTGTGGATGTCAATGTTTCACAAAAGAATGATACTGCTGAATTGATCATGAATAAAAAAGATCAGGTATTGCTCTTTATTCCTAAAAGTCAATTACCTGCTCACAAAGGAAAAAAATATGTGGTATTGCCTGCCGATACTAAAAAAGATAATTTCTATACCTGGACCAAAAAGATTGTTTTCAACGATTCTTGTATGGGTTTAGCCAACTGTGACTATTATATTTTTGAAGTGCCTTTTTCTGGATTCTACAGCATATTAGAAGTAACGCCTACAAATACTAAAGCAGGTGCAAAAGGGGAAGAAGTAGAGGAGGAAGAAACTGCTCCACCGGCAAAAACCGTGAAAGTGAAAGTTAAAAATTTCAATGGTGTTAATATTGTTTATGGTTTGAAAGATGAAAATAAAACAACCGAAGCTGCTCTTTTGAAAAACAAAGGCAAGCACTCGATTATCGGACCTGAAATAGCCAAAAAAGATAAGAAAAACTACCGCGGCCATTTGTTCCTAGCTTACGTAGTTAAAGATGGTAAACGCTATGCCTGGATTGGTTACGGCAGCGAATTGAAAACCAATTTGTTTACAGGTAACTGGAAAACACCTAAGTTGGTATATGTACCTGATGAGGAATGGGAAAGCTTTATTAAAAAAGCATGTGAGTAAAATCAATTGTTAAATATTTGAAAAGCCCTTCGATTATTCGAAGGGCTTTTTTTTTGAAGTGTATGGAGAATAAGGCTGTTTGCTGTTTATAAGCTATAAGATGCAAGCTTAAAACTCAAATAAGTGTACAGGAAAATGGATTAATCAATTTGGTAGTAAGGGTTGCGGTTAATTTTTTTGAAAAAAAAGGTGTAGGTTTGTATCTGAATGCCCAAACTACTCTTATTTTTTATTACTCTTTGTACAACAACTGTTTTCGCTCAAAATACCATTGTTAAAGGTAAAGTTACCGATGCTGTAACAGGCGAACCCATTACAGGTGCAAGTATTTATACCAACGGCACTACAGAAGGTACCTCTTCTAATTTTGATGGTAATTTTACATTCAGAACCAATAATACCATCGACTCATTATTCATTTCTTACGTGGGATATCAAACCCAGGTGTATGTTATGAAAATAGGGGAGGTGCAAACCATTGCCATTAAAATGGTGGTAGCAGAGCGCATTTTTAAAGGCGCAGTGATTAATGCAAAAGTGAATAAAGCCTTAAAAATTATCGAAAAAGCTCAGGATGCAAAAAATAAAAACAATATTGAAAACCTGAGTTCATACGAATGTGAAAATTTCACAAAAATTCAAATAGCGATTAACAATGTTTCTGAATCAACCAAAAACATGAA
Source organism: Bacteroidota bacterium (assembly GCA_040386935.1). Classification (GTDB taxonomy): domain Bacteria; phylum Bacteroidota; class Bacteroidia; order NS11-12g; family UBA955; genus JABMMZ01. The sequence continues at coordinate 9,561 of JAZKEQ010000042.1, read as the reverse complement.
GTTGATGAAAAGTGTTCAGAGTATATTTGATACCATTGGCTCGCTGAGTGAAGACAGTGTGAAACAAGTATTGCCTATCTTTTTATCCGAAAATTTAAGCAACTTTTATTACAACAAAAATCCAAACAGAAGCAAGGAAGTCATCATCGCATCGCGAGTAAAAGGTGTAGGTGTTGAAGATGGTTCATTCTTGTCGCAGCTACTGGGGTCTACTTTTCAACAGTATAATTTCAATGACAATATTTTACCAATACTTCAAAAAAACTTTATTTCACCCATCAGTAAATCATCTTTCTTATACTATAATTACAAATTAAAATCATCCTATTATCCTGAAGAAGGGGGCAATAAAATCTATCAGATAGAAGTAACACCTAAGAACCCATTGGACCTTGTATTCACCGGTTATATTTGGATTGAGGACAGTACATTTGCGTTGCGCAGATTATCTTTGAGTATTACCAATAAAGCGAATCTGAATTTTGTAGAAAAACTAAAAATTACACAAGAGTATGAGAAGACAGTTGATGGCGCCTATATTCCTGTAAAGAACAGGGTGTTAATAGACATTGCAGAATTGTCAAAAAACTCTCCGGGTATGGTGGCTGTTTTCTCCAGTTCATCTGAGAAAATTAAAACCAATGTTGAACGCAGTGCCAAGTTTTTCGATTATCCAATCTCTGTTCAGGAAGACGCCACTGTTAAAAGCGATGAATTTTGGGACAGTGCCCGACATGAAGAGTTAACCATCGATGAAAAACGTGCATTGGCTAAAATTGATACCTTAACCAATGTAAAAGTCATCAAGTCTTATGTTGAAGTGATTAATATAATTTTCAACGGGTATAAAAAAATAGGCAAGCTCGATTTTGGTCCTTATGCCTTGCTTTACGGTAACAATTTATTAGAAGGTCATAGAATAAGACTGGGTGCAAGAACAAACTTTGCCTTCAGTAAAAGAATTACCATTAGCGGTTATGGGGCTTATGGTTTGCGCGATGAGCAATGGAAATACAAGGGACAGATTGAAACAATACTGAGCAGGAAACACTGGTCGACACTAGGCGCCTCCTATAAAAAGGATGTTGAACAAATTGGTGTTTCGGATGATTACTATGGCGCCAGTAATTTGTTTACGGCTGTTTCTGTTTTTGCAGCCAGTCAATTGAACAGGGCAAAAGAAACAAAGGTGTGGGGCACAAGTGAATTTATAAGAGGTTGGAATGCCAAGATTGTTTTCTTGCATAAGGAGTATCAATTTGAGCAAATCAAGAAATTTAATTTTGCCTATATTGAAAGTCCTGATGATACAGGTCAGAAATCAAGTAACTTCACCAATGCTGCTATAACAGTGGGATTGCGTTGGGCACCGAAAGAATATTATCTACAAAATGACAACGAACGTGTGAAACAATCAAAGCCCGGAGCATTTGCATTTTCGGTTAATTTTACAAGAGGATTCAAAGGTGTTTTCGGCAGCAGATTCGATTACAACAGAGTAACAGCAACTATTGAAAAAGGATTGAGCTTTGGCTATTGGGGTCGTACAGACTTTACACTTTCAGGTACCAAGATATTTGAACGATTGCCATATCCTTTGCTTGAAGTACACAGGGGAAATCAATCTTTTTTCTACAGCACCTCATCTTACAATTTGATGAATTTCTTTGAATTTGTTACCGATCAAAGTGCCTTCTTTAAAATGGAGCACCATTTCAATGGCGCATTGTTGAACAGAATTCCGCTCATGAAAAAATTAAAATGGCGTGAATTTGTAGAGGGTAGAGCAGTGATGGGCAGTATTGCTAAACGCAATATTGATTTAATACCGAATTGGGACAACCGCAGTCAGGAAGTAAGTCCTATCTACAATCAGATCAACAGGGAACCTTATGTGGAAGTCGCCTACGGCATCGAGAATATTTTTAAAATATTACAGGTAGCAGCCGTACATCGTTTAACCCACTTGAACAATCCCAATAATCCAAACGTCAGAAGATTTGCCATTAAATTCGGATTCAGTGTATCCTTCTAAATAAAATATGGCCATGAAAGTTTTGATAGTTATACCATCCCGTTATGGGTCTACCCGATTCGAAGGGAAACCATTGGTAGATATTCATGGCAAATCACTTGTTCAGCGCACCTATTTACAGGCTAAAAAAACAGCTTTAAACGCAAGAGTAGTGGTAGCTACTGACGATGAGCGTATTTTTAATCATGTAAATGCATTCGGTGAATGTGTGTATACTTCGCCAAACCATATCAGTGGCACCGACCGTTGTTTTGAAGTGGCCGAAACTATTAACGAAGACTTTGATGTACTCATTAATCTGCAAGGCGATGAGCCTTTTATACTTCCTTCTCAGATAGAAGCATTAGCCGGGGCTTTTAACAATGCAACAACAGATATTGCAACACTTAAAAAAGCGATACTTACCGATACAGATCTTCACAATCCCAATATTGTAAAGGTGGTAAGCAATAAAAATAACGAAGCGCTCTATTTTTCAAGACAGGCCATTCCTCACATCAGGGGTAAGGCACCCAATGAATGGGTGGGCGCATTTCCATACAGTCGCCACATCGGCATGTATGCTTTTCGCAAAAGTATCATCGAAGATTTAAAGGCTTTAACGATTGGTCAATTGGAACAGGCAGAAAGTTTAGAGCAGCTCAGATGGCTCGAAAACGGTTACAGGATAAGGGTGTTGAATACCGATTTTATAAGTCCGGCCATCGATTCACCGGAAGATTTGCTTACTGTTGAAAATTTCTTGAAAAGCAACCCCGACTTAATTTAAGGAAAAGTTGTACCTTTGCTATCCGATTAGTTGGTTCATCTATAAGGCTGAATTTTATTGTATTTTCAATTATAAAATCAAGGGTCGGCAGCCTTCAATCAACATATTACAGACTAGATGGAACAAAAGTGTAAATATATATTTGTAACCGGTGGGGTTACATCATCGCTTGGCAAGGGTATCATATCAGCTTCATTAGCCAAGCTTCTACAAGCAAGAGGTTACAGCGTAACCATTCAAAAATTCGACCCCTATATCAACGTTGATCCGGGCACATTAAATCCATACGAACATGGCGAATGCTATGTAACGGATGATGGTGCTGAAACGGATCTGGATTTAGGTCACTATGAGCGTTTTTTGAATGTACCTACCTCACAAGCCAACAACGTAACAACAGGTCGTATCTATCAAACAGTGATAGAAAACGAAAGAAGAGGCGATTATTTGGGCAGAACAGTGCAGGTGGTGCCACATATTACTGATGAGATCAAACGCAGAATGAAACTTTTGGGTGATACCGGAAAGTTTGATATTGTGATTACTGAAATTGGTGGAACTGTTGGTGATATTGAATCATTGCCATTCATTGAAGCAGTAAGACAATTGCAATGGGAGTTGGGAGAGGATCACGCCATTGTGATTCACCTGACTTTAGTGCCATATTTGAAAGCTGCAGGGGAGTTAAAAACAAAACCAACTCAGCACTCTGTAAGATTCCTGTTGGAAAGCGGTATCAAACCGGATATTCTGGTATGCAGAACCGAACAGCACTTGAATGCAGAGTTGAGAAGAAAAATTGCATTGTTCTGTAATGTGAATGTAAATGCAGTAATAGAGTCAATTGACGTAGATACAATTTACGATGTGCCGCTGGTAATGTTCAAGGAAAAACTTGACAGAGTGGTGTTGGCAAAATTGAAACTACCTGTAAAACATGAGCCTGAATTGCTGCAATGGAAAGAGTTTTTACAACATATCAAACACCCTAAACACGAAGTTAATATTGCGTTGGTAGGTAAATATGTTGAATTGCCGGATGCTTATAAATCAATCAATGAAGCCTTTATTCATGCGGGAGCAGCCAATGAGTGTTCAGTGAAAGTGAAATACCTTCACAGTGAATTATTGACTGAAGAAAACGTGAAAGAAAAGTTGAAACACTTTGATGGATTGTTGGTCGCACCTGGTTTTGGCAGCAGAGGAATTGAAGGTAAACTGACCGCCATCAAATTTGCAAGAGAAAACGATATGCCGTTTTTCGGTATTTGTTTGGGTATGCAGTGCAGTGTGATTGAATTTGCACGTAATGTACTGGGTTATAAGGATGCACATAGCACCGAAATGAATGATAAATCAAAACATCCTGTTATCGACATGATGGCTGCTCAAAAGAAAATCACTCAAAAAGGTGGCACCATGCGATTAGGCGCTTATGATTGTGTAATGACCAAAGGTAGCAATGCATACAAGGCATATGGAAAATCTAAGATTAGCGAGCGTCACCGCCACCGCTATGAGTTTAATAGTAAGTTTACAACAGAATTTGAAAATGCAGGTATGGTGCTGACAGGTGTAAATCCTGAAACAGGGCTGGGAGAAATCATCGAAATACCATCACATCCGTATTTTGTTGGTGTGCAATTTCACCCTGAACTGAAAAGTACAGTAGAAACACCACATCCTCTATTCGTTAGATTTATAAAGAAAGCGTTAGAGCTAAAATCGCTGTAAACACTTAGTCGGGAAGAGTAGTGGCTGATACAATGGAATGAATTTTTTCATCCAAAGCAAACAGTGCATTCTCCATAATGATTAAATGTTCCTTATCTGTTTGGTAATCATCCATCTTAATGAGATTCATTAAACCCATGGCATTGCATAATGGGGCGCGTACTTCGTGCGACTGTACATAAGCAATTTTGCGAAGTGCCTTATTTTGTATTTCTATTTCTTTGACACTTTTACTCAACAGTTGCATACTGAGATTGAGCTCCATAATATTGGCTACCTGATTGGTGAGTGCTTTGATACAATTAAGTTGTATGTCGCTGGGTTCTTTTGGTTTATTGTCAAATATGCAAAGGGTTCCAACATTATACCCGTCATTTGATTTTAATGGGACACCAGTGTAGAAACGCACATTGGGATTGTATTTTACCAAGGGCATGTCTGCAAAACGATCGTCCATCAGCGCATCTTCTACTACCATGATGCTATCGTCCATAATGGCATGTGTACAAAAGGATGTTTCGCGAGGCATTTCAGAGATATCAATACCGTGATTGGTAATGATGTATTGTACATCTTCATCGATGAGGGTAATGAGTGATACCGGTGCTTCCAATATGTGTGAGGCCAACATCACAATATCCTGCAGATTCTTGTCGCGCTCAAAATTAAAACCCAAATAACGTCTCATGGCCCTCAAACGAAGACTTTCTTGCTGTATGTTCTTCATAATTCTAAAACTTAGTTAAGGTAAATACGTTTTTAGTCTTGATTTAGTTTTGATGATCCCATATTTTTTTTGTTTTATGTTGAATATCATCGTTTTATATAATCAAATATTATCTGTGAGTTAAGGTTGATTTATTTTTTAAAAAAAGAGGTGTAATCCTAAAACCTTTCAAGTATTAGCCTCGTATTTTGAATTAAATTATTTTGAAAATAGTTATTGCTTTATAGCGATAATGTTGTTTTATTTGTCAGAGCAATATTTTAAAAAACAAAATCTTGCACCAACTAAAGCAAAACAATTACGCAAATGACAATCGCTACTCTACTGTGAAGTAAAGTTTTTTTAAAGAATAAATGGGTAATGGAAAGTTATATATAGATGAATTAGAAAACCGCTTGACTCTATTGATGATCAATACAGAGGAGAGTTTTGTGATGATTGATAAGGAACTGGTAATTGTTGCATTTAATGATGAATTTAAAAAACAGTATTTAAAATATTTGAACAAAGAGGTTCTTAAGGGTACTTCTATTTTAAATTATGTACAACCCGGAAGAGAAGAGATTGTAAGGGGGATATATCAAAGAGTATTCAATGGCGAGGTAATGGAATCTGAGATTGAGATACCTTTGCCGGATAAAACAGTGGTAACCTACCACACCAAGTATAAGCCTGCCTTTAATGAAGAAGGTGCTATTATTGGCGCATTCATTTCAGGGAAAGATATTACAGAGCTTAAGTGGGCCAATCAGCAAAGGCTGATGTTTGAAAGTCACAGGACTTTCGATAATGATAATTTAAAGGCACTAATTAACAATACCCACGATGCCATGTGGAGTGTTGATGTAGATTTTCGGTTAATAACAGGAAATGAGGCCTTTGATAATATCGTTCGTTTTATGGGTGGCGAGCCTTATAAAAATGGCGATAATATACTAGCAGGATTCCCTGAAGACCATCTCGAAAAATTTAAAAATTTTTATAAACGGGCCTTTTCGGGTGAAGTATTTACTATTGTAGAATACTCTAGCGAACCTGAGGAAGTGTGGTCCGAAATTTCATTCTACCCAATTTCAAATAATGGGAAAATTGTTGGTACAGCTTGTCATTCACGCAATATTTCAGATAGGAAAGTTTATGAAAGAGAAATCTTGAGGGTGAAAACCGAATTGGAGAAAAATGAGTACAAGTTAAAGGAGTCACAAAAAATAGCGCATTTAGGTAGTTGGGAGCTGGATATGCTGACAGGCGTAACTACCTGGTCGGATGAATTGTTTGATATTTTTGGAACAACACCTCAGCAAACACAGCCATCACTTGAAGCTTATTTTTCATTTATACATTCCGGAGATGTTCAGAAGGTAAAAGATATGATTGATGAAGCCAATGCTTCATTGATAAGTATCCCGTATTCACATCGTATCGTAAGGCCTGATGGAACAATAAGGACTGTTTATTGTGAAAGCAGATTCACATTCAATGATAAACATACCCCCCTCAGAATTAACGGTATTATACACGATATAACCGATAGAAAGCTGGCTGACGAAAACATCAAATTGATTAAAGAACGCTACGATGTTGTAGCAAAAGCAACCAATGATGCTATCTGGGATTTGGATCTTGTTGGCAATAAACTGTTCTGGGGAGATGGGTTTAATACACTCTTTGGTGATGGACTAGATGCTAAAATTGTCAATCTGGAATTGTGGGCGGGTTTGATACATGAGGATGAGCGGAAAATTGTTTATGACAGTCTCATGAAAGTGATCAAATCACCTGATGGTACCAGATGGGAAGAAGAGTACCGCTTTATGAAGTCAAATGGTACTTATGCCAATGTATTGGACAGGGGATTTGTTATAAGAAACAGTAAAGGAAAAGCCATAAGAGTAATCGGAGCTATGCAGGATATAACAGTATTAAAAGGACATATAGAACAATTGCAAAAGTTGTTGGATGTTACGAATGAGCAAAATAAGAAATTACAAAATTTTGCACACATCGTATCACACAATATTAGATCTCACAGTGTCAATATCAACGGTTTGGTTGAAATGATAGACGATACGCTAGAATCAGAAGAGAAGATGAAGTACTATGCGATGCTAAAAAGCAGTACGGGTAAATTAAATGAAACAATTGAAAACCTAAGCAATATTATCACCATTCAAAATGATATTAATAAGGTAAGAACGGTATTAAATCTTAAGATTGAGGTTGATAAAACCTGTGATGCCATAAATTCAGTGATATCTCAAACCAATACAACAGTGATTAATCAGGTTGATCCTGGTATTGATATCAATGTGATCCCTTCATATCTTGAGAGTATTCTGTTAAATATTATTACAAATGCCATTAAGTACAGAATGAAGGACAGACCGGCCATTATCAAACTGTACACACAAAAAACAGGTAATTATATCTTGTTGAATATTGAGGATAATGGAATGGGAATCGATATGGAAAAAAATGGCGATAAATTATTCGGCATGTATAAAACATTCCATTCCAATTCTGATGCAAGGGGATTCGGTTTGTTCATCACCAAAAATCAGATTGAAGCCATGAACGGGAAAATTGAACTTGAAAGCGAACCGGGTAAAGGTTCTATATTTAAAATATATTTTAATGAAAAAAATTGACTTAGCTTACATTATAGATGATGATGAAATTATCATCTATCTAACCGACAAGATTCTCAAGAAAGTAGAATTTTGTAACAGAGTTGAAAAATTTACTGATGCACAGAAAGCATTGGAAAGGTTAATGTTTTCATTGAAAACCGGGGAGAATATCCCCGAAGTCATATTGTTTGACTTGAATATGCCCAATATGGATGGTTGGGCATTTATGGATGAATTCATCAAGCTGCCTTTAAAAAAGAAAATACCGGCTTTTATTTTCACCTCTTCCATTGATCCTGCCGACATGCAAAAGTCGTATACATACAAGGAAATCAAAGGATTTATTACCAAGCCATTGACAAATAATAAGCTTGATAAAATTCTGAGATTGATTGATGAAGAGGAAGAAAGAGATAAGGCAATGGGAGAGAGTTAGTATTTCGCTTTTACATCTTTCCAAATAATTTTTCCAGTGTAATCCTTCTATAGTCAAAAAGGGTTTTCAATTTTTTGCGTATTAATACGAAATGTATTAACTGACCTAAAATGCCAAAAGGCAACTTGTAATGAATGACATCATCCATTTGTACGCCACCATCAATAGCCTTTAAGCTGTGCATGTGATGCCACAAACTGTAAGGCCCGAAACGCTGCTCATCTATGAAATATTCATGCTGATGCATGTGTGTGATTTCGGTGACCCATTCAGTGCGAATTCCCAATAGTGGGGTTAAAGAATACACAATTACCTGACCGGCATGCATTTTATCTTCGGGCTTTACACCGTTTAAAATCTTAAAATTCATTTCAGCAGGAGTAATCTTTTGAAGATTGTATGGCGAGGATATAAAATCCCAAGCGTGTTCAAGCGAAATCGGCAATTGTTGAGAAACTTTGATGGTGTATACAGCCATGTCTATATACATACAAATGGATGGCTGTTTTGTTTTGAAACTACAACAGATCCTTCAGTTTTTTAGGCAGGCTGTCCTTTACTAAGGTGTAACTATGATTGATTAATTCTATGATAAATGTATCCGAAAGCCCATCTACCATTACAGTATTCCAATGTGTTTTATTCATGTGATAACCGGGAATAATTTGGTCGTGTTGTTCTCTCAATAATACAGCTCTTTCAGGGTCGCATTTCAAATTAATACTTTCAAAATTTGAGATACTGCACAGGGCATACATTTTTCCCATCACCTTTAAAACGAGTACATCCGGACCGAAGGGTGTTTCTTCTGTTGTTCCGGGCAATTGAATGCAGTAATTTCTGAAGTCTTCAATATTCATTGTGCCATACAAAATTAAGGTTTAGAAGCTTAGATTAGTGTATTTTCTGTTCAATACTTTTCGCAATAGCAAAGCGGAATGTAATAACTTCGCACTATGCGAATTTTGATTCTGGGAAGTGGTGGCCGCGAGCATGTTTTAGCTAAAAAAATTAGCGAAAGCCCCTTGTGTTCTGCTCTTTATATTGCACCGGGAAATGCCGGTACTGCTATGTGTGGTGAAAATATTGCCGTATCTCCTCTTGATTTTGAAGGACTAAAACAGGTTTGTATTGCCCATAGTATTGAAATGCTGGTGCCGGGTAATGAAGATCCATTGGTGGCAGGTATCACTGATTTTTTTCAAAACGATGCGTCACTCAAACATATCA
>JAZKEQ010000041.1:0-63506 GCA_040386935.1 Bacteroidota bacterium | reverse complement strand
CAGACTTAGGATCTGGTGCCGAAAGGCGTGGGGGTTCGAGTCCCTTCATCCGCACTTTTTTTCAAAGAACAACTAATATAAATCCGGATGAATTTCTCACCGGGTTTTTTGTGAAAGCAAAGTTTCTCAGTACCAATAATAAAAAAATCAATGGAAGTAAATTTCAATAAAATAGATGATCTAAATGCAACAATGACTGTTGCACTTGCTCCTGCAGACTACACGGCCGCAGTAGACAAAGAATTAAAAAAATATCAAAAACAAGTTGCTGTTAAAGGTTTCAGAGTTGGTTCAGCACCGGCCGGCCTTGTAAAAAATATGTACGGTAAAAGCATATTGGCTGAAGAAATCAACCGCTTGTCTTCAAAAGCACTTTATGATTATTTGAAAGAAAATAATATCGATATTCTTGCACAACCAATTGAAAGTGCTCACACAAAATCTGATATAGATATTGAAAAAGGTGAAAATTTTGTTTTTGCATTTGATTTGGGTCTTGCACCACAATTTGAATTAAACATCAGCGAAAAAGACACCCTTGATAAGTATATCATTGAAGTTGAAAACGCTGAGGTTGACAAAGAAGTAGATTCATTGCGCACCAGATATGGTACAATGGAAAATGTTGAAGTATCAGAAGAAAAAGACCTGATTTACGGCACATTAACCGAGTTGAATGAAAGCAATGAAGCATTTGAAGGTGGTGTTACTAATAAAGCAACATCATTAACCCCTGAATTGATCAAAGACGAGACTTTAAAAGGTCAGTTGACCGGTATCAGCAAAGACACTACACTTACAGTTGATATTTTTGCATTGTTCAACGATAACGAGAGTGTTATTTCAAGTTCATTAGGGATTGCGAAAGAAGCGGTAAGCGATTTGAACAAAAATTTTAAACTGACAGTAACTGAAATCAGCAGAAGACAACCTGCCGACATCAATCAGGAATTGTTTGATAAAGTAATGGGCGAAGGAACTGTTACCACTGAGGAAGAGTTCAGAACCAAAATCAAAGAAAATCTTGAAGTGTATTACAGAAACGAAAGTGAGCACCAGATAGAACACATGTTGACCCACTTGCTAGCAGATAAGCATCAGTTTGAATTACCAGATGCCTTCCTAAAAAGATGGTTGTTGGTAAGCAAAGAAGACAACTACAATTCTGATAATATTGACGAGCGCTACCAATCAGAATCAGCTACTTTGAAAGAAGTATTGATTCGCGAGAAAGTTGCAGCTAAATACGAAATCAAAATTGAACGCCAGGATATCGAAGATGCATCATTGGGTTATACCTTATCGCTATTCAGAAACTATGGCATGCAAAATCCTGATTTTGAATTTGTTAAAAAATTCAGCGATGACAATTTGAAGAAAGAAGAGTATGTACAACAAATGAATGATGTAGCGGTGAGAAGAAAAGTTTACAATAAATTAAAAGAGATTATTTCTTACAATGAAAAAACTGTGAGCATTGAGGAGTTCTACAAAATGATTGAGGAACATAACCACCAGCACTAGGCTCATTTTACACTATATTGAAGGGGGCGAATTGTTTTAATAATTCGCCCCCTTTTTTTATAAATTAATATGACATTTAATTTGATTTTCTAATATAAAAAAAGGTTATTTTTGTGAAAAAATCAAGAAATCATGAATTTAAAGAGTACGCTATTAATTGCTATTACTGCATTTTCTTATAATGCAGCAACAGCACAAGACGTAGACAGAGAAGAGGTGAAGATTAATTATATCAGTCGCCCTTTAAAGCCTATCAACAAAGAAATCAAAAACTACAACAGTACTGTTGTACTGGCTTATTTAGAAGCTAACAAAACATTGATGGCTAATTATGAGCTTGAAGTGAAAAGAAATGACGAAGAGCATGCAAAGGCTATGGAGCAGTATAACAAAGATTTAGATGTTTACAACAAAAAATCTGCTGCTAAAAAATTGTTGGATAAAGAATTGAACAATGAGGGTAAGCCTATCATGCCAATCAAAAAAACGCTTGAAAGGCCAACACCTCAAAAAGAACACAACCCAACATTATTGGCCAACACCTATTTGAAATTACAAGGGTTTAAGCTGGGAACTGACAATGCTGTTAAAATTACAGCAACATTGATGGGTTTTGAAATGATGGGACCAACTTTGATCACAACTGAATCAAGTGAAATGAGAAGCGGTCAAAGTGTTAAAGTTACTAAATACAAGTATGAAATTCAGTACAGACATCCAATGGGTGTTAAAGTTGAATCACCTACTGATGGTATATTAATGGAAGAATTTACACCTAGTATGAATGATTTTCAGAAAGCCTATACCGGAGAGTACTCAAATACTTACGATCTTGATAAATACTGGAATATGAGTAAAGGGGCATTTATCAGTGGCTTAGAAGACAAAACACTTACTGCCAACATGACTATTTTGGGTAATATCATTAACACCAACTATGGTTACCAGGCTGTTACAAGAGAGTCAAATGTTTACACTGTAAAAGATAAAAAAGGCAACTACGAAGACTATGCGACTGCGCAAACAGCTTACGAAGAAGGTTATAAACTTTTGTCAGAAAGTGCTGAAAAAACCAATGCTATTCCAAAAATCAAAGAAGCAATCGCTATTTGGGAAACAGCAATGAAAGAATCTGATCCAAGCAATAAAAAAGCACGTATCGATGAAAGTGTTTCAATCGCTACTTTATTCAACCTGATTGAAGCCAATATTTGGGCCGATGATTTTGAAAAAGCAGAGAAATACTGGAAACAATTAGCAAAATTGGATTTGGGTAAAAAAGAACAAAAAAGACACGAAGAATTGGAAGCGTTTATGAAAGATCAGAAAGCGCGTTACATGGCAGGTAAGTAATCTTACTTAGCATAAATTTATTCAACAGGTGGGCCCAAAAAGCTCACCTGTTTTATTTTGCGCTATAAATAGCACCTAAGGCGTTCAATGCAACTCTAATAGCCAACTATCGTTAAGTTGTAATAAAATTGATTTGCAAGAAAAGGAAGCCTATCTAATAGGATGCAAAATGGGTATTAAGTATTACCAGAAATTACTTTTGTCTTTCTTACGCCAATAATAGGTAAGTGCAAAACCAAATAACCCTCCACCAACATGGGCAAAGTGAGCAGTAGGGTCCCAGTTAAAATTACTGATGCCTAGAAATAAATCAAGCGCAATAAAACCCGGGATGACATATTTTGCTTTAATTGGCACCGGTATAAACATGATGTATAAAGGCGAATTTGGGAATAGGAATGCAAATGCAGCAGATACACCATAAATGCAGCCACTGGCACCTATCATCAGGCTGGCATAATTTGACTTTACTTTATCAAATACCTCCTGACTCGGATTGCTGTTGATGAAATTTGTTACATCGCTGAGCCACCAATTACCGGTGTATTGATGGATTACAATTGCCTGGGCTAAAAGATGAATTAGAATAGCACCCAATCCGCTGAAGAAATACAACGCGATAAACTTCTTCGTACCCATTATATTTTCCAGTACTACACCAAATGTAATCAAACCAAACATATTGAAAATGATATGTGTTAATCCACCATGCATAAACATGTGAGTGATTAATTGGTAAGGCATGAATTTAGGGTGGCCGGGGTAATACAATCCCAAAATTTCAATCAGACTGATGTTTTTACTTTCAAATATCAGAGTCCCGATAAACAGAATAACACAGGCTATCAGTATATTTTTTACAGCAGGGGTGAGTTGAAATCGCATAATTTATTGAAAGTAATCGCTTAATTTTTGTTGGGTAAATTCTATGTAAACAGGTTTGCCATTCGGGCGTGTACCGGGTGTTTCGCAGCCAAATAATTTGGAAACAATTTCAACCTGTTCTTCTTTTTCAAGTATTCTTGTTCTCAGCATGGCTTCGTTCTGGGCCAATGACAAGGCCAGTGCCTTGCGTTTATCGCCCGAAAAATTACCGGCATTGTGCTTGTAGTTTTCTAACAAACCTTCGAGTAATTCTTTTTCATTGCCTTTCATGGTTTCAGCAGGCACGCCATTAATAATTAAACAATTGGTACCAAAATCGGCTACATCAAAACCCAAATCCTTGATGTCGTCCAATATTTCATGAGCCAAGGCATAATCGGCTTTTGATAATTCTATGGTGCGTGGAAATAGCAGTTGCTGTATGGGTGCAGAACTGTAAATAATATTGTTGCAATATTTTTCAAACAGGATGCGTTCATGAGCAGCCCTTTGGTCGATGATGATTAATTGTCCGTTGCGTGAAGTCACCAAAAAACCGTTGGGTAATTGCATCACCTCAAATGTTTGCTCCTCCCTTTGCAGAGGCAGACCGGTAATAGGTGTTTCAACAGTTGCACTTTCGGTTTTTTTGCCGGCTGTAGTAATGCCTGTGTCAAACAATTTATGCCATTGGCTGATCTGTGTTTGTTTCCACTGATTCTGTTCGTTAAAAGGGTTATAGCCACTGTTGGTTTTCACATCAGGGGACTTGGTATAGGACGAAGAGGAAGTCTCTTTATTTAAAAACCCAACCGGATTGAAGACATTTTTATCTGCAAACTCCAATTCAGGCATGGCGTTGTATTGTCCCAGTGCTTTTTTAACAGCTGATTTTACAAGCGCATAAATGGCTCTTTCATCATCAAATTTTATTTCCGTTTTTGTGGGGTGAATATTCACGTCAATTCTACCCGGATCAATGGTTAGAAATAATGCGTATAATGGAAACTGGTCCTTGGCGATTAACTGGTCGTAAGCCGCATTGATGGCGTGATTCAAATAGGCATCTTTGATAAAGCGGTTGTTCACAAACAGAAATTGTTCTCCCCTTGTTTTTTTGGCTGATTCAGGCTTGCCTACAAACCCCGCAACATTCACTAATTCATGATTTTCGTCAACACTTAAAAAGTCAGCAGTGTTTTTTTTGCTCATCAATTCAGCAATGCGATTGGCAAGGGTTGTTGGCTTCAGATCAAATACTTCCTTGTCGTTGTGAAACAGACTCATCGATAGCTGATGATGCGGCATGGCAACTCTTGTAAATTCATCGATGATGTGTCGCATTTCTACAGGCACACTTTTTAAGAAATTTCTTCTTGCAGGAACATTGTAAAACAAATTCCGGATGGCAAACTGGGTGCCATTGGATGCAGCAATCTGATTTTGTTCTATTACTTTACTGCCCTCAATTTTGATGATGGTGCCGGTTTCATCCTCAGCCCTTTTGGTTTTCATTTCAACATGTGCAATAGCTGCAATCGAAGCCAGTGCTTCACCCCTGAAACCAAAACTCTTCAATCGAAATAAGTCATCGGCTGTATTAATTTTAGAAGTCGCATGTCGCTCCCAGCACATGCGGGCATCGGTAACACTCATGCCCATTCCGTTATCTATTATTTGCACCAATAAAATACCGCCTTCTTTTACATTCAGTTTAATTGAAGTGGCTTTTGCATCGATGGCATTTTCAAGTAATTCTTTGACAACTGATGCGGGTCGCTGAACCACTTCTCCTGCTGCAATTTGGTTGGCAATACTATCGGGCAGCAGTTTTATTCTATCCATTATTTATTTTTATGATTAAAAAATGGGAGGAACTAACGGGATGAAAAAAAGTAACCCGTTTATATCCCCGACATTTCCTACAAAATTAAGTTTTATCACATTAATAAAACAGTATTTTTTGTTGAAAGACCGATTAAATAATATTAAAATTGCATAAACTATGAACGAAGAATTATTGCAATACATCTGGCAGGCAGGATTATTCAATTCAGATAATCTAGTTACTACAGAAGGCCGCGATGTCATGATTTTAAAGCGTGGAAGACTCAATCGGGATTCCGGTCCTGATTTCAGTGAGGCACGCATTCGCATAGGTGAGGCAGACTGGGTAGGGAATGTAGAAATACACATCAATTCGAACGACTGGTACCTGCATAAACACCACACAGATAAAGCGTATAACAATACAGTGCTTCATGTTGTGTTCAATCATCAAAAATCAGCAGTGAGAGAAGATGGCAGCTATGTACCTACACTTATCGTGAACGACCGTATCTATCCTCATGTGCTCAAACACTATTCAAAACTCAAAGCATCAGAGCAATGGGTGCCTTGTGCACCTTTTATTACACCCATCGATAATTTTACTAAAACACAAGCAATAGACAGGGCATTGGTGGGTCGGCTAGAACGTAAAAGCAGTCAAATCAATGAGTGGTTACAGATGGTAAAAAATGATTGGCATTCTGTTTTCTATTTTGCCATAACCCGCAGTTTTGGGTTTGGTACCAATGCCATTCCATTTGAGCAGTTAGCCATGCGTTTACCTATTCAAATATTAGGAAAACACAAAAATAATCAACAACAGATAGAAGCACTGGTATTTGGCACAGCCGGATTTTTAGAAGAAATAATCGATGATGAGTACCATTCAGCATTGCGCAAAGAGTGGCAGTTTTTAAAAACCAAATACAACCTTACTCACCTACAATACAGCAGTTTTAAATTAATGCGCATGCGACCCGGCAATTTCCCCACCATGCGACTGGCGCAGTTGTCCGCCCTTATTTATAAGAGCCATCATTTATTCGCAGCTATTACCGAGTTGAATGATGTCAAAGCAATTATCAAATTATTTGAAGCCGAAGGGTCAGCTTATTGGACCACACATTATGTATTTGGAAAAACCACCCGCGCACACAGCACGGCCTTGTCAAATCAAGCATTGGAATTATTGTTGATCAATGCAGTAGTGCCGGTATTATTTGTTTACGGTCGCAACAGTGGCAATGAAGCATTGTGCAATAAAGCCATCTCAATACTGCAACACTTATCACCTGAAAAAAATGCCATTATTGATAAGTGGAACGGCTTGGGCATGAAAACAGTATCTGCTTTCGATACGCAGGCATTGCTTGAATTAAAGTCAGAGTATTGTTCCAAGAAGAAATGTTTACAATGTAAAATAGGGCAGAAAATTCTTCAGGCTACAGCAATGAGTTAGAAAGAAATTGGGATTTTGCAAATCACTTTAACCGGTATCTTATTTTGTATACCGGGATTCCATTTGCCATTCATTTTGGCGACAGCTTCTTTAGCAGCTTCTTCTAGTTTTGGATTCCCCTTACCATCTGTTTTGATATCGGTAATTTCACCTTTTTCATTAATGATAAAGACAACAAGTATTGTGCCTTTTAGTGTAATATCGGGGTGCACAATATTTTGCATATAACTTTCGAGTGCTTCATCCCCGCCAATAAATGTTGGCTCTTTCTCTACTCGGCCACTCAGGTATACCCCTGTATTATTTTGGTTATTTGATTTTGAGTTACCACTACTGTCTATGCCACTATTGCTTTGTTTTTTATCATCTTCCTTTTCTTTTATTGGAACAGAAGGAGGTATAGGGTCAGAAGTGGCCACTATTTCAGTTTTTTCTTTAGTAGCAGGTGGAGGAGCGAAGGCAGGTTGAGAGGAAGCAATTTCAGCTAAAATCATTATTTTTTCCTTACTGAGTTCCAATGCAGGTTCATCAAAAAAATGTAGCATCGATAAAACTTTTGGAATACCCATACCCAAAACAAAAAATAATATGGATAGTAAAAGCGCTTTTAATAAACGGAATTTGTATTTGGTTCGCAGTAAATAAGCACCATAGTCCTTGTTTCTGTTAACAAAGACGATATCATCCATGGATTGCTTATAATAATTATCGGTTTCTTCCATTCACTGCGGATATAACGTACAAAGTAAATTTAAAATTACAATCTTCCTGCCAAAAAAGTTAAATTAAGTTGAATACGCAAATATTCCGGTTTAATTGGTTCCTTTTCCTGAGGAGCCTTTGCGACATTTTATCAAATTAAAAACAGCCGCCAGAGATGAATAAAATCATCCTGTATATTTGCTATAGTGAAGGAATAAAGAAAATTTGAATTTACAGAGAAAGGGTTTTGCCGTAGCGTGGGGCTAAATTTTTCAGCATGTCGCGCGTCATGGCTTCCAAATTGTAGGCCGGTTGCCATCCCCAATCTTTCTTTGCTTCGCTGTCATCAATGCTATTAGGCCAGCTATCGGCAATAGCTTGTCTGCGATCAGGATTGTATTCAATCGTGAAACCCGGAACAAATTGCTTAATGCTGTCGGCTATCTCTTTAGGAGAAAAACTCATGCCTGCAAGATTATAACTGCTTCTGATTTTAATTTTTTCAGCAGGGGCATGCATGATATCCAAAGTAGCTTTTAATGCATCAGGCATGTATAACATTGGCAATTGTGTGTGGTCGCCTAAAAAGCAGTTGTGATGTCCTGTGGTTAACGCATCGTGGTAAATGCTTACAGCATAATCTGTTGTACCACCACCCGGTTCGCTTTTATATCCAATAAGTCCGGGGTAGCGCAAACTTCTTACATCTACTCCGCGTTTCTGGAAATAATACTCGCAATAGCGTTCACCTGCCAGTTTACTGATACCGTAAATGGTATTAGGGTCCATGACACAGTTTTGAGGGGTATTGTCAACGGGAGTGCCCGGTCCGAATACTGCAATTGAGCTCGGCCAGTACACTTTTCCAATTTTAAAATCTACTGCAGCATCCAATACATTGAAAAGACCGTCCATGTTCAAGGTCCAGCCCAACTTTGGTTTAGCTTCGGCAGTAGCGCTCAAAAGCGCTGCCAAATGATACACCTGAGAAGGTTTATGTTTGGTAAGAATTTCGGACAAGCGATTTTTGTCTAAAATATCTAAAGTTTCGAAAGGGCCTTGTTGAAATACGGCATCTTCACTTTGGCGGATATCGGAAGCAATAACATTGCTGTTGCCGTAAATGTTTCTTAACGCTTCAACCAGTTCGGTACCCAATTGGCCGCAGGCACCTATCACTAAAATATTTTCAGACATTATGTATTGAGAAATTTTGAAGTGCAAATATCGCTTTTTTAAAGGAGATTTTGAAGCGAAATTTTGTTAGCTTTGTTCAATGGGTTATTTCCGTTACTGTACCGCAATAATTGTCTTATTTTTATGTGTTGTTTCTAATTATGCAACAGCCCGAGACACAACCAGATCAGTTTATATTATTGGAGGAACATGTGGTTATAATTTGAGTAACATGATTTCTTCTTCTACATCAAGAACTGTGTTTTACACCAATACATTTGCTCCTTTCCGAAATCCTGTTATTGGATTAGGAGTAAAGCAACCAATAACAGAAAAGAAAACACTGAATGTATCACTGCTTTATTCTCACACCACTATGGGGTATTATTATATAGCACCTACAGATTCTGTTGTTTCGATTACAACACCTTATGGTAAAGGGAGCGAAGGTGTTATCAAAATGAACGGGTTATTGCTGAATACTGCTTTGCAATACAATATTTTCAAATGGCTGGATGTTAAGGTAGGATTGAACCATTATTTCAATTTTTCGAATCATTTTGATACAACCGAAACAGCACGCTACATCGGGTGGCAAAATGACAACGGACGAAGTAATATTAGGCAATATAATTTAGCCTTTAACTATGGATTGGCAATGCGTTTATCAAAAAGATGGGTAGTTGAAATTAATGCCATGAGGGGCATCAACAATTTTATTGTATTAAAGGAAAAGCCATATCAGGATGAGCAATACCCAATGAAATTACACTACGGAAGCTTAACCATTGGTTATAAAATATGGTAGAAATGATAACCTAATACCAAACTTTTTGTGCGTGATTTTGAGCAAACCAGTAAGGCATTTCATTCATTGAATCAAAAGCACGGGTCTGTATCAGGCAAGCTTTTTTCCCTACAGAAATACTACCGTGAGTATCGCTGATACCAAGTGCATATGCAGCATTAATGGTTAAGGCGTTAAAAGCCTCGGCAGGTAATAAGCCGTTGTATAAGCAAGCAAGACTCCAGGTAAACCACAAGTTGTAATGCGGGCTGCTACCCGGATTAAAATCACTGGCAATAGCCACAGGTAATCCGGCATCTATCATTTGACGCCCCGGTGCATAGGGGATTTTAAGGAAGAAAGAACTTCCCGGTAAAATCACCGGCATGGTTGCACTTTCTAATAAGCATTCGATTTCTACATTGCTCAGGTGTTCAAGATGGTCAACAGACAAGGCATTATTGGCCACAGCAATTTGTACACCCCCGGTTAATCCCAATTCATTGCCGTGTATTTTAGCACGCAGTCCATATTGTTTACCGGCATTTAAAATCAGAGCTGTTTCTTCGGTACTGTAAAAACCTTTATCACAAAAAACATCTATAAAATCTGCCAGATTTTCTTCAGCTATTGCAGGTAACATTTCATTGATTAATATATCAATATAGCCCTGATGATTTTGTTTGAATTCAGTTGGAAATGCATGAGCACCGAGGAATGTTGATTTTACAGTAATGGGCAACTGTTCTTTCAGCATTTTGATTACCCTCAGCATTTTTAATTCAGCATCGGTACTTAAACCATAGCCGCTCTTTATCTCAAGTGCCGTAGTGCCGCTGTTGATAGCATTTAAAGCGTATTGATAAGCCTTGTCATATAACTCTTGTTGAGACATGCTCTGCAGTTTTTTTGCAGAATTGAGAATACCACCGCCTTCAGCTGCAATATCTTCATATGTTTTGCCCTGTAATCGCATCACAAATTCCATGTGACGGCTGCTAGCAAATACCATGTGAGTATGTGAATCAACAAAGCCGGGTAGTACCCAGCCACCATTGATATCTGTTACCGGGTGCATTGTTGTTGGGCATTCTGCCATGGGTCCAAATGCAGCAATACAGCCATCTTCAACAAGTAAATAGGCGTTGTTGAGCGAATGTATTTCGGCCATTTGCGTTCCTTTTAACAGCAAAGTTTCTGAAGGTAAAATTCCCGACAATTGCCCTATGTTTGTAAGCAGATAATTTTTTTGCAACATGAATATTCAACGAGTAGACAGCAAAGGTAAAGCAATTTTTATTGCCGATACAGCCACAGTGATAGGAAATGTTCATCTGGGTGAAGATGTCAGCATCTGGTTTGGTGCTGTTATCAGAGGCGATGGTGATACCATAACAATAGGGGATAGAAGCAATATACAGGATACAGCAGTTGTGCATGTCGATCCGGGTTTTCCCACAACTATTGGAAAAGAATGCATTGTCGGACATGGGGCCATTATACATGGTGCAACATTGGCCAATAATGTACTTGTAGGTATGAGGGCCACTATAATGAATGGGGCTAAAATTGGTGAGTTCAGTATCATAGGGGCAGGTGCGGTAGTGCCCGAGGGAATGGAAATCCCGCCTTATAGTCTGGTGATGGGATTGCCGGCTAAAATCATCAAGACCATTAGTGAGGAACAAAAAATAAAAATTATCAGGAATGCGGAATCCTATGTAGCATTAAGTAAGCAATATAGGGCAGTTATTTCTTCTTAGTTTTCGCTTTTTTCTTTGGCTTCACAGGTTTTTCTTTCACTTCAACAGGTAGTACAATCCGTTTCTTTTTTCTTTCAAGAAATGATTCAGTTGTTGGCTTTTTGTCGACTTGCCAAATCAGTCCTGCCAAATATTTTTCGCCATCCGGAAAGTCTTTCAACGGATACATTTTGCCTTCCGGCTTACTAAAAAAACGGATACCGTTCACTTTGCTGTTTTTCATTTGTATCAGCATTTTACCACCTGCTACTTTATTGACACCGGTGTATTCTGCGCTATCAGTTTCGTTGTCACTCAAATAATAAATACTTTCGGCATTGCCATCCACCAATACTGATTTCAGTTTGTTGCTGTCGAACTGAATCAACATGGTGCGACCTGATATCTGGTTGTAATAAAAGGGTTTTACTTCCGATGCCAGAAAGGCATTGTCGAGTACTGTTAAAGTATGAATGCGTTTATTCTTCAATACAATGTGCATGGTATCTCCCGTTATCTGGTTAAGGGCATTCCACAAAATCGGTTGATGATATAAACTAATGGTGGAGTCATTGAAGCGATAGACCAGCGAGTCGCACCTACCCTGAAATTCTTTCTGAGCCAATGCTGTTCGGGGCCAGGCTTGCAACTGTCGTTTAACACTGTCGTTTACATAATAAAAAGTATCAGCCTGAACATACATGGTGTCGTTATCACTGATTTGTATCGCCAAAGGCAATTGTGTGATAACTGTTTCTTTTGTCTTTTCGGTATACAATCCTTTTTGCCCGTAAACTTCAATGTGATTGGCACTGTCATACAAACGGATATTACCAAAGGCATTGCCAATCCCTTTCTTGCGATTGTACAATAAACTATCCGCTGTTATAGTGGTAGAATCGCTGATAATGGTCGCTTCTCTGCTAAACTGCGCTTGCTCTGTTGCCGTATTGTACCAGCCATAATTACAGGTAATGGTATTTTCTTTGCTGATAATTTTTGTAGGTCCTTGAAAGTAGGCTGTTTTTGTGCCTGCAAAATAATCGAGGGTGTCGCAATACATGGTATACTGCGGACTTGTGAGAACGACATTCTCTTTAAAATTAAAAATGTTGGTGCGTCTTTGATAATAACCGTGTTTGCTTTTCAAGGTGTTTTCACCGCTCAGAATATTGGCGTTGTTGTGATAGGAGCCTATCTGTTGGGCCGTGTTGTACTGCAGTGCAGTTGTTACAAGGGTCATTTCCTTGTCGTTCAGTATCACCTGCTTGCCTGTAACGGTTGCCACTTTGGTTGCTTCTTCATATCTGAGATATTCTCCACCACTGAGTGTGAAAGTGTCCTGTTGAAAAATATAGATATGACCGAATCCTTCCACAATGCCTTCTTTCAGTTTTCTGATGGCACTGTCGCAGTAAATAGTAACGCCATTGTGTTTAAAACCGACATTCTTCACGATATAGGTGAGTTTCTTAATTTCATCACCGTATAATTTTTCACCTGATATAACTTCAAGATTAGTTTGAGACACCAAACGCGGTGTAGCAAAAATCAACAATGATATGAACAGTAAAAATGGTTTCAAATGCTGGTGCAATATTCGGTATTATTCGGAATAATTATCTTTGTCAAAAAGAATGCCATGCTTCAGGGCTTTGAAAACTTTATTCAAACACAACAATTATTCACACCTCAAAACAGGCTGTTATTGGCGCTGAGCGGGGGTGCCGATAGTGTTTGTCTTTTTCATCTGCTTTTTAAATCGGGGTATTCTTTTAGTGCCGCTCACTGCAATTTCGGTTTAAGAGGTGCTGAAAGCGATGGTGACGAAGCATTTGTTACAGCCTTGTGCAACAAGCATCAAGTGCCATTGTACAACATACAATTTGATACATTGGCAGTACAACTTCAGCAAAAAAAAGGCATACAGGAAACAGCTAGAACCTTGCGATACAATTGGTTCAGAGAATTGATGAAGGAACACAATTTTGATTTTCTTCTAACCGCACATCACCGTGGCGACCATCTTGAAACGATATTGATTAATCTGTTGAGAAGCAGCGGTATCAAAGGCCTTCACGGCATACCTGTAAACGAGAATAATATCATCAGGCCTTTGCTTTTTACAGGTAGAGATGAAATAAGGCAGTATCTGAAAGCAGCACAATTAACTTTTCGTGAAGATAGTAGTAACGAAGGCGATGACTATTTGCGGAATGCACTGAGACACAAGGTTACGGAGCCACTGAAAATGATTCAATCAGATGCAGAGCAGCGTTTCTTTGAGTCGTCACAAAAGGTAAGAGACTACGAAGACATTGCCAACGAATTGTTACAAAAGCAATGGAAAGAACTGAGCCGTGAGTCATCTGAGGGCACAACTGTCGACCTTTTAAAGCTCGCAGAAATTCAACATCAAACAGCCTTTTTATACTACAATTTACAAGGATACGGATTTACTTTCAGTCAGATTGAAGATATGCTGAAGAGCAGTCAGACCGGGAAACGGGTAATAAGCGAAAGCCATATTTTGCTAAGAGAGCGCGACAGATTATTGATAATGCCGATAAATGACAATGTCATTCAAAATGCTATAACAATCAGCGGTCCTGTCAGTAACTTGCTATTCAATGGACAATCTTTGGATATCAAATTTGAAAACAATCCTTCTGCCATAGATTATAAATTAGAGGGAGTACTTTATTTAAATGCTAATCAACTTGATTTTCCATTAACCCTCAGACATTGGCAGGAAGGCGATAAAATAAAACCACTGGGCATGCAAGGGTATAAAAAAATCAGCGATATACTCACCGATAAGAAGGTGGATAACAGCCGCAGAAAGCAATGTCCGGTACTCGTCAATCAATCGGGAGAAGTTGTGGCATTGCTGCCTTACACCATCCACGAAGACTATAAATTACACCCAGAAACCACTAAAATTTTGTCCATCCATTTAAAATTCATTTAATTCGTAACATACTAATACAAAACCATGAGAAGAAATCTATTCACAGTCTTACTTTCTACGATCTTATTTTCCCTGTCCGTTAAAGCCGAATGTGTGCTTGTGCCTTTATCCTTGGCTGAAAGAGTCAATGCCTCAACTTTGATAGTTGAAGCAAGGGTGAGCAACAGACAATCTTATTTCAATAGTACCGGCATGATTCAAACTGCCAATACACTAGCGGTAAGTAAAGTTTACAAGGGATATAATTTATTGCCTTCAAACAGTTTTAACATCATAACACTTGGTGGTACAGTTGGTCAGCAGTCATTGAAAGTAGATCCTGAACTTGAATTGGAAATAGGCGAAATAGGCATATTCCTTTTGATTCAAAAAGATGGTGAATGGGTTTCAGAGAGCGGACCTCAGGGATTTGTAAAAATAGATAAAACAGATGGTACGGCCAGTGATGTATTCAATCAATATCCTGCTTTCAGTATTTATTCAACCATAGAAACTCTCACTCAAACCAAAGCGATAGAAATTAATGGTGAAACAAAATTACTTATCAGCAAAAAAAGAGCGACAGCAACCATTACCTCTATTTCTCCTAAAACATTATCGGCCGGCACTACCACTACACTAACCATTAAAGGAACTAATTTTCAGTCGGTACAAGATACTTCTACCGTACTATTTAAAAATTCGGATGATGGTGGGGCCAGCTATATCAAAGCAATGAGGAAAGATTATATCTCATGGAGCGATACCATGATAAAGGTCATTGTGCGATCAAGAGCAGGTACAGGTAAAATACGTGTGAATGCCGGTGTCAATGGCGTTGCCACTTCTACTGATACCCTTAAGATAAGCTATTCGCATCTGAATGTTGAAACAGGCTATAAACGCGACAGTATAGCATATGAGACTCAGGAAATTGGAATGAATGCAGCCAAAGGAATTACCTGGACCATGAGCGCTCAATTTTATGATTCAGTGAATGCTAAGGGCGCTTTTATCAGAAGTCTTGAAAGATGGAGATGCGGCACTTACATCAATTGGGATACCTTGGGCAAAGTAAAATATAGTTCTATAAAATCAGATGGTAAAAATATCTGTTCATGGGATACCAGTAATGCTATGCCGAATGGTGTGTTGGCTCAGTGCTTCAGCTGGTGGTCGGGTTGCAATGTAACAGGCGGTCAGAACTGGTTTGTAATTGATCTTGATATTCGTTTTAGAATAAAACCTACCAATACGACCAATTGGAACTACAGTATCAATAGTGCCAGTGGATCACAATTTCATTTTGAATCAGTAGCAACACATGAACTGGGGCATGGACATCAGCTAGGTCACGTTATCGCACCGGCTGTTGTAATGCACTATGCCATAGGTAACGGTCAGGTTAAACCAAGTCTTTCAACATCGGATATAGATGGCGGAACTTATATTGTAACAAAAAGTGCAACTTCGGTATGTGGTAAAACGGCTCACACAAAACTCACTTCAGGTAATTGTGCGATTGTACCACCAAGTGCAAACTTTGGAACAAGCCGTTCTGCGATTTGTTTGAATGAAAATATAGTGGTGAAAGATTCATCAAAAGGCAATATCACAGCCTATGCATGGAATTTTGGGTCAGGGGCTTCACCGGCAACAGCATCAACAGTTGGTCCTCATACGGTTACGTATTCTACAGGAGGCACCAAAACCATCACTTTAACCATTACAACATCAACAGGCAGCACCCTTGTTAAAACAAGAACTATCAATGTAGCGGCAGATAGTAAAATGAAACCTAACTTTACCTGGGTAGCAGCTGAAAAAGGCAAGGTAACATTTACCAATACATCTAATAATGCAACAACAGCTAAATGGTTTTTTACAACCAATGATTCTGCGGTAACCATTAATTCAGCACATCAGTTTGCTGCAGGTGGCACTTATAGTATCCGTTTAATTGCCACAAACACTTGTAATACAGAAGACACTATTAAAAATATTAAAATTGCCTATCTGAATTTTTACGCCATGCCTAAAAATGCCTGCATAGGTCAGACTGTTACTTTTTACGATTCATGCGATAACAATGTTGCAACCCGTCAATGGACATTTGCAAATGCTTCACCTCTCTCTGCAAATACTGTTGGTCCTCATGCCGTTACATACAGCAGCGCAGGCAATAAAACCACAACACTTGTCATCACTGTGACCGGTGGACAGAATCAAGTCTATGCCTTTCCGGCTGTTGTTAGTATCTCAACGGATACTTTTACAAAAGCATCATTTACCTATTCTTACCTCGGTTTGAATGAGGTGGCATTTAATAGCAATTCAAACGGTAGCAATAAAACCTATAAATGGTATTTTGGAGATGGCGACAGCAGTACTTTAGCCAATCCTCAACACAAATACACCAATGCCAATTTCAAAGTGGTGAAATTGGTGGTAAAAGGCAACTGCAATAATGATGATACAACGATAACACTGAGAGACTTTACAGGTGTTAAAACAATTGCAGCCGATAAATATTTCAGACTCTATCCCAATCCGGCCAATTCATCTGTTACCATTATCAGTGAAATTAACGGTGCAATGGAATTTGCGGTAACTGATATTTCAGGAAAAACAGTGCTTCAGGGCAATGGCAATACATTAGTTACTGAAAATTTAGCCAATGGTGTATACCTTGTGAAAGTTGTGTCCGGTAATTACTCAGGTACAATGCGACTGGTTGTACAGCATTAATTTTAATCTGCAACTGTAAATGATTGCAATGAAATAATAAAATCTCTGAACAGCATAAATGCATTGCTAAAATTGCTGAAAGGCACTGCTGAGGCTTTGTCGTTGATATCGTGGTAATACGGATATGGCCCCATAAGGTAAAAGAAAAAACACGGCACACCCGCTTCGCTGAAATAATAATGGTCGCTATTGGCCGCCTTGCCCCTTGCTTTAACAGCCGGTAGGTATTGGTGTTTTGTATTGATGGATGTTAAAAGATTATACTGACTTTTATAAGTACTGCCATTTACAGCCATTACACCTTCTGCACCGTTGCCCATTAAATCGATATTGATAAGAAAATGCATTTTTTCGAGTGGAACAACCGGATGGTCGACATAGTATTTTGAACCAATCAAACCTGTTTCTTCACCTGAAAAAGCGATGAATAACAAACTGTATTTTTGTGGATGGGCTTTGAAATATTTAGCCAAACTTAGCATCATCGCAATACCGCTGGCATTGTCGTTTGCGCCCGGGAACATGGCGGTTTCTCCCATCATACCCAGGTGGTCATAATGCGCTGTGAATACAATAAAACTGTCTTTTTGTTCCTTCCCTTCTATCATGCCTAATACATTTTGTGAAGTGTAAGTGCCATACATCGTGTTTTTAGCGGTGTAGGCGCCATAAAACTTGCTGTCGATATCAATGTCAAACACTGCAGGTTGGGTTCTGTCAAATACGCTGCTATTGAGTGTAATAATGCAATTATTATCCTGCTTATAGGAACTGGTCCATGTCAGTTTTTCATTAGTCAGTTTTACAATCAATTGCTTGCCATAATCACCCATGTATTTTTTATTGGTAAGCTCTGCCTCTTCAAAATATTTTTTGTTAAAGGTGTCTATTACAGCTGCTTTTTGATAATATCCGACCTTGTCATAATACAGGCTGTCATTGAGTTGGTTGATACTTGTAAAGTCTAATTTACCACTGAATTTAAAATCTTTGCAACCGGCATTTACCAAATAATCTTTACCTGCCACCAATAATTTTCCATTGTACTTTACCACTACTTTTTTGGGGAAGGTATTTACCGAAAAAGTAAATTTTTGAGTATAGCTCCCTTTTACTTTACTCAATCCTATTTTTTTAAATTCACCCTGAATAAAGGAAGCTGCTTTTTTATCGCCTTTTCCTACATAACCTCTGCCCTTGTATTTATTGCTGCACAGCTCATTCAGAATTTTACGGGCATAGGTAGTATCCTGAGCAGGCAATTGTAAAACAACAAAAAATAAAATGGAGGAAAAGAGAATTTTCATGGCGAACAAATTTAGGAATAAACGCAAAGGCAGCAAATAAAATTGTTGGAAGCAGTTATTGTTGAATATATGATTTAAGCGCCCGGACTATTTGGAGTTAAATATTTAGAGGATTATCACTAACAGAAAATCTCACTAATTACTATCCTCTTTATCCTAACACCTAGAATCCTCCCACCAAAAGCCTTTTAGAAGCCTTTAGCCCGCATTTTTGATACTTGGCATAGGCAGCAGCAGCTTTCATGCGTACACTGTCTCTGTTTTCGCCTTTTACATAAGCACTAATAGCATCGTGAACAGTATAGGCTTCGGGACACATCAAACCGGTTGTCCATACCAAAGGATAGGCACCCGATTGACTGATATGAGGGGCGAAATATTTCTTACTGATACAAGCCAGTATGATGCACTCGCGTTTTCTATTGTCTGCTTTAGTAAATGTTTGACTAAGCGTAAAATCCATCAGCCCGTCATGACCGATATAAGCTAAAAGCGATGAGTTGCCATTGATGCCCAGCAATGTTTTATTAGCAGTTACAGTATCTTTCAATTGTCCTGCACAGCTCTTTAAAAAATCAATGGTGCATTGCTTGATGTATTGGCCATTATAGGCATCGGCAATCAAGTAATATTTTTTCGTTTTGTGTTTGAAAATAAGGCGCTCTAGTCTGATGGTATCCAATGCGATGGTCTTCTGCAATTGCCATTCAGTGCTTTTTTTGAAATAACTGCGAATACCATAACCACAGCCCCAGTACAAATTATTTTTCAGGTCTTTCCCATTACCAATTTTTGCCGGTACCGGTACGATTCCCTGGTATTGATTGTCGCAAAGCGCCACCAGAATATGGATGGTTTTATAAGTGCTGTCGAATTGCGTTATCTGTAGTGATTGTATAAAAGTAGTATCACTTTGAACAGAAATCACCGGTTGGTTCCAACTGCCATACAGAAAGGAAATCAGCGCCAGACCTCCCAATATCTTCATACCTTCAACTATTAAAGTTTGATAAAATTTTTCAAAATTATTTTGCCATTTTCAACAATTGCTACATTGTAAATTCCCTTATTCAATTCACTGATGTCAATGGTTGTGGAATTGTTTTTTTGCAACACCAATTGCCCGATGGAATTATAAATACAAACTGTAAATGGATTGGTATGATTCAATTGAATAGTAAGTGTTGCATTGGCAGGATTGGGATAAATATTAACAGCGTTAATCTGAGATTGAGAGGCGAATGAAGCATTGTATTTAGTCACACAATTGTCGTGATGCTGTTGATGAGTGGCAGTATCTATGATGATATTCTCATCACCGGCCTGATAAGCGAGGTAAGAAAAATAAAACAGCATCATCTCATCTGTTGTTGACTCACCAACACTGACATCCTGTGGTGGGTCGTTAGGATTTTCCGGATTGTTGGTGGTATTGTCATAAGTTGCTTCACCATATAAGCGTGTACCAAAAGGCAATTTAATTGGTTTCTGAAAATCATAAGAACCCTGCCAATGAAAATCCCAATGGGGAATATTCACTAATGGGATGGTATCATTTGCTAATGTTACAGCGTAGGCTTTCATACTTTGACAGAGTAAATGCCCGTGTGGTCCTATGCTCAAAATGGTGCCATTAAAAGGAACGAAGAATTGCTGATAAAAAGTCTTCACCGTATTTTTTGGAATAAACAGCGGTCCGTTGGTCATGCTTGTATTGTGATTCAATACAGGCGCATCACTGATATTTCGGACAGTAGCCGATGTAAACAAAAAATTAACTTTTGTTGAATCCGACTCACCGCTGGCATATTCAGGATAATGTATCTGAACAATGATTTTAGCGGTAGGCGGCAATCTTTTCCCCATACCCGAAGGTACAAAAATGGGCATAGCTCCGGGCACCCATGTACCCAGTAATACTGCCGCATTTGTTCCTACACCACCGGCTGATGTATAGCCGGGACCAGGATCATTGTTGTCAAGTGTCGTAGTAGCTCCGGTAGTGTCATAAAATACCTGGGCATGGTGAACAATGCTTTTATTGCCCGGAATAATTTCTATACCGGTAATGAATTTTTGAGCGGATTGATTGGTCGGCATCACAAAGCAACGGTAAAGATCTTCGGTTATAGTAGGTACTTTATAAGTTGGCAGTTGAATGGTTAAATTTGGATTGGTGATGATTTCTGCTGATGAGTAAGTAGGCGTGGCAGGCGCGTTGCCCATATTGCCTTGTGTTTGTCCTGTATTCAACCAAGCCAATAAAGTAATTTTATCAGCTTCAGATAAACTTCTATCATGGGCCATTTTGCGGTAGTTGTTGTCTACCGGCCAGGGTGGCATCTCATTTTCATCTATCACCCTTCTGATGGAACTTGAATAGGTAACAGCATTGTTGTATGTCAGCAATGAGAAAGGCGCAGCACCATTGGTGTTGTGGCAACTTGTGCAGTGCGAATAAACAATGCAAGCAACATCATCAGCCCATGTAGGGGCTTGAGCCATAGTACTCAAACTGATACAGGTTGCAGAAAAGAAAAAGAATAATTTTTTTATCATGGGTTGAAAGCTTGTTGATTCAAATGTATCACAAAATAAGCGATACACAAAAACGGTTCAAACGAAATTGTATTTTAAATTGTACAAACGGGAATTAAATGAATTGGAAACGCAGGTATTTTATCAATATTCCTTTCTCACGCCACATGCGTTCGTAATAGGTTTTGATTTTCAATTCATCTTTCAACTCATCGAGGTCATCGATGTTCATATACACCTCATTTATTTGAACGGGTTGTTCTTTGATGGTTTCCAATGTGTAATTAAACAAAAAATCACTATCTGTTTTAAGATTAATGGATTTATTTCTACCCAATAACTGGGCAAATTTTGCCAAAAATTTTGGACTGGTTAAACGCTGTTTTTCCCTTGTCTTCTGCGGCTGTGGGTCGGGAAAAGTGATCCATATTTCATCCACTTCACCCTCTGCAAAATACTGATTGAGAAAATCTATCTGAATGCGCAAAAAAGCAACATTACTGAGATTGTTTTCTTTGGCAAATTTTGCACCCTGCCACATCCTTGAGGCTTTTACATCAAGGCCGATAAAATTTCTTTCGGGGTATAACTGGGCCAATCCTACCGTGTATTCGCCACGTCCACACGCCAACTCAAGTGTAATGGGGTTATTGTTTTTAAATACTTCGCTGTGCCATTTTCCCCTGAACTCATTTCTGGCATCGAATGTATTGTCGAACGACTGGTACTCGTTAAATTTTTTAAGCTTGTTTTTAGGCATGTTATTCGCTCAGCATCTGTTCAAACATGGCGGCCACTTTATCGGCATTAGGCAGCATTTCTTTTTCTAATCCTATATTGAGCGGAATGGCAGGTAAGTTAGCGCTTCCCATGGTACGCACTGGTGCATCCAGATGTTGGAAACAATTCAGTTGTATGCGACCGGCAATAGCCTCAGCAAATGAATTTCTCAAAGTCTCTTCGGTTAACACCAATACTTTGCCGTGTTTTTTTGTGGCATTGTAGATGGCTTCATCATCGCATGGATTCAGTGTTCTTAAATCCACAATTTCAATCTGACCTTCGAATTGTTTGGCTGCATTCAATGCCCAGTAAACGCCCATGCCATAAGTGATCACTGCCATTGATTCGCCATATTTTACAGCTGCATCATCAGCCTGAAGTACTGTTCTGGCTTTACCCAAAGGAATCATGTAATCTTCATCAGGCTCAGGGCATTTAGCTAAATCAGTTCCCGGAACTTTACTCCAGTACAACCCTTTGTGTTCAAACATCACGACAGGATTTGGGTCGTAAAAGGCGGCTTTTAAAAGACCTTTCATATCAGCAGCATTGCTTGGATACACCACCTTGATGCCTTTTATCTGTAAGATACTGCTTTCTACTGTTCCTGAGTGGTAAGGACCACCACCACCATAAGCGCCTGTCGGTATTCTGATAAGCGATTGCACAGGGTATTTGCCATTTGATAAATAGCAACTTTTTGAAACTTCTTCAACCAATTGGTTGATACCCGGCCATATATAATCAGCAAACTGAATTTCAACTATGGGTTTGCATCCCACAGCACTCATACCAACAGTTGAACCAACAATATAAGCCTCTTGTATAGGGGTATTGAATACCCTTTCTTTCGAATATTTTTTAGCTAAGGTAGCCGCTTCACGGAATACACCGCCTAAACGAATGCCCACATCTTGTCCGTATAAAAGCGCTTCAGGGTGTTTTTTTAATATTTCATCACAGGCAAATAATGCTGCATCCACCATCACGATTGGCTCTTTGCCCTCAGGGCATCTGACACCTGTTTCTTCAGTAATAGGTGTTGGTGCAAATTCATGCAGGTATAGCGATTCAGGGCTTGGATCTGCTGCATCAACAGCTCTTTTAAAACTATCTGCTATTTCGCGTTTGGCATCTGCTTCAACTTTCAGTAAGGTGAGTTCAGTTTCAGCCAGATTCAATAATATTTTTTTGAGTTTAGGAAATGGATCATCTGCCAAATCCTGTTCTAAATCATCGCGGTACCATTCGCTTCGAACACCACTGGTGTGATGCCCCAATAAAGGTACTTTTGCGTGCAGCAACATCGGTTTGCGATTTTTGCGCACCCACTCTATGGCTGATTTAAGATCTTCATAACACTCTACAAAATCGCTGCCATCGGTGCGGGCCCTTTTCAGACCCTTAAAACCTGCTGCAAATTCATAGGCATCCATTGCGCGCATTTCATCACCACTGGCTGAAATTCCCCAATCGTTGTCCTGTACAAGGTACAATACCGGCAATTCTTTCAATACGGCCATTTGCAGGGCTTCACTCACTTCTCCCTCGGTCATGCTGCCATCGCCAATGCTGCAAAGCACAACAGGCTTATCGCCTTCAGGCAATAAATTTTGACTCTCTTTATACTTGATACCATGGGCCATGCCTGTAGCAGGAATTGCCTGCATACCTGTAGCACTGCTCTGGTGAGGCATCTTTGGCATGTTGTCGCGTTTCAGAGAAGGGTGTGAATAGTAAGTACGTCCACCGCTGAAAGGATCATCTGCTTTGGCCAGCAATTGCAACATCAATTCATAAGGTTCCATACCCATGGCCAGCAACATGCTTTCATCGCGGTAGTAAGGTGCAGCATAGTCTGTAGCTTTCAGCAAGAAACCGGCTGCTATCTGTATGGCTTCGTGACCCTTACTGGTTGAGTGAACGTATTTGGTAATTGGTCTGTTGTCTTCGTAAATGGCTGCCATGGCTCTGGCTTTGCACATTAAGGTATAGGCCTTTAAAAGAATATCTTTGGTAACCATTGTTTGGTTAGTGGATTGAAAATTGAATAAAGGTGCAATGTTACGAAAATTTTAGCTGGAGATTATCATTATTTCATCATGAAATTGGGAAATATGGCTTAATTTTGCAACCCATTCTTTATTTTAAGAAACAGTTCAAAAGTCAAGAATCTAACCCTATAGAACCGGATGGATTCTTTAATATAAAAGCGCTTTTGAAAGCATTGAAAATAAAAAATGAAAACACTTAAACAGACATTTAATTTTTAGGCAAATAACAACATGGATTATACAAATTTAGCAGAAGGCGTTTACGCTGAGATGCACACTAACAAAGGAACTATACTATTGTTCCTTGAACACGAAAAAACACCACTTACCGTAGCCAATTTCGTTGGTTTAGCAGAAGGTAAATTGCCCAATAAAGCAAAAGCTTTAGGTGTGCCTTATTACGATGGATTGACGTTTCACCGTGTAATTCCTGATTTTATGGTACAGGGTGGCGATCCGGGTGGAGATGGCCGTGGCGGACCGGGTTACCGTTTCAAAGACGAGTTCGACCGCAGTTTAACACATAATGGTCCGGGTATTTTAAGTATGGCCAATGCCGGTCCGGTGTCTAATGGCAGCCAGTTTTTTATCACACACGTACCAACACCATGGTTAGATGGTAAACACTCAGTATTCGGTCGTGTTATCGAAGGACAAAGTGTAGTAGATGCCATACAACAAGGCGATATCATTGAGACATTGAAAATAGTGCGTAACGGAGCAAGCGTTCAAGCGTATGAGCCGACTACGATTGCTACAGCGTCTGCATTTTTATAATATTTTCAATCGGGGTCAATCGTTGGGCCATGATATATCGTGGCCCAACACACCAACGATTACGAATCAATAGCGGTTTATTATGCTGTCAGATTACCTCGAACCCAACAGAATTGAAGCCGGATGCGATGAGGCCGGAAGAGGTTGTTTGGCCGGACCTGTGTTTGCCGCAGCCGTTATTATACCTAAGGGTGTAAAAATTGAAGGATTAAACGACTCCAAGCAATTGAGTGAAAAACAAAGATTGTTGCTACGCCCCGAAATTGAAGCAAAATGTATTTGGGCAGTTGCATGTTTATCACCTGCAGAAATTGATCAGATCAATATCCTGAATGCTTCTATACAGGCCATGCATAGAGCGCTGGAACAATTGAAACAGCCATTTGACCATATTCTTGTTGATGGTAATCGTTTTAAAAAGTTCAATCAGATTGGACATACAACAGTTGTAAAAGGCGATGGCAAATTCAAAAGCATAGCAGCAGCATCTATTTTGGCAAAGACCCACAGAGATGCTTACATGGAAACACTGGCAGTCGAGTATCCGCAATATCAATGGCAGCAGAACAAGGGGTATGGCACCCTTAAGCACAGAGATGCCATTCGATTGCATGGGGCCAATATCCATCACAGAATGAGTTTTACGTTATTGCCCGGTCAGTTAAAGTTGTTGTAGATTTAAAAAACAGTTTATTGAAAAATACCTTTAATTGCGAACATGACGACCATTTCACAAATCGCAATTGGTATTGTTGCTTTCGAGCATTTGTATATCCTTTGGATGGAAATGTTTGCCTGGGAAACCGTTGGCAAAAAAACATTTAAAAATGCCTTACCCGCTGAAATGTTTAAACCAACAAAAGGATTAGCTGCCAATCAAGGTTTGTACAATGGGTTTTTAGCAGCAGGGCTTATCTGGACTTTTTTCATTAAAGATGCTACCTGGCAAACCTATATTGCAGTTTTCTTTTTAAGTTGTGTTGCCATTGCAGGCATTTTTGGTGCACTCAGCGCCAGTAAAAAAATATTTTTTGTTCAGGCCCTGCCTGCCATTATTGCATTGTTATTGCTACTTTGGTAAGAAGCAAGGAATTGATTAATCAATTGGCTTATAGTCTCCCTCACCTTGTTCAGCTTGTTCAAGTTGTAAGCGTTTGAGTTCTTGTAACTCCTTTTCTGAAACTACCCATGTTTTTGACCATGAATCGTGCCAACCATGACTGTATTTATCGCCATAACAAGAGATTGGTTCAAGCGGCACAATCCTGATCAATGAGCGTAGAATAATGGTGCTTAATTCAGGCTTATTGCCATATTCATCAATTACTATAGTTTTTGTTAAAAATTTAGCAGGTGTTTTCTGCCATTTATATTCACACAATGCATATAATGCCGGATAAGAGAGCAAGAACGATAAACTTATAAATAGTCCTGTTGTAGCACTTATTGTTATATTTTCAGAATTCGTTTGGGCGATCATTTGAAAAAAATAATTTGCAAAAATGTATAATAATTGGAATGTTAAACCATCAATTATCAAATGGGCAAATCTAGGACCAGTCTTAATGCTTCTCACCATTCTCGGTCCGGAAAATTCTTCTGTATCCCGTTCTAGTTCCCCGAATTCATTTCTAAAGTGTACTGTTCGCCATCTGGTTTCAGTTAATTCAGTAATTTTCTTCATTTATGCAAAGAAAACTAATTTATTGGAATGGCATAATATTAAATAAAATCAATTATATATGTAAATTATTTTTTAATTGTTTATAAAAATGTAAATTGCATTATTATAAACGGGGAGGTATCTGCAACTGTCTACCATCAAAACTTTAAAAGGAATATGAAAAAAATCATTCTATCCATTTTTGTTGCAGTGTCAGCAAGTGGAATCTACGCACAAACAAATTTTGACAAAATAGAAAACTTCGGTGATTACAAAGCCGATTGGGCAAGAGTAGTTGTTGGTAAATGCTATGGCTTTATTGATAGCAAAGGCAATGAAATTGTCCCTGCTATTTATGATGAAATTAATCAGGTTGGAGAGTTTAAGCACGATTGGGCTAAAGTAAAAAAGAATGGGAAGTATGGATTTATTACCAATAAAGGAGAAGAAATTGTTCAACCTGTTTATGATTTTATAGGTTCATTTGGTGAATATAAAGATATCTGGGCTTTGGTAAAAAGTAATGGCAAATTCGGATTTATAAATAATAATGGAGAGGAAATTGTTCAACCACGCTACGATTTTATAGGTGCATTTGGTGAGTATAAGGCTACTTGGGCTTTGATAAAGGCAAATGGTAAGTTTGGTTTCATCGGCAGTAATGGGGAAGAAGTTGTACAACCCCAGTATGACTTTATTGGCGCTTTTGGAGAATATAAAACAAATTGGGCATTGATAAAAAGCAAAGATAAATACGGATTTATTAATAGTAACGGAGAAGAAATTGTACAACCTGTTTATGATTTTATAGATGCATTTGGAGAATATAAAGCCGATTGGGCGTTGATAAAAATAAACGGCAAATTCGGATTTATCAATAGCAATGGAGAAGAAATTGTTAAACCTGTATATGATGAAATTGAACCCTTTGGCGAATTCAAGGACAATTGGGCAAAAGTGAAGTTTAAAGGCAAAGAAGGGTTTATTAACGAAAATGGAGAATTTATTCAGCAGGATTAATATACATTTGCGTCCTTAAATTGAGGTACAATTTTAGGCTATGACAAATACAATTTTATTTTCCGAAAACCAGCGATTTAAACAGTGGTGGCTTTGGCTACTGCTCATTGGCGTTAATGGCATATTCATTTATGGTTTAATTCGACAGGTCATTATGGGCATTCCCTTTGGCAATCAACCCATGAGTAATACTACCTTGATTATTTCAGGTTTGATTCAATTCTTACTGACGGTACTGTTTTGGAGTTTTAAACTTCAAACAATTGTAAAATCAGATGGTATCTATGTGCGTTTGTTTCCCCTGCAAACCAAATTGCAGTTTTTTCCTTGGGATGTTATTGCTTCAGCTGAAATAAGAACCTACTCACCTTTGCGCGAATATGGCGGATGGGGAATGCGGGGAGCACTTAAAAACAGGGCTTTGAATGTGTCCGGTGTTATTGGCTTACAATTGGTGCTGAATAATGGCAACCGTTTGCTGATTGGTACACAACAATCTGAGGCACTTGAAAAGGCCATCGATCCATTTATTACGCAATAAAAAACCCCAAATTACTTCGGGGCTCTTTCATTTAAACGGGTCAATAGTTTATCAATATTATTTAAGGAATAATAAATCCCTGTATTTAGGCAATTTCCATGCATCGTTGTCAATCAACTCTTCCAGTTTATCTGCACTTTCACGAATGCTTTCGAAGTAAGGTTTAACCTTGTCGCAATAAGCCTTAGCGCGTTTATCTGCATGATTCAGGTTGTTTGCTTTTTTGCGCTCTTCAGTCATTTTTGCATTGTTTTCCCATATTGAATTCACATGCAATGAGATTTCTTTGGCAATTTCATTCAATGCTTTGGTAGCAGATTTTGCCTGACCGATGCGTGTTAAACCTTCAATGCTGTCTATCAATTGTTTTTGGTAATTGACAGCTGATGGAATCACATAATTTTTTACCAACTCACCCAGTATACGGCCTTCTATCTGTACTTTCAACAAGTAGTTTTCATACTTAATTTCTGTACGGGCTTCCAATTCTTTCGGTGTAAATATCTGATTGTTGATGAATAAGTCGTGGGTTTTTTTAGTGTTATAAGCATCTAAAGCATACGGTGCAGTTTTGATGTTTTTAAGACCTCTTTTAGCCGCTTCTTTTACCCATGCATCGCCATAACCATTGCCTTCGAATATGATGCGTTTGCTGGTTTTAATATAGCCTCTCAAAATTTGTTCGATGGCTTCTACTTTGTTTACTTTTTTCTTAATCAGTGCATCAACTTCTTTTTTGAATTGTGCCAATTGGTTGGCCATGATCGTATTCAACACGATGATGGCATTAGCACAATGGTCGCTTGAACCCACTGCTCTGAACTCAAATTTATTGCCTGTGAATGCAAATGGAGATGTTCTGTTGCGGTCGGTATTATCCAACAATATTTCAGGGATACGGTAAACATTGATGGTTTTTTCGCTTACTCTGCTTGGTTTCTTAGACCCTTTATCATTCTCAAATTGATTCAATACATCTGACAATGTAGAACCGATAAAGATTGACATGATAGCAGGGGGGGCCTCGTTAGCACCCAAACGGTGGTCGTTAGCAGCCGTTGCAATACTGGCTCTCAATAAATCATCGTGATCGTGAACAGCTTTGATGGTATTGATAAAGAAAGTCAGGAATTGCAGATTGTCTTGTGGGCTTTGACCCGGAGACAATAAGTTAACACCTGTATCTGTTACGATAGACCAGTTATTGTGTTTGCCCGAACCGTTTACACCTTTGAAAGGTTTTTCGTGCCACAATACTTTTAAATTATGTCTGTTGGCGACATTCTGCATCACATCCATCAACAGTGAATTGTGGTCGATGGCCAAATCAGCTTCTTCAAACATCGGAGCACATTCAAACTGGCCCGGAGCCACTTCATTGTGACGGGTTTTCAAAGGGATACCTAATTTCAAGGCCTCTTCTTCAAAATCAGTCATGTAGTTATACACTCTGTCAGGAATGCTGCCGAAGTAATGGTCTTCTAACTGCTGACCTTTAGCAGGCATATTGCCTACCAATGTACGACCTGCAAAAACAAGATCAGGACGTTGGTTAAAAAGTTCAGCATCTACAAGGAAATACTCCTGCTCAATACCCAATGATACTCTTGAGTTTTTTACTTTGGTGTCAAAATACTGACAAACCTCAGTGGTTGTTTTTGTCAGGAAATTGGTTGATTTAATCAATGGTGCTTTATAGTCGAGCGCTTCACCGGTATACGCTACAAATACAGTAGGGATACAAAGTGTTTTACCACTTGCTTTCTCCATTATAAATGCCGGTGATGAAGGGTCCCAGGCACTGTAACCTCTTGCTTCAAATGTATTGCGGATACCACCGTTAGGGAAACTTGATGCATCCGGCTCTTGTTGAACCAATGATTTGCCTGAGAATATTTCCATACCTGTATCAATTCCGGTAGGTTCAAAAAAGGCATCGTGTTTTTCTGCTGTCGATCCACGCAATGGTTGGAACCAGTGTGTGTAGTGAGTGGCCCCTTTGCTGATGGCCCAGTTTTTCATCCCCTCTGCAATCTGGTCGGCCATTTTGCGATCCATTGGCTTGCCTGTGTTGCGTGATTCATTCACTGCTTTAATAGCTTCTTTACTTACATACTCCGCCATGGCTTGTGGCCCGAAGATGTTTTCACCAAAAAATTCTGAAATCTGTTTCATGTTCTTTTTTGAAATAGGTTGTTGCTGGGATATAGCGTTCATGATTTTTTTATTTGCTGCAAATATAAATTCATGCTGCAGCTAAGGGTATTATTTTTTGGTAAAATTAATAAACATATTATAAAAAAACTAAAAATATGATGAATAAAATTAAAATAGTCGACATATTTGCATTAAATTGATTGCTAAACCCGCAGAATATCGAATAGCAGAAACCAATGCCCTTTTAAAGGCAGCGACAATCTGCTGGAAGTCGATCAGTGCGTTGAACGGTTATTGGCAAGCGATAGAGTCAGACTTTATTGCAGAAGAAATGAGATTGCTCCACCTCTGCGAAATAAAGAATTCACTCGAACACGACCAGCTCAACATAGCCCTTATCAGATTACTTGAAGCCAATGCCTCAGAAAATGCTCTGAATGAACCTTTGGCATTGTTAATACGCGATATGCTGTCTACAAGTCTGGGAATTCGCCACAGCAGCAGTCATCTGTTGTTATTGAATTACAATTCACTGCCCGTTAATCGCAAGGAGAAAGAACAAATTAACGTGCAAACACTGAGAAAGGATATCAATAACTATTTTGAAACACCTGCCGACCTCGACCCTCTGTTGCAAATGGCCTTGATATACGGTTACATGGTGCATCCCGAAAACAGTTTGAAATACAAACATTTGATGGCCAATTATTTTGTTAATTTTAAATTATTTGAGAATGGCCAAATACAGCAACCGGCATTGCCTCTGGGATTTGCTTTCAAATCGGACAACAGAACTCGCAATGCAATAATAAACGAGGCTTATGGTACAGGCAATCTTCAAACCTGGTGTCTGTATTTTTTACAACAAACCAACAGGGCAGCTATCCATCGTTTGAATCAATTAAAAAACATGGTTCAGCAAAAGAAAGTCACCCTCGATTTACTGTCGAAACATACCGCCTATCCTTTGCCATCAAAGGAACTCAATACGTTATTAGCCTCATCTGTTTTTATGAAGGCGGGTGATATAATTTCCATTATGCAATGCCATCGTCAAACTGCTTATGCTTATCTCCAACAAATGACGACATTAGGACTTATCACAGAAAAAAAATCAGGCAGAGAAAAATTGTTCTTTCACAAACGCCTCTTCGATATTCTGGCAGATGAACAGGTGTAAGATTTATTACAGACCTTCTGTTGTAAAGCGATATTCAAAAGGATTATCGTCTCTGAATTTTAACACAACAGCAAGTGGATTCAATTGCTGCTTCTCCTTGTTCCATAGGTAACACTTCCAGGTAATGTCGCCATCCAGGGGCAACTCTTTCACAATGTCTTTTAGTTTTAACGATAAGACATTTCCCTTTTCAACAGGAGTGGATGCCCAATGTATTTTTTCGTTGTGATGATATACCTCTACAACCAGTTCAACTTCGTTCATCAGTGTATCGGGTTGAGGAAATAGTTCCAAAAATCTGTAGCGGTCGCTTTCTTTCAATGGTTCAGTGTAATTGTTCTTGCTCCACTCTGCATCGGGTTCGCAATACAAGCTGAACACTGCTGCAGTGTAGTACAGCGCTTGTTGACCACCTTCGGCTGTAAGCTGCTGGCAGGTATATGATAAATTGTTATCTGTACTCGAAATATCGGGAAAGTTTTTTTCTATCACAGTCATCATATCAGGGGGCAATTGATTGCAAATAATGTTGTTGTATTTATAAAACTGAATGGCTGATAAGTTTTGCAACGTATCCGTTGTAATAACAGGATGATTAAATCCATGTTTGGTGAGGTAATAATTCAGGTAGTTGTGATTGCCTTTCCATACAATCAGTGTTTTAGGAGGGTCGGGGGATTGTTGTAATAATTGCTTTGACTTAATAACAAATCGCTCGATGGGCTGATAAGTTTTGTATTGAAAATAATGCTTTTCGAACAACAAGCTGAAAACAGATGCTGCAGTTATAATCAAAATAAAAGCAGGAGCCATTCGCTTTAAAAGCAATACCCCTTTCCCGCTTAAAATTAATAAAAATGGTGAGCAGAAAAATAAGGCCGCATCCTGTAATACGGGCGCTCTGTAATAGGAGTATAAAAATAAAATTGCAACAGGGATGATAAATAATAACGCAAGTAGCAGCACTTTTCTGGTAGATGTAATAATATCCGAAAATGTCAGAATCAATAGCAATACAAACGCTGCTATCATTATTACGGATTCATTAAAAAGCGTAAAGAAATAGGCAGTGAAAAAGTGGCTATCAGGTTTTCCCAGCCACCCCAAACCACCCATTGATAATTGGTAAAGTGTAATGGATAAATGTGGTATAAAACATATCAGACTA
Source organism: Bacteroidota bacterium (assembly GCA_040386935.1). GTDB lineage: Bacteria > Bacteroidota > Bacteroidia > NS11-12g > UBA955 > JABMMZ01. Next base: position 31,183 of record JAZKEQ010000041.1, on the reverse strand, counting down.
ATGCCAACTCCCAATAAATAATACCGCCAATTTATTTGTTTAAAATAGATAACAGCAAATAGTGCTACGATGATTAATGCTTGCAGGAAACTGAAGTAATGGGAGTAATATGCTCCGACTAATAACAGACTCCAGATAAAATAATTTTTTCTTTCTGAAGGAACATCAATCATTTTAAGGCTGTAATAAAAAATACCCAGTACAAAGCATAGACCCATGCTATAGGGTCGCGCTACGGTCATCTGATACAGATAATACTGCGAAAAAATAAATAAGACGCTGCTGATAATGGCGGCTTCGTTGCTGAAAAGACGTTTTGAAATATTGAACAGAAAAAGCAAACTCAACAATCCTGCTATAAGGAAAGGGAGCTTCAGTATCCACTCGTGAATGCCGAATGCCTGTATCATGCCGTATAACAGCAACTGAACGCCTGCAGGGTGCCCATCAGGGCGAACCCCTTCTGTGATTAATTGATTGAAGGATGTAACATTACAACGCGAAATAGCGCTCAATTCATCATGAGAAAAAGGGATGGATGTATAATGGGTCAGCAGCAGCCCTGCCTGTACCAATAGCAAGATAATAATACTGCGGTATTCTTTCAGTTTATTCAATATCATGGCATTCCATTGCTAACAGAAAACCTGAATCAAAGGTAACAGTTATAAATCCTGTTTCAGCCACTCTATTACTGCTGCTGGTATTCAAAGGAAATATCAAATCGCTGTTGCTGACATTCCAAACCAGATTAGTGGTGCAAACATTCTTCACTTCATTCAAAGGAATCAGTGAAAAATTATCACCCTTATTGCTGTGTTTTTTAAAGCCCGATTCGATGGGATAAATTTTTGAATAATCATCCAACATCACTATTTTGATTTTATTGTGGTAGCGCGAAATTGTGGCAATATTATTCATGTAATGGTCGCTGCGTTTTCCGGTAGCCCAAACAATGTTTACTGCTTCAAATTTTTTTGATATCAAATGTTCAAGCCCTTTTTCAAGATCGGTTTTATCCTGATCAGGTGTATGAATAATTTCAGTATCAGGTGGTATCAGTTCTTCTAATGCTTTTACTGTGGTGTTGTCAAAATCACCGAGTAATGCATCAAACTTTATCCCGGTTTGTAATACATCATACAACGCTCCATCAAGCACTACGATATAAGGACTCCATTCCAACAATTGATGGAGAAGTTCGGGTTGGCATTGTGCACCGTTGGCGATGATTAATGCGGGTTCCTGGCCTTCTCTTACAATATGATGTGAGGACATAATTGTTAGCGGTTAATCGCAATGGTTCGGCTAAGGCTTTTTTCGCCCTTACGAATCACTAAAATATAGTTACCTGCAGCCAATGCCTCAGTTGTAATAGCTGTTGACTCACTGTCAAGCACACCATCTTTCAATTTTGAACCTAATAAATTGTATAAGGTGTAATGTGCGCCAATCAGGTTTTTGTCAATGCTGATAGTCATCGCATCGGTAGCCGGCATCGGATAAATATTTAGTAAATTATTGTCTGTTGATAGTTGATTAACAGGTACAACAACACCATTATTGATTAAACCTTTAAAAATACCGCGACCGTGGGTGAAGAAATAAATCTCCTTCTTGTTGTTTTGAATTTTAATATTACTTACCACAACATTGGGTATTCTTGTATCCTTTATCCATGTAACACCACCATCTTCGGTCACATACAACCCAAAGTCAGTACCTGCAAAAAGGGTCATTTCAGGTTTTGTTGGATCGCATTCAATCCAGTTAACCGGTAAGCCTTTTGGTAGATTACCACTGATATTTTTGAAAACAGGTGTTGTACTCAAAAGATTGGTGACCTTGTACACTCGACCTGAATCAGAGATGTTGTTATAGGCCAAATATGCTTGGTCTCTTGAGCCCGGTATAAACTTAGCACAACCTAAAAATGAAATGCGAATGGCATAAGGTAATTTAGCAAAATGGTTGTAGACTTTAGGTGTTGTATTGGTTGCAGAATCAATTACTATCAAACAGTTGTTGCCACCTGAAATAACCACCGGATTTTCGTGTTCTGATAGATCAGAAGCAAATAATCTGCCTGTTGTGATATTGCCTATTTTTTTGAACGTAGCACCTTTGTTACCGCTGAAATAAACATTTGGTCCCGCAGGATAAACAATATGGTCACCATTGTAATAGCTGACAGTATAAGGATGGATGAACCATTTTAAGTCGGTACTGCTGGGAAGATTGCTGCTGATAAGTGTATTGACACCATTTGTTTTTCTGTAAACAAATCCATTTTGAGTTGATACATATTTAACATTTGACAATTGTTTGTGATAAAAGGCATAACCACCATCAGATCCGTTAATTCGGGTAAATGTTGGATTTTCGTATTGACCTTCTTGGGTGCCGTTGTCTTGCGTACCACCCATCACATCTTTTTTGTGAGGCGATACTGAACCCTGATAAAACTGTGTAACATTCAAGCTGTTGTTGAGAGAAGTATAATTGCTGAAATCAGACCAATTATATGTGCAAATGCCGCCATCTGTACCCACCATTAGTTTATTGCCTGGCATATTAATCGCCATGTGATGATCGGCATGAATATCGTTCGCCTGGCTCCAGCTGGCTCCACCATTCGTGCTGTAGCCGCAATCCAAAGAAGCTAAGAATATGCTGTTGCTGTCGTTGTCTTTTACAGCCATGGTTAAGGCATACCAAGTGAAACCAAAGTTGATGGTGCCATCGGGATTGGTTCTTGTCTTAAACGTTTTACCACCGTCCGAAGATTTGTAAAACTGGCTGAGTTTGCCATTATAGCTATTATCAGGTCCTGATACTGCAGCGTATACAACATTTGGGAAGTTTTTGCAATAGGCCAGTTCTGATCTGGCAGTAGAGGTTGAACTGATAGAAGCAACTTTTGCAAATGTGCCTGCATTGCCATTAGGTGAACGGAATATACCATTTCCTTTAATTGTAAATAATACACTGCCATCAGGCAATACTTCAAGGTCGTTGACTTCGGTAGCAGTTGGATAAACTTTTACAAAGGTGTCCCCGTCATTGATACTCTTCCATAACCCTGTACTATTGGTTGCCACATACAATACATGACTGTCGAGCGGTGAGCATTTGATGCTCCAGCAAAATTCAAAATTGACATTTTTTGTAGCGCGTAATTGTGTAAAATTAAGGCCGCCATCGGTTGATTTAAATACACCGGCACCCATAATATCAGCACTATTTCCTGTGCCTTCACCCGTACAGTAATACATAATTTCAGGTTTAAAAGGATTTTGATCCATTCCTGTAACGCTTGGATTAATTTGCTGATCATTGGTTGGTTTCCAGCTTGCACCGTTGTTCTCAGAAATAAAAATACCTCCTGTTGCACCACCTGCAATCAAACGGTTGGGATTGGCTATATCAACAACAGCACCACGCACACGACCACCGACATTTTTAGGGCCTATTTCTTCAACACTTAGCAAGGCATTTGACGTGCTGCGTTTAATAGTAGAGGGCATCCAATTGTACTTTGAAATATCAGGCAATACATTGGTGCCATTGGTTTTCATATACAGCCACTGGCCATAGTAACCCGGCAATGTCTCATCAGAAGACAACTTTTTGCTGCTTTTAGTCGTAAATCTGTTACAACTTACCAATAAAAAGACGCAAGACAAAAACAAAAGACGATAAATTTGTTTACACATAAAGTACAAAAGTAATTTATAACCACCAAAAAACGAAATATGACCAAAATTCTTAGCATATTACCGGTATTTTCCATCCTATATTTGCTGGGTTGTAATGCTGGTACCAGCCAAAATAAAGCAATAGCCAACAATACACAAATAACCAATATGAACGATACGAATTCAACACGCGATACCGCCACATTTGCAGGTGGTTGTTTCTGGTGCATCGAAACCACCATGGCCAGATTAAAAGGAGTAGATACCGTTATCAGCGGATATACAGGAGGCACGGTTAAAAATCCTACTTATAAAGAAGTTTGTACTGGATTAACCGGCCATGCTGAAGCTGTTCAGATTATTTACAATCCAGCTGTAATAGATTACAATACACTGATGACCGTATTCTTTACCATGCACGATCCTACAACCCTGAACCGCCAGGGAGGCGATGTAGGTACTCAATACCGCTCAGCTATCTATTATCACAATCAGGCCCAAAAAGGCAGCGCTGAAACGTTTATAAAGCAATTAAATGACGAGCAAATATTTAATGCGCCCATTGTTACCGAAGTAACAGCCGCTCCGGTATTTTATAATGCCGAAGATTATCACCAGAATTACTACAATCAAAATAGATTGGAAAACAGCTACTGTACAGCTGTAATTGACCCAAAGGTGAGCAAACTGCGCAAAACTTTCAGTCATTTATTAAAAGACTGAAACAAGGCTATCGGGCAATGACGATTGATTGACCGGCTTGTTTGCCGTTGTTTGATAACACAAGTAGATACCGTCCCGGTTGAATAGCCGAAATAGAGATGCTTGTCTTGGTATCACTTAATAACCCAGAAAGTATTGATTGGCCGGCTACATTGTAAAGTGTGTATCGACCGTTCTCATAATCTTTTCCAACCGTTATATTCAACATATCGCTGCAAGGGTTGGGATAAGTGCTGATACCTAGTAGTCCGTTATTCACGGATTGAATGGCTACATTGGCATTGTTATTAATCAGCCCTTTAAATATACCTCTGCCATGAGTGAAAAAATAAATTTCCTTTTGGTTATTCCTTATCTTTATTGTGTTAATGACAACACTGGGCACTCTTGAGTCTTTAATCCAGGTAATGCCGCCATCTTCCGTTACATACAATCCCAAATCAGTGCCTGCAAACAAAGTCATTTCAGGATTCAATGGGTCGCATTCTACCCAGTTCACCGGTAAGCCTTTTGGCAAATTACCGCTGATATTTTTGAATACAGGATTAGCAGACAATAAGTTAGTGGCTTTATACAAACGTCCTGAATCCGAAATATTGGTATAAGCCAGGTAAGCCTTGTCTCTGCTGCCCGGAATAATCTTGATACAACCCAGAAAGGAGATGCGAATAGAATAGGGTAATTTTGCAGCATGGTTATACTTAATAGGCACAGTGTTTAAAACAGAATCAAAAGCAATGAGGCAATTGTTGCCACCTGTAATTAACGATGGATTATCATTTCCTGAAAATTCAGAGGCAAATAAACGGCCTGTGGTGATATTCCCTAATTGTTCAAAATAGGATCCCTGATCCTTGCTGAAATAAATATTTTTATTGGCGGGATAGCAAATCAAATCACCGTTATAATCGCTTACGGTATAAGGATGAATGAACCATTTTGGATCTGTTGTATTGGGAAGATAATCCGAAATAATATCTGTAAAATTAGAACTTGTTCTGTATACAAAACCATTTTGAGTGGAAAGATATCTTATATCCGGATCGGATTGATGGTAATAGGCATATCCGCCATCACCACCAAAAATATGATCGAATTGCGACATGTGCTGATAACTTTCCCTGGTGCCATTATCCTGACAACCCCCCATCAAATTTTTATTATGGGGTGAAACAGCACCTGAATAAAACTGGGTAATGTTGAATGCGTTGTTTAATGAAAGAAAGCTGGTGAGGTCATTCCATTGATAGAGACATAAACCACCATCATTTCCAACAAGCAATTCATTGTCATTGATATTAACAGCCAAATGATGATCAGCGTGCATGTCTACGCTATAATTCCAGCTATTGCCGCCATCGGTGCTGTAACCGGCATTGAGTGAGGCGATAAATAGGGCATTGCTGTCATTGTTTTTGACGGTCATGGTTAAGCAATACCAGGTAAATCCAAAAGTAACAACACCATCAGGATTGCTGCGTTCTTTAAAAGTTTTGCCACCATCTGACGACTTATAAAAATTACTTAAGTTGCCATAGTATGAATTGTCAGGCCCTGATACTGCAGCATAAACAACAGAAGGAAAATTCTTGCAATAAGCCAACTCAATACGCGCAATAGAGGATGAAGCGATGGTTGCTATTTTTGAAAACGTACCTGCATTGCCATCTGCTGAATAATAAACACCTAATCCTTTTACACCAATAAGCACACTGCCATTGGGAAATACTTCAAGATCATTGATCTCTAAAGTTGTTGCGAATACTTTGGTAAAAGTAATACCACTGTCATTGCTTCTCCAGAGACCAGCCTCATCAGTTGCCACGTATAATACATGGGTGTCTTTTTGGGAACATTTAATACTCCAACACGATGTAAATGCCAAAGTATTAGTTGCGCTCAATTGTGAAAATGTTTTGCCATGGTCAGTCGATTTAAAAATACCTGCACCGGGTATATTGGCACTATTACCTGCTCCTTCGCCTGTGCAGTAATAAATGATATCGGGGTTCAATGGATTCTGATCCATGCCTGTAACACTGGGTGTAAGCTGATGATCATTGATGGCTGTCCATTTCTGGCCTTTGTCTTCTGAAATAAATAGACCACCGGATACACCACCGGCTATTATCCTGTTGGGGTTGCTGATGTCAACAATAGCAGCCCTTGTTCTACCTCCAACATTGTCGGGTCCCAATTCATCAACAGAAAGTAATGCATTGGAAGTGGCGCGTTTAATATTTGAAGGCATCCAGTTGTACCGCGATAAATCGGGTAATATATTGCTGCCATTGGTTTTCATGTACAGCCACTGCTCGTAGTATCCCGGAATTTCCAGGGAAGTATTGTCCGGTGATTTTTGTTGACTTGTTTGATTGCAATTACAAAAAAACAACAAAACCGAAACACAAATCATTAGGCTATAAAACTTAGTGAGCATTCTTACAAATGTAGATGATAAGAGGGAAATATCATACTCATCACTTACCTCAGCAATTGCAGTAAACCGTTCCAATATTGTTTAGGATTGGTGTTGCTGGAGTTGGTATCGGATTGGAATTCAATAACGACTAAATAATTTCCCTGAGGGCAAATGGCATTTTTATAAGAACCATCCCATCCTTTGTTTAAGTCGGATGTTTCTCATGATCAATTATAACGCAATACAGAATCCCAAATTGGCTCTGAACTGAACACCACGCTGGTAAGGGTTTACAAAAGGGATATTCAACTCTTTGTGAAAATCACCGGTTAAGGGTAAATAAATACCGCCTCCAAAGGAGAAGTCCATGTAAATATTTTCAAATATGGATTTTCTGACGCCCATCATATAACCGACTGATACTGTTGTAGCTGCTCTTTTTTCAGTAGTGGTTGTAGTGGTATAGGTGTATGTTGGAGGTCCATTGTAAACTGTGTTTGATTCAACATAATTGGCAGAAAGCGTTTTAAAATTGAAATACGGACCAATGAAAACATTCTTGATATAGTTATTGGTTTTACGGTAGAAACGGTACTGCAATTCCAGTCTTAATCCATTCATTTTTTCGTAATTACCACCACCGCCATTGGCTAATTCAAGTGAACCTGCTTGTTCACTGGTATAATAACCCAATTGGGTATAGAAAGATTCTTTATGCGTTGTCGCATGCTCAAAACCCATTTCAAATCCCCCGACAAAAAGCGGTAATGGATTAAAATGTATCATTTTGCTGTAAGGCGCATTGCGGGTTACAGGTGTAATTTCCTTTTGAGCCGACAATGGAAGGGCCATTGATGTCATCATCAATATACCCACAACAGTTGATAAAGCTTTCATTATTCAAACTTAGTAAAAATGTTTGAATAACAAGAGGAAATTATAAAAATGGAATTTTAACGACTTTAGCTTTTAGCGCTTTATCGCGCACTTCGATAAAGATCTCAGATTCGGGCGTGCTAGAGGCTGTTTCAACATAACCCATGCCAATGGCTTTGTTCAAACTCGGTGATTGTGTGCCTGATGTTACTTCACCTATTACCTGACCTTCGCTGTTTTTGATGGCGTAATGTTGACGAGGAATACCTCTGTCAATCATTTCGAATCCTACCAGTTTGCGGCTAACACCATTTTCTTTCAATGATTTGTGATAGGCGCTATTTACAAAGTCTTTGCTGAATTTAGTAATCCAACCAAGGCCTGCTTCTATAGGTGAGGTGCTATCGTTGATATCGTTGCCGTATAAGCAAAATCCTTTTTCAAGTCTTAAGGTGTCGCGACAACCTAAACCTGCCGGCATTATGTCAAATTCTTTACCTGCTTCAAATACAGCATCCCATAATTTGCGGGCATCTTTGTTCCAAACATACAATTCGAAACCACCCGCACCGGTATAGCCTGTATTTGAAATAATCACATCTTCGCAACCACCGATGGCGCCACCTGTAAATGTGTAATATTCCATAGCAGATAAATCTACGGAAGTTATTTTTTGAAGTGCCTTTATGGCATTTGGTCCCTGAACAGCCAATAAGCTCAACTTATCACTCAGGTTTTCCATTTGCACTCCAAATGTATTGTGAGATGCGATCCAGTTCCAGTCTTTTTCAATGTTCGATGCATTTACTACCAGATAGTATTCATTGGCATTGAATCTGTAAACCAATAAGTCGTCTACTATACCACCGGTATTATTTGGAAGGCAACTGTATTGTACCTTTCCGTCTGTTAATTTTGAAGCATCATTACTAGTAACAAGCTGAATAAGGTCAAGGGCTTTTTCGCCTTTTAAAACAAATTCACCCATGTGCGATACGTCAAACACGCCAACACTGTTTCTTACCTGCATGTGCTCCTGAATCAGATTGCTGTATTGTACCGGCATATTGAAACCTGCGAAAGGAACCATTTTGCCACCCAAACTGATGTGTAAGTCATTCAGTTCTACTAATTTTAACGCTTGCGTATTGTCCATAAAGCTACAAAGGTAATTTATTATTTTTCAAATTTAAAATATAGCGGGGAAAGCCTTATACGACAAGGATTTGCGTTACAATTTCTTGGCTTCGTTCCACCATTCATCCATTTTAGCTAAACCAACATCTCTCAAATCCAATTGACCGGCTTCGGCTTTTGATTCTATATAATTAAAACGCTTGATAAATTTTCTGTTGGTTTTTTCGAGGGCATCATCCGGATTGATATTTGAAAAACGCGCGTAGTTCACCAGCGAAAATAAAACATCGCCCAACTCATTTTCTTTTTCCTCATTATTTTCGGCTGTTTTAAATTCCTGTAATTCCTCTTCAACTTTGGCCCATACCTGTTCCTTGTTTTCCCAATCAAATCCAACCTGGGCAGCTTTTTCCTGCATGCGGTAAGCCTTTACAAGGGCCGGCATCGATTGAGGGACACCTGCCAGTACAGATTTTTTTTCGTTGCCTTTTTCTTTCAACTTTATCTGTTCCCAGTTTTGCTTAACAGTGTCGCTGTTTTCTGCTACCACATCGCCATAAATATGCGGATGACGTCTGATCAATTTTTCGCAGAGTTGGGTGATGACACTTTCTATATCGAATTGTTTTTTTTCTTCACCTATTTTGGCATAAAAAACAATGTGAAGCAATATATCTCCGAGTTCTTTTTTGATTTCTTCAGCATCATTTGCCAGTATGGCATCACTCAGTTCATAGGTTTCTTCTATGGTGAGGTGACGGAGTGATTCTGTGGTTTGTTCGCGGTCCCAGGGACATTGGGCGCGCAGTTCATCCATAATGGTAAGTAGTCGACTGAATGCGGCAAGTCTTGTATCAGCTATCATTCGTCAAAAATAAGCCGATAATTTGGCTTTTACAGGGGTTTGCCCCATTTCACCTTGAATTTAAATTTCAACCATGATTCATCACCACGCACATCAATTCTTTGAATGGCCAATGATTCTTCGAGTGGTAATTTATTAATTCTATTGCCTATTCTGAAAGCGGTATTGATACCCTGCGATTGAAATATAGCGGATAAGGTGGTAAACTGATTTTTGTCTCTTTTTGGAAAACTGCCATAGGTGTAGGCCCAAGCCTTTTCAACGGTTACAGGCAGGTGTTTAAGGCTGTCCATTCCTGATGCTATTTCCTTGGTCCAATCTTTTTCTTCGAATTGCATCAAATTATTATGCGACTTGCTGTGATAACCATACTGTGCAAAATCCTGCATAAATTCGAGTTGATGTTCTGACAAGAAACTTTGTTCTGTGCCGTCATACATCATGGTTTGGCCGATGCAATCACCGATTAAAAAAATAGAGAAGGGAATACCCATTTGTTTGAAAAGCGGGTAGGCGAATGTGAAATTATTTTCATAGCCATCATCAAATGTTATGAGTAATGCTTTATCCGGTAAGGCTTCTCCTAGTTCTATGTGCCCCACAACCTGGCGCAATGTAACAGGTGTAAATTGTTGTTTCAGCCATTGTAGCTGGTCGTGTAATTGCGACTGTGTCACTGTCAGAAAATCTTTGTGAGTTTCTGAAACTTTGTGATACATAACTACGCGCAATCGTCCCATTATTTGTTTCTGTTTAGTTCACCCAGTTTGAGATATTTCACCACATGGTACAAGGCATTCAGGTAACTCCAAATAAAACCCTCTTTACCATTCAATACATTGCCATACACAAAATAATGTTTCCAAAAGTAGATTGGAAAAGCGCCTATGGTTAATACTAGGTTGCGCGATTTTCCCTGTTGAAAGAGTTTTTCGGCACCGATGGATGTATAGCGATTCAGTTTTTCAAAATAGTGATTGAGGTCGCGGTAGCTGTAGTGCAACACCACATTTTCCAATTTTGCAACGCTGCCTGTTAATTCCACTTTTTCATGAACAAGTGCTGAATTAAAATTGCCTTTTTGTTGATTGAATAATCGCAGGTGATAGAATCTGCTTTCTTTGCCATATTTGAAAACACGGTCAAGAAATACATGTCGGATGGGGATTTCATATCCGGCATAAGTTGTTGTTTCAAGATTCAAAGTTGTTATTTCTTTGATTACTTCATCAGTCAATACTTCGTCTGCGTCAATATTCAAAACCCATTGATTTTGGGCTTTGCCGACTGCAAATTGTTTTTGTGTACCAAAGCCGTCAAATGTTCTTGAAAATACTTTGCAGCCAAAACTTTCTGCAACAGCTATTGTATGGTCTGTACTGTTGTCATCAATCAAAACAATGTCATTGCACCATGACAGGCGGGGCAATGAGCGTTTCAGATTGTGTGCTTCATTTTTAGCAATTATGATAACAGAAATGGGCATATTCAGCCTTCAAAGTTGCATAAAAGTAGGGGATAAAAAAAATCACTGTCGCCAAGCTGTTGTCAATACAAGACACACGGCCGGTAAACCAATACAGCTGTAGTTTATAAAGCAGGTTACTATCTTACAATACTCACTTTTATAACAGCAGATTCTCCATTTGCTGCAGTGATATAAAGCAAATACAAACCTTCGGATAAATGCGCAGTTTGAAGGCTTGTTAAACCATTGTTGTCTGTAGTCGTAATCACTGCCTGGCCATTGCTGTTAAACAGTGTTAAGTGGTAGCCGGTTGACTGATAATTGATGTTTAATAAACTGTTCGCAGGATTCGGATAGACAGTAATTGCTGTTGCTTCAATTTTTTTAACACTTACATTCACATGCGTGTAATTATCTGATGTGCTGCTGCAGCCATCATTGCTTGTAATCATAACACGGTAAACACCACTAGGCGCATTATTTAAAATATTGCCTGTAATGCTCAGCAATAGATTATTTCTGTACCAGGCAATTGTACCTGAAGATGCACTCACATTAAGGTTATCTCCTGAGGCACTAATAACAGGTTTTGAAGGTAAAGGGTTGACTTGTATGGAGCTATTTTGAGAAACAGTACTACACCCTTTATTCGTGTATGCAATGGTATAAAACTGATCGCCATTGCTTGTCACATTTGTTTTATACTGATTGTTGCTAATACCTTTCAATAAATTAATATTATTCTTGAAAAGGTCATATTTTACGCCTGTTCCCATTGTTATAACAATGGTATCTTTCTCGCATAATACATTTGGTATTATAGCGATTGTGGCAACAGGCAAAGGCAATGCAACTATCATTAGCGTATCTGAAGTAGCGATACAACCGTTATTGTCTTCACCCGTTATTTTATATATAGCATCTACATCAACCTTATTTGTTAAGGTATCATTCAAGGATTTAGTACCGATTATTGAATTGTTTTTTATGAAGCTGTAATATGTGCCACCGGTTCCTTTAAGTAATAGCGATTCGCCTTCACAATAGTCAGCTTTTCTATTCATAATACTGGCGGTAATTGAAGCTTTCTTATGGATAATAGGGCGCAACAATGTGGTATCCTTACAACCTGTTACATTATCTAAAGCAATAAATTTGAAAGAATCTTTAAGGGCGATTTTGAATGAATAAGATTGATTGGCATTGAAATTACTATAAGGCACATTGTTTTTAAATACGCTGTATAATAAAGCATTATTAGATAAATTTATTTTTAAAGTATCGGCCTCACAAATGCTGTTGTTTTTGAGATTTGAATTGACCTGATATGAAGGTTTAGCAGTTGTACTGAATTGCATGTAACCCGAACCAGGAATGCTGGTAGTGGCAGGATGGGTGGTGCGTAAACGCAAAGTGTAACCTGCAACAGTGAAATTGGCAGGAACGTTGAAAGTTATACTGTCGTTGGTTGAAGAAGTTTGTTTCGAGTTTAAAATAACTGGATTAGCAAAAGATCCGTTGATATCAGAAATTTCAAGAATTGTAGTGTTATTATTTTCTAAATTAATATGGCTGTTGTAGTAGATACGGTTAGATTCATTTAAACAAGATTGTTTATTGATTATTTTAATAATACTCAAAGGACTGACAATGTTTACAGACTCTTTTTTTGTTATGATAGGGTTTTCATAATCAAAAAATATAGCAGCAGAATTATCAAAACTCTTTTCGTTTTTAACATTTGCTTTCAAACCCAAAGTAAAATTAAATCCTGCAATACTTTTGTCGCCAGCAGCACTTAGATGTGGTAAATAAATATCGTCAAATATAAAAGTAATAATATTCCCTGAGATAATACTTTCACAAGGGAAATCGCTCCAGTTGAGATTGAATTTCTCGAGATCTAAATAACGGGTGTCGATAGTATCCTTTACGACAACGCGAATGGCTGTATCTGTGCCTGTATTCTGAAAGTGAATGTCATAATTGATGGTATTGTCTAAAATTGATACAAATGTATCCGGTACAACTGTCTTTTCATTCGGGTCGTGAGGTGCATCAACGGTTCTACAGATGTAAGACGAGTTGTTGTTTTGTACAATATCTGCTTGAGTGGTAGTTGTATCAAAGTAAGCGGAGAAACATATTTTATTTCCGGCAATAAAGCTGTCTTTATGTACATTAAATTTACAGATAATGGTGCGTTTTTCTCCTGGCAGGATGGAGTCGAGAGGGATAATTGCCAGGGTATTTGGAAGGTAATTTTTTACACCGTCATTGATAGAAAATTTACTGCCGTATAAAGGGCACATAATTTTGATATTTTTTCTGGTTGAATAGCCATTGTTATAGCAATGAAATGTTACACTGCCTGTTCCACCTCTTCGTAAACGACCAATATTGATACCCAAACTTACATCTTCGAACAATGTATCTTTGGCTATACCAAAATCATTGTTGAGGTATACAGAGTCAGAATTGATTGTGAGTGGTATACTGTTATTATTGGGGCAATTAATCTGGTATTGCTTTGGTTTAAGATCAGAGTTCAATTTGTATGAACCTGCAGGCGCTTGAATATAATAAACACCATATTTATCAGAAATTCCTACATATTTATTGCTGTCAGTAAATACTTTATGTCCGCTGTATAATTTTTCTCCCAGATCGTATTTGCAATTGCTGTTTTGGTCCTCATATATCCTGCCATAGATGCCAGGATTGCGATAAATGCCAAAATTTATGTGATGAATACTATCCATTTTAATCAAAAGAGTAGTATCGTTATTCTGGATTTCGTAATAAGGGTGTTTTGCTACAGATAGATTGATATTGCCAATCCCCAGTAATTCACTGAATTGACCATTTTTATCTGTTTCAGAATAATAGAAAGATGTTTTATCTTTTAATCTAAAAGTAACAGGCAATGATGAATCTTTTAAGTCTTTGAGATTATTGCCATTTTTATCATCAAATGATGAAATTTTTACTAAACCTGATGAGTCAGGGGGAAGGATTTGGATATAAAACGCTTTTTTTACCATTGCAGCCCAATTGCAGTGGTTATCAGTAATACTTAAAAAAATTGGAACTGTTTTGGTTGTCGATTGTGTTTTTAAATAGACTGAATCAGGCACTGTCCAGCAAAGCTTACCCACCTTTTCCCTGGCAGATGAATCGACATATGAAAAAGTGGCACCCGGAGGTAAATCTACAGATATAAAAGTAGTGTCATCGAACGAGGCATTGAAAACTCTTGCATCATAGGTGTTAAAGGTCATACAAGATTTCTCCCTTGTTACAAATTTATAAGTGCTTAATGTGCTTGTTGTTGGTGGGCTATTCACAGCTGATATGTTTTTAACAAATTGTGTCATGTCACGCCTCACAAAACCAACAAGCAGCATTTTTTTCTTATTGTTGGGGTCGCGCCTATATTCTGAAATTTTCACACAAATGGCACCTACTTCACTGCAATTGCTTGGTGTATAAATGATGTTTCCGGTTGTTGAATCAAAATAAAATCCTCTTGGTGGTTTAGCAGTTGGTGTTGGCTTGCATGCAATAGTTGTTGCAGGCAAACAATATGGTGTCATCGGAATTTTATTTGAAAAATTACCATTGTATGAAAAGTAGGAATTGTAGTCATCTACTGCGCTATCTAATTCAAATCCAAGTGAATCATAATCTATAAAATCATTGCCACCATAATTCTGATACATAGGAATATTGCAATGTGGCATTGTTGAACTGATGGTTTTCAACTGGGGTGAAGAGTTTCTATAACCTGAATTACAAATATCAACCATGGCATCAACATAATAATTGCCTCCTGAAAATGTAGTTGTTGATGTTCTGCAGCACTGCTCCATAGAGAAATAAAGTTTACAAGTATTACTATTAGATACAAGAGAATCAAAAGGGGCTTGTGCAAAATCGACAGTACCTACAAAGGTGTGTAATTCAACCCCAAGTCCTGTAATAGATGAATTACTTGGAGAACAAGGTTTTGTGGCTGATTTACATATCTCTGTGACATCTTCTATTGATATCCTTGTATAAGAAATTTGAAGAAAAATTCCGTTGTAATCAGAAACCCGCATTGAGGGACTAGTTAAAGGAATGCCCTGGCAATCGCGATAAATCCTTGCTGTTACTTCATATTTTTTACCACCTTTCCAGGTATAAAAAATTTCGGCACCAATCATGTGATTAGCCTTTGTTTCTTTAAGGCCACAATTGAATAGCAACAGGACAATGAGAGCCCTAAAAAAAACGTTCATATCTAGTGTAAGTGGTTGATTTGAATTTTAAAAATAGCAAAGTTGCCATGTTCATCCATGCATCTTAAAATATAAAAGCCATCTGCAATGTTTTCAGTATTTACTTTTATACTTGTTCCAGTGGTTTCATATGATTGGATGAGTTGTCCGCTGATACTTACTATTTCTACAGTTGTAATTTGGATAGAAGAGGTTTGTACAGCCAGCCAGTTGCCTGCAGGATTGGGATAAACTGTAATCTCTTTAGCTTCAATTTTTTTAACACTTACATTCACATGCGTGTAATTATCTGATGTGCTGCTGCAGCCATCATTACTTGTGAATACAACATGGTAGACACCACTTGGTGCATTGTTCAACGTAGTGCCTGTATTACTTAATAATTGGTTGTTTCTGTACCAGGCAATAGTGCCTGTAAATGCACTCACATTAAGGTTATCTCCTGAGGCTGTAATAACAGGTTTTTGCGGTACAGGGAAAATAGCAATTGTGATGACAGGGCTATTCTTAGCACAACCTTTATCAGTCATTGACTTCAGTTGATAGTAATCACCCTGAACAACATTTTTAATGGCATATTTGGTAAGTGTAGTATTGTCAAGCAGGAGCTGATTGTTTTTGAATAAATCTTTATTAAAATCATTGCTGAACTGAAGGGTAGCAGAATCCACATCGCACAAAGGAGTAGGGGCGATATTGAGAGTAGCTGATGGCAATGGATTAACGGTTATCATCATCGTATCTGATAAGTTGCTACAACCATTCGACCCTTCGCCTTTGATACGGTAAGTGCCTGAATTATCAAGTTGTGTTGTAAATGAACTACTGGCAGTTTTATTGCCCAGAATTGCATTGTTTTTCAGATAAACATAATACTGCGCACCACTGCCATTTATAACCATAGATTCTGCGCTGCAATAAGCAGCTTTTCTGTTGGTGATTGAAGCCTGAATAGTCGGTCTTTTTAATATGACAGGGCGGATATTCAATGTGTCTTTACAGCCTGTTGAATTATCAAGCGCAATTACATCAAATGAATCTTTACCGGCCATAGGCAACTGATAACTGAATACCGAATTGAAATTGCTCAATTGCACGTTGTTTTTTAGCACCTTGTACAAATACGAGGTATTGGTGAAATTTATATTCAGGGTATCATTCTCACAAATGCTGTTATTGTTGAGGTTTGAATTAATAAGATATGAAGGTTTGTCTAAAGCTGTTATGATGACAACACCTGACGTAGGAACACTTACAGCAGCCGGGTTTGTACTGCGTATTCTAAGGGTGTGATTGCCGCCATTCAATCCTTTTGGAAGGGTGAAATCCAAGCTGTCAGTAATTGATGTACTGAATTTTGAATTCAAGGCAATTGGTGAAGTAAACGAACCATTGGCATCTGATAATTCAACAATCATTTTGTTGCCTGTTTGCAACGCAACGCGACTGCTAAAGGCAATGCGGTTGGCAACATTGACACAGAATGATTTTGCATTCACTTTTTTAATTGTGATTGGGTTGTTAATAGTAGCGATGGCAGGTTTAGTTATAACAGGTTTTTCAAAATCAAAATAGATGGCGACACTATTTTTCACGGCTGTTTCTACTGCAATATTAGGTTTTAAACCGAGTGTAAAATTGAAAGCGCCTATACTCTTGTCACCTGATTTAGCAAAGGTTGGTAAATTGATATTGTCAAAAATAAAATGAATCACATTGCCTTCAATAATTGTTTCGCAAGGATAATCGCTCCAGTCGAGGTTAAATAAATCAAGACTCAGGTATTTGGTGTCAACGGTATCTCTCACAACTACTCTAGTTGCTGTATCTGTGCCGGTATTTTGAAACTGTACAGTGTAATTAATGGATCTATCTAGCGTTGTTTTTGCGGTGTCAGATGTAATTAATTTGTTATTGGGGTCATAAGGCGCATCTACAATTCTGCAGCCTATTGCTGTGTTATCAGCTTTAAGTGAATCTTCTGCAGTTGCTGTGCTATCGGTTCTTAGGGTGAAGCATATTTCATCTTTAGATTGGAATTTATTGGCATCTACTAAGAAATCAAAAGTCTTTTTAAAGGTTTGTGAAGGCAATATTGAATCAATGGCAATACTGGCAGTGGTTCCGGCATTCGCATATAAAGTACTATTGTAATAAAGCCCAAAGTTGCTATTTACAGGTAGTTGCAATGTAACGTTTTTGCGTGTAACAAAACCATTGTTAGTGCACATAACAGTTACTTTGCCCCCAAAACCTCTTCTCAATCTGCCCACATGGATACCGACACTTACATCTTTAAAATCCTTGTTTTTTGAAACACCAAAATCGTTGTCTAAATAGGCAGAATCGCCATTGATACTAATACTGATTGTTTTGGCAACAGGACAATTGACAGAGACAAAAAGTGGTTTGAAATCACAAGTAAGTGTATAAGAACCGGCCGGTGCTTTGATATAATACACACCGTTTTTATCTGAAATACCAACATATTTATTGCTGTCAGTAAATACTTTGTAACCTGAGTAAGGCATTTCGCCTTTGTCGTATTTGCAGTTGCCGTTTGCATCTTCATAAATACGGCCGTAAATGCCCGCTTTATTGATAAAACCAAAACTAAGCGCATGGGCGCTGTCCATTTTTATTTTAACGGTAGTGTCTTTTGTTGTGGCCTCGTAATACGGGTGTTGGGCAACACCAATGGTAACATTGCCAATTCCAATTGAATCACCAAACAAGCCGGCTGTATCTGTTGCAATGTAATAGGCAGAATATTTATCTTTAAATTTCAAACCCACTGATCTGTTTTTCTCACCTGTGCTTTTAATGCCATTTTTATCCCGATCAATGAAGGTATTTATTCCTAAATAACCGGATGAGTCGGGCGCCAATAACCTGATGTTAAATCCTTTTTGAACAATTTCGGGGGTGTAACAAAAGTTGTCTTTTACCTCAGCAGTAAGCGGGATCAATTTACTTGTAGTTTTAAGCTTCAAATAAATGGAATCATGCGGTTGCCAGCAAAGTCTTCCTTTTTTCAATCGGGCTGAAGAATCTACATAGGCGAAAGTAGCACCCAGGGGTAATTCTATAATAGAAAGCGTAGTAGCATCACCTTTATTATTTGATGTCGCTCCATTTGCTGCTGTATCATATGTTGCTATATCAATACAGGTTTTTTTTCTAGTTGTAAAATTGTAAGTGGCTAATAATTTTACTTGTGGTATTTTATTATAGAGATTCAGTGACTGAACAACAATCTGAATATCTCTTTTAATGTAACCTACAATTTCCCACTGGCCACTAGAACTGTTTTTGCGGTATTCGGTTGCTTGCATGGATATAACTCCCACTTCATTGCATTTTGTAGGTGTGAATATAAGGTCACCATTTTGATTGTTAAAATAAAAACCGCGTGGGGGTGTAGCGCCAGGAACGGCTTTACAATTAATAACACTAGAAGGAACGCAGTAAGGAGACATAGGGACAGTTGGCGAAAATGAACCATTATATGTTTCATTAGTATTCGCAGCATTTAAAGGGTTAACTAATTCAAAGGAGACTGAGTCATATTCCACAAAATCTTTAGCACCTAAATTTTGTCTGAAAGGAAAGTTGCAATTCGCAAATAATACGTTTCTGCCTTTAAATTGCGGGGAGGTATTAGTGAAATTAGATTTGCAAATATCTAACATCGCTTCAATATAGAAATTGCCTGGATTAATGGTGGTAATGTCCCCATTTCTACAACATTGTTCTAAAGTAAAATACACTTTACAAACACCATTGTTTTGGAAATAATTATAAGGTGAAACTGAAAAATCAATGGTGTCTAAAAAAGTATGTAGTTCCACCCCTTCATTACTAACAGTGTTATTTGATGGATTGCATGGACCGGTGCTTGAATCATCACATCTTGGAGTAATATCTTCAATAGAGACACGTGTATAACTCAATGAAATAGTTTTACCATTATAATCAGTAACTGTAATACTTGGATTATTAAACGGAATGCCTCTACAATCTCTATAGACCCTTGCCGTGATCTCATATTGCTTATTTCCTAAGCATCTGTAGGTGATTTCAGCACCCATCATATGCGAAGCTTCGGCTGCAAATGGCAGATAAAACAAAATGGAAACAACAATAATTTTAATAAGTCTCATAATTAAAAATAAAAGACAAATATAGTATTTTTTACACTAATTAACACAACTGTCTAAAAATTTGAATTACCTTGAAAATACAGGCTATTACAATTGTAACAAATAAAACAGAAAAAATATAAATGGTTTTTAATCAAGAAGTTGTGAATTTTGTTGCCAAATGTTACAAATTAATGACAGCTTATTACAAATTGTATATTGATGCCACATAATTTATCGTAACTTCGTCTATATGGTTATGAGAATATATATACTTCCGCTTTTCATTTTTATTTTTACTGCGGTTTACACAAATGCCCAGGTTACTTCAAATGCCGGTTCTGATCAATCAATCTGTTTTGGTGATACATTGAAATTAGAAGGCACAGGTCTTGATCCCAAAGATACAGGCACCTATCAGTGGCGGGATGGTGAAACTTCAACGGTTTTATCAAATAAATCATCGTTGTCAATGCGAATCCTGTCAATGGATGTGAAACAGTTTATATTGAAAGTTACACGAGTTACCTACAAAGGAACATTTATTGATGACGACACAGTGGAAATGTCGCCAAGAGCATTGCCAACTTTTAAATACAATCCGTTGGCGGGCTTGTGTTATATGGGTGGACCTATCAATTTAACACAACGGAAGGTTGCACTTGCCTTGCCTGATAGTGTAGAAGTAACCTATTATCAAAAGTATAAAAATCCGAGCTGGATTACAGGCGGCCCCGTTGGCGTTGCTGATTTTATTTATGATTTTCAAAAGAACATCAGTAATAGTCAGGTACCTTCTGTTGGTTTGAAAGATACCATTTGTTACCACTATACCGACCAGTATGGTTGTTACAATCATGAGTGCAAGGCAATACGCCTCAATCAAACCCCCATTGTGAGTATGAATGATGGTATTTTTTGTCAAAAAGCAGGATTGATACCCCTCGATAATTTAGTTTCACAGCCTAGTACTGGTAATAGAATAGGCGGAATTCAATCATGGCGTTGTATTACTGTTCCTCAAAATTCAGGTGTTGATCCGGATAGTATTATAAGCGATAATGGCGCTGTCCCAATAAAATTTTATATGGATCCGGGCCAGATAACTGAACCAGAAAAATCAGGCGATTATATTTTGGAGTATTGTTTCCAAAATGCTACTACAGGTTGTAAGAAATGTGATTCTGTAAAAGTAACGGTAGTGCATCCACCTAAAATCAAATTTAAATCAATACCAAGTCAATGTATTAACTATCCATTATTAGCACTCGATAGTTTTGTAGTTGATAAAAGTACTGGAAAACCCATTATTACTGGCACATGGGAATGTGTTGAGTATGGTAATTCACGCGATATGAATAACAACCTGGTGAAAATGGCAATTAATAACAGTGTTAAAAATCAGAAGTACTTCAATCCTGCTACTATTTCACCTAATGGTGGTCAGTATCTGCTTAAATTTAAGGATGTTACCAGTGGTTGCACCTTTACCGACAGTGTAATTGTAAATGTCAATGGATTACCTTACGTAAATACAAATTGCCGTGATACTCTGTGCAGCAAATCCTCTCCTTTTACATTGCAATCTAACTATCCTAACAGCAGTCCTGATGGATTTTGGATTGGTAAATTTGTAGATTCAGGAAAATTTTATCCAGATAAAGCATTTGCAGCTGATGGAGAAAAAAAATATTCCATTAAATATTTATACATTAATCCATTAACAAAGTGTGCCAATATTGATTCATGCGCTATACTTGTGCTTGGTACACCTGTATTTGATTTTCAATGGGTAAAGGTTTTCGGCACAGATTCAGTTTTCGATTTTACCCTCAATGTCAATGGATTTGATTCTACTGAATACAAGGTATTTTGGAATTTTGGCAATGGACAAACTTCAAATTATAAACAGCCAACAGGCATTAAATTTAAACTATTAGATACCACACAAATTACCTGTAATGTAACATTATATAAACTTTGTTCCGATACACTTACAAAGGAATTAAACGTCTATAAAACAGGGTTGAAGGAATTTACTACAGCAAATGAAATTAGTATTTTCCCTAATCCAAGCAGTGGTAAGGTGCAAATCAGAACACAAGCTATTTTCAAACTACAGATTTTAGATATTACCGGTAAAGAAATTGTTGAAGGTGATAATCTTTCTGAGGTGCAATTACCTCAAGGATTCTACTTGTTTAAATTTACAAGTGGTGATCAGGTTGCAGTCAAGAAAGTAATCATCCGCTAGTTATACCATCTTGCTTTCAGAATAAGCCTGTTGCAGTGTTTGAAGAAATGCTTCAGAAGGCTGTGCACCTGATATGGCATAGCGTCTGTCGAAAACAAAGAAAGGAACACCTCTTACACCGATGTGTTGTGCTTCGGCTATATCCTGATTCACTTCGTTGGTGTAAGTGTCACCCGATAACATTTCCAATACAGCGGCCTTGTCAAGTCCAATAGCTTCACCAATCTCTGCCAATGTGTTTGCATCGTCAGTGTTCTTACCATCTGTGAAATAGGATTTAAATAACAGCTCTTCTGCCTTGTCACCAAGACCTTGTTGTTTGGCCATCTGTATCAAGCGGTGTGCATTGAAAGAATTGGCAATTACAGCTTTGTCAAAGTTGTATTCCAAACCCTCATTTTTAGCCATTTCTACTACATTGCGATGCATGTCAACTGACCATTCACGGGTTTGCCCTTTGCGTTCTGCTAAATAGGAATAAACATCCTTGCCCGGTTGACTTACAGTACTAGGGTCAAGTTGAAAACTGCGCCATTCTATTTCGATGTCTTTTTGATGTTCAAATAGCTCAAGCGCTGATTCAAATTTGCGTTTACCTATGTAACAAAACGGACACATAATGTCCGACCATATTTCTACTTTCATATTGCAAAATTAAAGTAAATGGCATGCCTTAACTAATCAGGCATTCTATCAGGTTATTGTTTTTTATTATAGTTGTTGGAGTTATTTCTTGAAGTAATTTAACCAGATTATTGATGTCATCAAATCAGTATTTAGGGACTAAAAAACCAATAAATTTTTAACAAAAAAATGATGCTTTATTTTGCTGTTTAAACTCGAATTAGAGATATATTTGTGTAATTATTCTATCTAAAAAAAGCTGTAATCAATGAACAGAAAAATCCGCATTGTGGTATTGGGTCTCGGTGGCGTTGGTGGTTATTTAGGCGGCTTGTTAGCCAGGGCTTACGCGAAAGGGGATAAGTATGAAATTGTGTTTATCGCAAGACCTTCAACTGAAGCTATTATCAATGAAAAAGGCCTTCAAGTGATGACCCTATCAGAAAATTTTACTGTTTTTCCGGATGTTGTCGCATCAACTGCAAAAGGGATTAGTGAAGCAGATATTGTTATTTGTTCAGTAAAAAGTTATGATCTGCAGGAGAGTCTTTCCAATATAGCCAATATTATTGGTCCTCAAACACTCATTTTGCCACTTTTGAATGGGGTGAATAATACTGATATCATTCAACAAATGTTTCCTGAAGCCATGGTGGCAGAAGGCTGTATTTACATTGTTTCAAGAAGAGAATCAGCAGGCATTATCAAAATGAGTGGTACCAGTCACGTCCTTTATTTCGGTTCATCAACCATACCGGCAAATGTTTTAGCTGGTTTAAATGATTGTTTAAAAGGTGCAGGTATCAACAGCAGTATTCCAGAAAATATCACCCAAACGATTTGGGAAAAATTTGTATTCATTTCTGCTATTGCAACCCTTACAAGTTGTGCTGATAAATCCATAGGGGCGTTATTAGAAAACAATGTATTGAAAAATCAACTGATAGGTTTACTTTCAGAAGCCATTGCAATTGCGAAAGGGCTTTCTATTCCATTACCGGATGATATGATAGACCGGGCTATAAAAAAAATGGAACAGCAACCCTATGATACCACTTCATCCATGCACAGTGATTTTAAAAATGGGGGTAAAACAGAGTATCTTTCTTTAACAGGCTATATCGTAGAACAAGGCCTTAAATTGCATATTCCAACACCATTTTATGATGTGATGTTGGATGTATTAAAAAATAAAACGGCAGCTCATTAAAATCTTTCAATGGTCATTGATAAAAGATTAGACGCATACATTGAGAAATCTACCCAATATTAAATAGCCTGCTCATGCAGCCTTATCCATTCCAGCGCTTTTTCTTCTGAATCAAATGCTTTCCCCTTAATCCGTTGTTTGGTGACTGTCAGAAAAAAATTGATGAGCATTTTACTGAACAAAGAATTTTCTACAAATGCAGCAATCTTAATACCTTGTGTACCCTGAACAGATGCCAAGAAATCTCTTGCAGCTTTATCCATACTGATAACACCACCATCATAAATAATAAAAGGGTATTCCCGACCCTCGCATAATTTTAATCTTTCTGTGACTAAAAAACGGGCATCTTCAAGTGTAATTTTAAAACCTTTTTTGTAATGTGCGTGTAGAATCCCATCTATAATCTCCATTCTCAATTGATGGTTTTCAAAAAAATAGTTCTTGTCCATATCGAAATAAACAGACGTTTCTGTATTTTGTGAAATACAGAACTTCTAGTTTTAGTTGGCTGCAAAGATATGACAACTAAATGGTTATCCGTAATTTAGGAACCAAAAAAAATGTAATTATCTGATTAAGAATAAGACACCTTTTGAATAACGCATGGCAGTTTTTTTGCCTTTGTAACTGATGTAGTAAACATAATAATCAGTCGGGCATATTTTTCCCTGATACGTGCCGTCCCAGCCAATAGAAGGATCATCACTGAAAAATACTTTCTCACCCCATCTGTTATAGATTGTCATCGTTGCTTTTGCAAGCGAGGTTGATTCAATTTTAAAGACATCATTCATGCCGTCATTATTTGGTGTAAATGCCGTAGGCATCACGATAGTAACGGTGTCAATTACACAAATATTCACACTAAAACTGTCTTTGCAATTGCCATCGTTTGTTATCTCAAGTTTCACTTTGTAGTTTTCCTTCAACCCGTCATACAAATGCGTAGGATTGGTGGTTGGGTCATAAGGCAATACGGTGCCGTCTCCAAAATCCCAATAGCCCGTAATGCCACCCTCACTAAGATTGATGATTTGCAATTCGGCATTGGTACTGTACAAACAACGGTCGTTAGGCGAGAAAGAAAAATATGCCCTGATGCGTTTATAGCCGGGAATATTCACCATTGTATCATAAGTACAACCTGTAACAGTGTTCTTAATATTCACTTTATAGGTATTACCTACAGGTGCTGCGATATAAGCTGTTTGTTGAGGAGGTAAAGTGTTCCAATTGTAGGTAAATACACCACTATTTTTCATTCTGAGATCGATGAATCCCATGTTGCCATAGCATTGAATAGTACTGGTTGTGCTACTGCTGTATAATTGAGGATGCACATAAACAAAATGTTGTTTGACAACAGAATCACTGCAACCATCTCTAAGGGTGGCGGTATATAGTGTTGCAACTTTTGGTGAAACAAAAATAGCACTGACATTTTGTTGTCCGCTATTCCATCGCAAATCGTACATGCCGCTACCACCGGTAGATTGAGTAGTCAGTGTTACTGTAGCGCCTATGCAAATGGTGTCCTTATCTGCAGATAAATTTAATTTAAGTGTATCACCAATACTAATGTCTATCACATCTTTATTGATGCATTTACCGGTACCATATTGGTAGGTAATGGTATGGTTGCCTGTACCTGCAATTCTTGGATGAAATGTTGAATCAATAATGCCTTTACCTGTAAGAGTGCCGCCTGAAGGAGAAAGACTCAATGGAATCATCGTATCTCTGAAACAATAAAAAGTTGAAAGCCCATTTATCTTCACAATTGGCAATGTGTTCACTCTTAAGCGGATGGTATCGCGACATTTACCGGGCAATGTAAAATAAATGATGTGATTACCCGCTCCAGCTATCGAAGGACTGAACATACCCGTTGTGGCATTGGTAATACCAGGACCCGAAAAAGTACCTTTGCCTTCACCGTTATAAAGTTTAAATGGATCGTCAGCTATGCAAAATGTGGTATCTTTTTGAATGCGAGCTCTAGGGTAAATTTGTATAATAATGGTGTCCTTGCAGCCATTGGCATCGCCTACTATTTCTTGATAGGTGCCTCTACCTGCCAATGATGGGCTGAATTTTTGGTAATAAATAGAATTACCGACAATGCCGGAACTACCTGTAAACATGATATTCCAAGGATCATTTTGGAGATATTGATAACGCATGAAGTATGCAGTGTCGTTCACGCAATTTTTCACAGTATCGGTATAAAACCTCGTATATCGCAGATACATAATTTTATCATCCTTGCATCCATCTGGTGTTGTATAAATCAATGTTACCTGTGTAAAGGTACTTTTACCGGGCACTCTAAATGTATCGGCATCAAAAATACCTGCCAGTGTATCGTACATGCCCTTGCCTTTCCAAAAACCACCGGCCGGCAACCCCGCAGGTAAAAGGCGTTGGCCTGCATCAGGACAAGCAATTTCATCCCACCTGGCATCTGCTTCTCTGATGTATCGTTTCAGAGTATCCCTGCAACCATTAATTGTATAGATGTATAATTTATTACCAGGACCTGCATTGTATGGAACACTGATGCCTTTCAAATTATTAGTAAGACCCGGACCGGTCCACACACCACCTACGGGTGAAAATGCAATTGTATCTATTGGTTTTGATTTGCAAATGGTGTCTGCTTGAGGGATAACAATGCCGTCAATATTGATTGTTTTATTTGAGGTGCAACCATTCCATGAATAGGTAACAATAAAACTTCCGGAACTTGCCGGAGGAGTAATCATGCCTGCACTTGTAATATTAGAACCGCTCCATGTGCCACCCGGTGGCGAAAAATTGGAGACCATGAAAGGAGGTGAATTAGGACAAGCAGCATTTGGTGGCCCCGCATTGATTGCTCTTACAGTAACAACTACATTGTCGGAACAATTGCCAATTTTATACGAAACAGTGAATACACCGCTACCTGAAACTCCGGGATTGAATGTGCCGTTAGTGGTATTTGTAATGCCTGTACCCGACCATTTGCCACCTGCAGGTGTAGCAGTAAGATTAAATGGTCCACTCGACTGGCAAACAGTGGTATCGTTTTGGGCAATGGGTGGTGTAACAACAACGATGTCTACAGTGTCTTTTCCCGGTACAGATACACCATCGGATACTTGTAAAATATAACGAGTATCTGCTGTAGGGCAAATATTGTGAGGGGGCTTCCCGCTTAAACCGCCACTCAACCAAGTGTAGGAGTAATTGGCGGCATTACCACCTGTTACTACTGCCGAAAGGATGGTACAACTGCCTTTGCAAATGGTGTCTTTTGCAGCTGTTAATACCACTTTGATTGGGCAATCTGTGATTTTAAAATTGAGCTTTGCATTTATCTTCCAAATGCTGTCACATTTATCTTTGAAAGTTGAGTTGAAATCGAGGGTGTAATTGCCACTTTTATTCAAACCTGAAGCAAAAGTTACATCGAATGTATTGGTTTCGTTTTTGCTGTCGCAGCTAATGCCTGTTACATTTGTTATGGCGGTAGACAATGTACCTGTCAACTTAAAATTCTTGGCTTTAACGGAGTCGCAATTGAACCGCTGATCGAGCACAACGCGTATTTTAGTTGAATTACAAGTAGGGTCGGTGATGGGTGAAAATTTTGGTTGAGGAACAGATGTTATTTTTGCTTCCCAAGACAATTCAAAACCATCGCCATTGACAAATTTATCTGAGTGAAAATAAAAAGTCACACAGCTATCTGTTGTCGAAATAGTGCCCGTTGGTTTGGCATTGTTATCACACTTTTTGATGAGTGTTGCAAACGTATCTTTTCCATCATATATTTTAATGAAATCAGCAAGCGCTTCAACATTAAAAGTACCTGAAAATTTGATATTGATTCTGCTGGCACCGCTCACACAAATCGTGAAAATATAATCTTCATTGCTGGCATACCAACTGGTGTTCACTTTATTACCTTCGCTGTCGGTCAATTTACCACGACAATCATACACCTTATTATTAGACATTTTATAAGTTGTTTGTCCTGATAAAGAAAAGGACATAACCAATATGAGCAATAACAAAGCCCCTTTTTGAAAAAAAGATTTTAGTAAGAGAGGATTATATATTATTGGCCGGTTCACTTATTTTGTAATTGTGATAGTGGGTGTGAAAACACTGTTGCTCCAATTGCCTGCTCTGTCCCTGAGTTTAACTTCAAATGTGGTAGTTTCGCTGTTGGCTGTACCTAAAAGAAATACATTTTTCATCTGTATGGCAATAGTCCCTTTTGTTTTGATGGTTGTGCCCGGTGGCGAAAGAGGTTTAATAAAATAATAATCAGCTTTTGATAAGCGTTTATCTTTTATTTGTATGTCGTTCTGATCGGGATTTGTAGCACCAATGTCCCCATCTCCGTCAGCGTATTCAATAATAATTGCCAAGCTGTCTTTGAATTGTAAAACACTAGTAGCTGACACACCCACCATTTTGATAAAAGGGACATTACTGTCGCCTGTTAATTCATCATTCTTGCAACCTGTTACAAAACTTAACAGACACAAAAGGAAGGCAAATGAATATGCAATATTTTTGTTCATTTATTTAATGCGAATGGCGAAATATTTTTTTGAATTGAATGAACTGGGTACCGAAGGAATATAAATAGCAGGATTGACATTATCAGTTGTTTCTGTTCTTATCCAAAGTACATCATTTGGTGCGGCACCCATTGTACTCACAGTTAATGTAATGCTATGCCAGTAGTCGACATTAGTACCAAGAAATCCTTTTGCACTCACAGGATTTGTTTCTACCGACATCGGTGATTCGGAGCCGGTATAGCTATTTGGATTTAATGAATAATTAAGTGTTGTTGTGCCAAATTGGTTGACAGCTGTTTTATCATCTGTATAGGCCACCATTATTTTAACAGTATTGGTGCCTGCAGGTATTTCTACAGGATTATAACCGGAATGCGGCAATGGTGTTGATGATCCATCTGCAAAAGCAATCAGGCCGGCCATTTGAGGTGGAAAATCATAACTTAAGGCACTGTTGCCAAACTGGTCCTTTGCGCCATTATTAATCCAGGTGACAATGTTTTGAATGTATTCTGCTTTTTTAGTAGGCCAGTCGCTACCCGGGTCATATGATAGGGGCATTTTTCCCTGTGTGCCCGGAATAAATGTATTGATACGGTGCAGCAGCATACTGTTGGCTGCATCTCCAGGAACAACTCTTTTTGTAAATTGAGGATTTTGTGGATCAGTATTCGTTGCCATTCGGTTGATAAGGGAATTATAAGCGCTTTCTATGCTTCTGAAATCCGGTTCGAAATTGCCGTCATGACAACCGCTATTGGCGCATGTTGGTTTAAAAATATTTTTATGTAAACCTGCTATTGAATTGGGGTCGATACTTAGGTCTTGCATTACAGGTCCGCGATCGTTCGTAGTCCAGTCGTCAAAAGGATTATCACTCCCTTTGTTTTTTTTGCAACCTGTAATTACTGACGAACAGATAAGCAATACCAATGCTATGATAATGGATGGTTGTTTCATCTATATTCTGTCAAATAAACTTTTTGAATCAGGATCTATCAGTCCGGCACCTTGTACATCGCTTTTGTAGCCAAGTATTTCTGCAATAGTTAAATTAAAGTCGGTAACACGACCAACGGGATTAGACTCTGAGCCCACCATCAGATTGCTCTGTACATTTGGACCTACCATACCACCGAATACGCGCAATGAATTCTGGTCGCCATGGTCGTAGCCATACCAGTCGTTGGCGTCTAATATCGGATTGTGTTGTAAATTTCTGCCACATTCTGGCACAAAACACATCACAGTTTTACCACTCATGTCGGGTATCTGGGTTTGTATGTAATTCCATAGAAAACCCAATGCGTGATCGGCTCTGTGCATAGATTGAAGGTAACCCGTGAAATTGCCATGACAGCCATCGATACTGCTCATATTGACAACCAGTAATTTGGGTTTGAAAACTCTTAATATTTCAGCAGCATATCCAATTGTTGTACCATCTCCACCAGCTACAGGCGGCATAGGCAATTGACCGGCAGCCTGACGCTGGAATGTAGCGGCAATAAATTCTTTTATCCGTGTACGTTCATCATCTGTATTGCGAATACCCGGCATATCTCCCTTTTTAATATTAAATGAATTATCAAGGAAGTTTTTCATTTTATAAATAGGGTCCAGTTCTTCCTGAGGGTGATAAATTTTTGCTTTTGATAATGTAGCAAATCCTTCGGAACCAAAGGTGATATTTGGTGCAAAAAAATTAGCACCATAAGGCAGCCCAAAGTCAGGATGTTTACTCGAATTCAGTAAGGGTACCGAATTGCCGATGGTATTGCCGATGAACCAGGTATCAGTGGCTTTATAACCGCCAAATCTTCTGGCGTATTCAAAAATTGTAGGGTTAACAGGTCTCACTTTCAAACCCTGACCTTCTACTCTGGAGCCTGTTATTAATGAATTTAATCCGCCATAGTGGCCACCTGAAACTGCTTTCATTTCGGCAAAAATGGTTCCCTGTTTTTGTATGGTCTGAGATAATATTTTTGGAATTGGTTGAATGCCATCCGGCTGTCCTGCAGGTGTCGTGCCATAGGCGACTTTGCTTGCAGGAGGGGCACCTTCCAATAAATTGTACAAGATATTACCTTCTACATTGAATCCCTGACTATCAGCTAGATAGCGCTGCAGAATTGAGTCCTGCTGACGCAAACCCCCACCAAATAATACATACACAACATGGTCGGCCAATGGTGCATTGGTACGGGCAAATATTCTACCTGAAGGCAACAAGTAAGGCAGAATAATACCTCCTGCAGTAACCGCTGCTGTTTTCTTTACAAATTCTCTTCTTTTCATTTTGTACAATTGTTTTAATAGAACATGTATTCATCGGAAGCGGAAAAGGCCGTATACACTAATTCAGGGGAGAAACTTGGATTCGATTTATTGGCATTAATAAAATTGATGAACCAGGTTTTTTCAGCTTCAGTTGGTCTGCGGATAAAGAACCTCACATAGGTTTCTTCAACAAACCGTTCAGTGCTGTCGGTCATCATTTTTCGCGAAGGCAATTTGACCATGCCTGAGTTCATATAATTACTGATGATCACTTCGTTGATGAGTGTTTTGTCGCCACAACTTTGTATCACCCTGTCCGTTCTAGTCAACTCATTGATAGAGGATGGTTTTTGAAATAAATTGGTGGTAAGGATGCTGTGAAATTCAATATTGGTTTTATCCTTATCTTTATTCAGATTGTTGCCGTATGAAGGTGTTTCAACGATTTCATAGCGGGTGTATTTGTCTTTTTGGCATGCTGCCAGACAAACAACAAGGGCAACAGGGAAAAGCAATTTAAAAATGGGCGTATTCATCTGTCATTAAAATAAGGGTTTGAACTTTTTGTAAATTTTTTGAGACGTAGTAATCCTGCATCAGGTTGTAAGTTTCCTG
>JAZKEQ010000040.1:0-59959 GCA_040386935.1 Bacteroidota bacterium | reverse complement strand
ACATTTATGGATACAGTATGAGTGATAATGTCGTTATAAAAGTCGAGAACCTCGGAAAACAGTACCGCCTGGGAGAAATAGGTACTGGTACTTTTGCCGGTGAAATAAAGCAATTTATTCGCAAAATAAGGGGTAAACAAGAAGATGATGGATTGATTACCGAAAACGACCGCACCCAAAAAGCGCGCAAAGGCGATATCGTATGGGCAGCCAGAGATATTAATTTTGAAGTGAAACAGGGTGAAGTGCTCGGTGTAATAGGAAAGAATGGCGCAGGCAAATCCACATTGTTAAAAATGCTTTCGAGGGTTACAGCACCCAGTGTAGGCAGTATAAAAGTGAAAGGCCGTATAGCGAGTTTGTTAGAAGTAGGAACAGGATTTCACCCCGATTTAACAGGGAGAGAAAACATCTATCTGAATGGTGCCATCCTAGGTATGACAAAAAGTGAAATCAATTCTAAATTTGATGAAATAGTAGATTTTAGTGGTGTTGCCAGATACATTGATACACCTGTTAAACGCTACTCTTCGGGTATGTATGTGCGTTTGGCATTTGCTGTTGCAGCCCATCTCGAACCCGAGATACTGATTGTGGATGAAGTATTGGCTGTAGGCGATATTGAATTCCAGAGGAAATGCCTTGGTAAAATGAAAGATGTAAGTGGCCAGGGTAGAACGGTCATATTTGTGAGTCATAATATGGGTGCTGTTAAATCACTTTGTCAAACAGGCATAGTAATGAAAAATGGCACACTCGATTATCAAGGCAATATCAATGATTGTGTTACACGCTATTTAAAGATCAATACCACTGATAATGACGGTGATATAGTGATTGATAAGAAGGGCACCGGTACAGGTGAGGCCCTTATCAAACGAATACAACTATTGAATGATGAAGGCAATACAACAGAATCAGTTTTATACGGTTCACCGGTAAGAATACGACTGTATGTTAATTCAAGTATCGATATTCCAAAAGCATCATTAGACATCAAGATAAGCGATAAGGATGGCAGCATTTTATTTCATGCATTGAATATCTATCACAATCAGGTAATGTCTATACAATCAGGCGAGAATATCTTTGAAGTGCAGATTGACAATCAACTGTTGCCGGGAGGTTTTTTAGCAAGCGCAGGTGTGCATAATGCCACCACCTATTATACCATGGATTATCAGGAAAATATTCTGGGATTTGAAGTTATAAAAGCAGCAAAAAATGCAGCAGACAGTTACCCTTATGAATGGGTTGTAGCACCGGCATTGGCTAGTAGCAAATGGAGCAAGATCCAATAATAACAACACAGTATTGAAAGTCGCCTGCTTATATAACATGAATAATATCATGACCCAAATTTGCCGTTATTTGGCAGACGAAGGACATGATGTTACATTGTATCTGATTGATGAGTACGCGCATTTTCATCCGCATTCCGACTCTTACAGCGAACTCAATTTTAAGATAAAGGAATTCCCTTTAAACAAAACAGATATTGTAAAAATCAGCAGGAAGAAACTGAAAGCTGAATTTGGACAATACGATTATATGCTTGGCATCGAATATGGACCTGCAATAGCATTAAGAATAGGAAAGCCACTCAATGTTTTTTATTCAGCTGCAACAGATCTATCCCATTACCCTTTTTCAAATTACAGTTACGGAAGTGGCTCCACCTGGCGAACTGAAGAAAAGTATTTGGCTGATTTACAGTTTTACGGCATTAAGTATGCTAAAAACTTATCCATGAATATGGCCCCTTTGCCCATTGAAAATGCGCTGATTAAAATTGGTTTTACCGGGCACAGGTTTGAAGCATTGCCGTATTTGTATACCAGATTCTGGCACGATAAACGCATTTTGGAACAATCAGTATTAAAAGGAGAGTTTGATCAGGTTAGATCTAAATTTGATGTATTGATTTTTCACCATATACGTCACGAATGGGGCGAGGATACCGATGAGGTGCATCAGAAAGGCAACAATAAACTGATACATGCACTGAATGATTTGAAAAACAACCTAACAGATAAGCGGGTTGGACTGATTACATTTAACTACGGCAATGGCGTAGACAAGTCAAAGCAATTGATTGACAGTTTGGGGCTTCAGGACAATGTTGTATGGTTTTCGGTGAGCAAAAGAAAGGATTATATGTACGGTATTTCAATAGCCGATGTATGTGTGGGACAATTGCATCACAACATGATCACGTACACCTCATTTGCCGAATATGTGGCCCTGAAAAAGCCGGTTCTGCAGTGGTTCAAGGCACCCGATAGCGAGCGCGTTCATTTGCCTTTTTTTGCAGTAGCATCACAGGAAGAGTTGAATGAAAAACTGCGCGATATCAGCACCAATACCCAACACGAATCAGTTACTCAAAAGGTAGAAGAATCTTTCAATTGGTTGGAGGCTGAAAATGTTGAAAAACCATTGAAAGCCATTCGCAAGGATATGAAAATGCCTGTTTCAAAAGCAATGATGCGATCAACATTATTTGAGTGTCGATATCAAATGAGTTTGATGATTGATAAAATAAAATTCAGGTTGAAAACAAGCAGATAATTCAAACCTGCTTTGTAAGTATATTAATATTTAACAGATGACAGAACCCAACAATAAATACTATCGATTTGATTTGTCAGTGATGCAAATCAATCGACTGGTCAATTTTCAATTGATCATGATAGTAGCTATTGGAGTATTGTTTGTTGCATTACCGTTTATTCTACCTACAATCGACTGGGAAGATTACTCTATTACTTTTAACGGCACCTGGCTGATGTATAACGGCTATGAGCCCTATAAAGATTTTGGCATACCAACAGGGCTGGGCAGTTTTTTGATGCCCTATTTGTCTTTTGTTTTGTTCGGACCCAATTATAACTCCTTGTACATCATGCAAGGTATAGAGCATGTGCTATTGATGTACCTAACCTATCAGTTATTCAAAGCACTATTTGAAGATAAAATTATTCAGAAACTGGCAACAGGATTTACGATTCTGACACTAGCTTTTTTTGTTACTTTGAATACCAAAGCACAGTTTTACAATACGGAGTTTCTTATTTATGAAATAGGCGCATTGGCATGGTTGATGAAAGCAATCAATGCAACTGAACAAAAATCAAAAATCATTCATGCTGTTATTACCGCTCTATTTGTTTTCTTATGTGCTCAGGTAAAGCAAGACTATGGTTTATTTTGCCTTTTAATCACAACAACAGTATTCATTTTTTATTCTATTGTACAACGCACATATATTCAACTATGGGTTTTCGTATCATCATTAACACTATTCATTTTAATATTTTTAAGTATCATAGATACAGAGCGTTTTTTTTATTGGTTCAATCTCGGTAATGGCGATCGTTTAAAACAAAGCGTGCTTACCAAAATAATGAAAAACATACTGCAGGGCGATTTTCTAAAAATACTTTTACTCATAGTATTGGATATTGGATTAAGGGTTTATGGTTATATCAAACAACCACATCAACGAAGCCTGTTGTACTTTATTCCAACCTTGTTGTTTTGCGGACTTGGGTTGCAAAATATTGTCACATTAAGCACCAGTAATTTCCCCTATTTGTTTTATGCAGCAACGTTTTTAATAGCAAGTATCTTAGTACAGGGATATGCGCTGTTAAAGCATAAAACGTTTGCCTTCATGAGTGTCAATATTATAGTGATTTTATTTTTGTACAACAATGCGGGTCAGGTTTACAAATCTATTTTCTATTTCTATCCAAAAGGGATTTTAATGACAACCAAAGAGACAGATCAAACCAATTTTAAGGTAGCAGGCGTAAATAGAAACTATAAAGAGAACAGCGGTGATTTTAAATATTGTCAGTTACTTTTAGATTCTTTGTACAAAGCAAAAAAAGCACCGCTTACAATGGTAAACTTCACCGATTTGCCATTAGAAATGGAAGTACCTTCACAAAGAATAAATGGACTACCACTTTGGCCTGATAACAATGTGCTGCTTTTCGATAATGAGAAAAAGCGTTATCTGGAATTAGTGAATCAACAACAATTTGATGTTATTTTTATTTTAGAGCTAGAGTTCGAAGGCTCCTATTTCACAAATCACGATTTTAAAAATGCGGTACTGAATCAGTGTCAATTCATCAAAACATTTCCAATTGCTAAGTACGATAACAAAAGACATATTTCCATTTTTATAAGGAAACAATGATATTGGGAATGTTAAATAGTGTTTGTCTTATCTGTGATAATGATCAGCTAAATGGTTAATGAGAAAGTTTATTTTCCAAACCTCAACGGGTTGAGATTTATAGCAGCAGCTATGGTGATTGTTCATCATATTGAGCAATTAAAATCACTTGTTAACCTTGACAGTTATTGGGAAAAAATCCAATCTATATTTATAATTGGAAAACAAGGTGTAGTATTGTTTTTTGTACTAAGTGGATTTCTAATAACTTATCTATTGCTATCGGAAGAAAAGAATTTTAAGGTATTTAATATTAGGAAGTTTTATATAAGAAGAATTCTCAGAATTTGGCCGCTATATTTTTTAATTATCATTTTATCCTTTTTTGTTTTACCCAATATAGATTTTTTTATTTTGCCAGATTATGGGAAAGATGTTATATACGATAATATCACATTAAAATTATTCTTATATGCTATATTTTTCCCAAATCTTGTAAATGCATACTGGGGTATAATACCTTACGCATCACAAACCTGGTCGATAGGCACCGAAGAACAATTTTATTTGATTTGGCCTTTGCTTCTCAAATGGATAAAAAAGTACAGAATCGTACTTATGGTTTTGATTGTTGTTGTCTATGCTATCATCAACCAATTTTTTGTATCATCGTATTCTGATAACATACCCTTTAAAATCATTTTAGAACCATTCTGGACTACCTTCAGAATAGATTGCATGGCCATAGGCGGCCTATTTGCAATATTATTATTTAAAGAAAATAAATATATCCTGAATAAATTTTTATTTTATATAGTGATAGTTATCGCAATTGTTTTATTAATTAAAGGAATTTATTTTCCATACTATATTCATAGTGTTTTATATGCAACATTATTTGGTATTATTATTGTAAATTTTGCAGCAAACAAGAAAATTAAAATATCACTTGAAAACAGACTTTTGAACTATCTTGGGTCTATATCTTATGGACTTTATATGTATCACCCAATTGGAATAATTATATCAATTGTTATTGCCAAATCATTAAACTTTCCATCAAATTGGATTATTTATCCATTGAGTTTCAGTATTACAATTCTCATGGCTGGATTGTCTTACAAATATTTTGAATCGTTTTTTCTCAAATTCAAACCCAAATTTTCAATTATAAAAAGTGGGATTGTCTGAAAAATTTAAACGAATCATGATTAAAAAAGGAACGATTATTTTCCTTTTTAATCTCCTTATACTCGGTATATCACTGTTGTTATATCCCAAATTTCAAACCAATGACGATATCGCCATGGTGTATGCTTATTCAGGCTACGAAGTTTTTGATAACCCAACACCATTCACAGTATTTTCAAGTAAAATATGGGGTTTATTGATGGTCTTACTTTACAAATCATTCTCTTCCTCTCCTTTTGAAATTTATACGGCAATATTTGTGCTTTTAATATTTGTTTCATTCCAAATTATTATGAGCAGGCTTTTAAGAAATATTAGTATCCATTCATTTGGTTACTGGGCGGTATTAATATTAACCGGATTTTTTATAGAGTTGCAGTTTTATCTCGAATTGCAGTTTACAATGGTGGCCGGTATAGTGGCTTTGGGCGGTTATTTGCAGTTAGCTGGTCAAAAAAATAAATGGGACATTGCATCAGGGCTGCTTTTAATTATTATAGCTACATGCATCAGACCCAGCATAGTACCCATGGTCATTTGTTTTTTTACAGCCTTTTATGGAGTAGGATTATTGCTTTCAGGTATAAAAATTAAGCAAGCGCTTAAGCAAACCATAATCATAACATTTGTCATCGTAATTCCACTAATCATAAATCAAGTAGATAAGAGGTTATTGAATACCAATGAAAATCAATTCTTAGAGTTTAATACTTTTAGAGCTAATATTGTTGATTTCAATATATTAGAAAAAAAGGAATTTAACAGTGAAATTGCTGCAATGGGTTGGAGTAATCATGAAATCGCGCTTTTTTATAATTGGTTTTTCAATGATTCTATTTTATATCAATCAGGGCATCTCAATCAAAAAATCATTAATCACAATATGGCTGGAGCAGTTACAAGTGATAATTTTAAATTAGCGTTTATTCACGACTTTTTTAATCAATACAATTACAATTTCACTATAAAATGCTTATTCATCATTGCCTGCATTGTATTAGTTTTAACAAGTTTTAGTAAGAGTAGTTTGTTATTATTTGGACTCTATTTTTTAATTGCATTATCTCTATTTTTTATTATTGCTGTATTTTTCAAGCTGCCCCCTTTTAGAATGTCATTTTTGTTGTTATCTATAGGTGTTATTTTCCTATTCTATTTTAGTATGGATAAAATGAATGTATCGACACACAAACTTTTTACTGTAACAGCAATTTTACTTATGCTTTTCACGGGCCAAAGAATGACTAAAAACCTTTTATATAGAAGGGAATATGCTGATCAAAGAATCTGTCGGGATATTTATAGCACTGAAAAAATGTATATCAGATGGCCTTATTATCCTGTTGAAGGTGTAAATCCATATCAAATTACTACGCAAAAAAGGTCTAAAATTAAAATAATAGATATGGGGTCTTTCTCAGTGCACCCTGCAGTTAAACTGCAATTCAAAAACACCCAATTCAAAAACCTTACGAATGATATTATTGGCAAAGATTCTATAATTAGCTTCATATTGCCGAATAATGAAGCGGATTGGAGTAATTTCAAATCTAATTATATCATGTTTATTAAAAAACATTACAAACGCAATGTGTATTTTAAGAAAGAACCAATTTCAACTTTCTGCCCAGGGTATTCAGAATTTAAATTAATAGAAACATTTTAAAATGCTACAAAATTGGAATAAACTAGGGTTAATTTTCAATCCTAATAAAAGCACTTTATTAGCAAAAGGGGCTACGGGTTATGCTGCCGTTCCTGTCATGCATCCTCTGAATGATAAGGGATTGTTCAGAATATTTTTCTCTGCCCGCGACAATAAAAATCGCTCTGTCCCATTTTACATCGATTACGATATGGCGACTAATTCAGTTTT
Organism: Bacteroidota bacterium; assembly: GCA_040386935.1. Lineage (GTDB taxonomy): Bacteria > Bacteroidota > Bacteroidia > NS11-12g > UBA955 > JABMMZ01. Next base: position 52,703 of record JAZKEQ010000040.1, on the reverse strand, counting down.
GGCTGAATCCGATTTATTATTTGAACCGGGTGAAATGGGATGCTTTGATGACAGCGGCATAATGCCGACATCTGTTATTGAGAAAGACGGATTGCTGTACCTGTTTTATATCGGTTGGAATTTAGGGGTAACAGTTCCCTTCAGAAATTCAATAGGCATAGCAACAAGCGCTGATAATGGCAAAACGTTTACCAAACTATTCAAAGGCCCTGTGATTGACCGAAACCATATCGAACCACACTTTGTAGCATCAAATTGTATCATACGCCAGGGCAATCAATACATTATCTATTATTTGTCGTGTACCGGCTGGGATCATCACGATGGCAACATCATGCACCATTACCACATCAAATGGGCCACCTCTCAAGATTTAATACATTGGGAAAGAAATAACAATGTTGCCATTGAATTTAAGTATGAGAATGAGTATGCCATTTCGGTTCCTCGTGTCATCGAAAAGGACGGCAAATACTGCATGTGGTACTCTTACCGCGGAGGGCCGTTCTCAGATAAATACAGAATAGGGTATGCTGAATCTGCCGATGGATTTAATTGGGATAGAAAAGACGAATTGGTCAATTTGTCCCCATCAACAGAAGGCTGGGACAGCGAAATGGTGTGTTACCCTTTTGTTTTTAATTACAACAATCGTTTAATGATGCTATACAACGGCAATGCGTATGGTAAAACAGGCATCGGACTGGCAGAATTAGAACAATAAAAATAATACTATGACATCTTGTATCATTACACAATCCAATTATATCCCGTGGAAGGGTTATTTTGACAGCATCAATCAGGTAGATGTATTCGTCATTTATGACGATATGCAATACACCAAACGCGATTGGCGAAACAGGAACTATATTAAAACCCCTCAAGGCTTAAAATGGTTATCAATACCCGTAGAGGTAAGTGGCAAGTTTACTCAAAAAATAAACGAAACCCTGATATCAGATAAGTCGTGGAACCGCTCCCATTGGGAGTCTATCAAGCAAAACTATAAAGATGCAGCATGTTATAAAGACAATAAAGACTGGTTGGAAAACTTGTACATGAATTGCAATTTCGACAAACTCACCGAGGTCAATGAATATTTTTTGAAAGGCATAGGTGATTTCCTTGGTATTACTACAACATACAGGCGATCAGAAGAATTTGTGCTGTGCGAAGACCGCACTCAGAAAATGGTGCATATTTGCGTTGAATTAGGCGCCACACAATATTTTACCGGACCTAATGCCAAACAGTATATTGAGGAAGATAAATTTTCAGACAAAGGGGTACAATTGAATTATTTTGATTATTCCGGGTATAAAGAGTATCCGCAGTTATACGGCCCTTTTGAACACGGTGTATCAATCATTGATATGATAATGAATGTAGGTAAGGACACCCAAGAATATTTAAAAACATTTGCAAAATGAAAACAAAAAAAATCATCATTGTAGGCAATACCAATAATGCCAAACTGGCCATGCACTATTTCGATACTGATAGCGAGTATGAAGTAGTCGGATTTGCTGTCGACCAAGCGTATATTTCAGAGCCTGAATATTGTGGATTAAAGGTGTTTGCATTCGAAACATTGACTACCACCCATCCTCCTGCAGAATATGCGGCATTTGTTGGCATTGGCTACTCAAAAATGAATAAAATAAGAGAAGCTAAGTACCTGTCATTAAAAGCCATGGGCTATACACTTCCTAATTACATCAGTTCCAATTGCAATTTTTTGAGTAGAGAAGGGATAGGCGACAATAATCTGATACTGGAAGACAATACCATACAACCCTTTGTTAAAATAGGCTCTAACAATGTATTGTGGTCGGGCAATCACATAGGGCACGATGTTCAGATTGGCGATCACAATTTCATCACCTCACATGTTGTTATTTCGGGCTTTACCACCATTGGCAACAATTGTTTTTTAGGTGTTAATTCCACCTTCAGAGATGATATCCATATTGCTGATGCCACCCTGGTGGCAGCAGGCGCCATTATTATGAAGGACACACAGGCAGGGGAAGTGCACTTGCCGGCCCGTTCAGTTTTGTTTGGTAAAAAGAGTGATGAAATAGAGATTTCTTAATTAATCTTTTAGAGAAGTAAAGTGAAAATTTTAATAACTGGAATAACTGGATTTTTAGGGTTTAAGCTATCTGAAAAGTTAAAAAAAACTAATGAGATTTATGGATTACTTGGCCCTTCTGGTAAGACTATTTTATCACCGGAAGTGGAGTTATATGAATATGATAAAATAGATACTATTATAGGGCAACCAGATGTAGTAGTTATGTGCCATGCAGCTATTGAATCAGGAAATGAAAAGATAAATGGAGATAAGCTCTATTTTTCAAATGTTAAATTTACGAAGCAAGTAGCAGAATTATTTCCTAATTCATTCATATTATACATTTCATCTACTTCAGTTTATGGGAAAAATATGGATGTAATAACTGAATTTACTTCCGTAAATCCTGAAAGTCAATACGCTATTTCTAAATTATGGGGAGAAAAAATAGTAAATGCTTATGAAAATTATGCTATATTAAGGTTATCATCATTATATGGTAAAGGCATGAAGGAAAATACTATTATACCACAGTATGTACAACAAGCAATATTGAATAATCAAATTAATGTTTGGGGTAGTGGTAATAGACTTCAAAATTATCTCAATGTGAATGAGGCAATATCCTATATTGAAAGAATTATTCATCACAGATCAAATGGAGTTCATTTAGGTGTATCAAGGAATGAATTAAGCAATATTGAACTAGCTCAATTAATAAAATCTATTACCAATTCAGACATTATTTTTACTGGTCAAGATGAATCAGCATCTACTCGATTTAATAATATAATCACAAAACAAAAATTGGAGGAAATTAAGGAAATAAATCTCTTTGATGGTATAAATGAATATATAAAATGGAAAAAGGAACAGTCTTAGTAACGGGAATTGGAGGAAATGTTGGCCAAGGAATTATAAGAAATATTATTTCGTGTAATTGGCCAATAAAAATTATTGGGACAAATATCACAGATTTTTCAGCAGGCAATTATTTAATAGATAAATTTTATAAGGTATCTTATGGCTATTCTGAAGACTATATTACTCAAATAAAGCAAATAGTGGAGTTGGAGCATGTTGATTTGATAATACCATCAACTGATTTTGAATCATATTACCTATCATTGAATTCTGACAATATAAAATGTAAGATTGCTGTATCTGGAAAAGCATCAACAGAAATATATTTAGATAAGTATTTAACATGGAAATTTCACAACAGATTTAGTATACCATTTGCAGAAAGTATTTTGCCATCTGTTTACAATAATAATTTTGATTTAGCAATAGCAAAGCCTAGGAAGGGTAGAGGATCCAAAGGAATCATCAAAAATATTTCTAAGGATGAAGACATTAAAAAACTAAAAGATGATGAGTATATGATTCAGAAAATGTATGAGGGAAAAGAAATTACAACTGCTGTTTATGTGAGGCATAATGACAAAAAAATACATGGTCTAATTTCAATGGAAAGATCCTTAGAAAATGGCGCAACAACCTATTGTAAAGTTATAACCGATTATGATATACAAATGCAAGAAATTGCTGAAAAAATGGCAGAGTCAATTGATTTGGTCGGTTCTTTTAATATACAATCTATTGTAAATGATAGGGGGGAGATTTATCCCTTTGAAGTCAACTGTAGAATATCAGGCACAAATTCAATAAGAGCAAATTTTGGATTCCATGATGTTAAATATACATTACAAGAATTATTATTTAATAAATTTCCAGATGAGATTAATATAACCAAAGGATTTGCTTATAGGTTTTTATCAGATGTTATTTATCTCGAAAATGGGACAAATATCAATGGAGATAACAAAGACAATTTTATTGTATTTTAATATGATTTTACTTTTAGATGCAGCAAATACAATTATCTATAAGCCTACTTTTTATAGTAGATTTACGCAAGTATTGGAGCGCCATAAAATAAGTATTGATAGAAGGGATTTTCAGAAGACTCATAAAATAATCTCAGAGTGTTTTAACTTTCCTGATAGAACGAACAAAGAATTCTATATGAATTTTAACAGAGAATTATTGTATGGTTTAGGTGTAATAGGTAGCATAGAGTTACTTGAAGAAATATTTTCAGAATGTTCGTATTTGAAATGGGAAAAATTTGATGATACTGATTATATTACAAAGATCAACTGTCAAAAATCTATCCTATCAAATTTCAATAATGGACTAGATAAGATTATTAATGAACTTTTTAACAATGAATTTAGCTCTTTAATTATTTCTGAAAAAGAAAATGTAAGAAAACCAGATATAGCGTTTTTCGAAAGGGCAGTAAGTCAATTGGGGGTTAATCCTGCAGATATAATATATGTTGGGGATTCAATTAAATTAGACCTAGAACCTGCTTTGAAAGTCGGGATGAATGCGTGGTTAATAGATAGAGAAAATTATTATCCAGGATGCAACAGAAGGATAGAGTCTCTTTATGACTTAAAAAATATAATCTAAAATGAAAAAAATATCGTTAGTTATACCTGTTTTCTTTGAACAAGAATGCATTCATCAACTGCTTACAGAACTAATTCCTATTCTTAACTCAATACAATATGAATGGGAAATTCTTTTCATTGATGATGGAAGTAAGGACGATACAGTTGAAATAATTAAAGGATATGCAAAGAAAGAAAATAGAATAAAACTTATTGAGTTTTCATATAACCATGGAAAACAAGCTGCTGTATCTGCAGGAATAAGATATTCTACGGGTGATTATCTAATATACATGGATCCAGATCTACAAGACCCCCCACAAGAAATCACAAGATTTATTAATGAGATTGAGAGAGGATATGATCTTGTTTTTGGTATTAGAAAAGAAAAAAAAGACACGATTTTGAATAATTTGTATTCAAAAATATTTTGGGGGATTTTAAATAAACTTACGGGATTGGAGATCCCTAAAGGCCTCGCAGTAATGAGAATTTTTAACCGGAAATTTGCCGATAAATTTTTAGAGTATACAGAACAAAATAGGTTCATTGAAGGGATATTTATGCATGTGGGAATGAAGAGATCTATAATTGAAATAGCGCAAAGAAATAGATTTGCAGGGAAAAGCAAATTTAATTTTAAAAGGAAAATGAAGCTAGCGTTTGATGCAATTTTCGATTTTTCAGAAATACCTCTAAAATTAGCGGTAAGGTTTGGAATTATTTTATCTATGTTGGGGTTTATTTCCTTTTTAGTAATTATTATCTTGAAGTTATTTGTGATTAATTTTGCCGCTGGTTGGCCCTCTATGATAAGTGTTATAGTTCTGAGTTTGGGAATACAATTATTTTTTATTGGAATAGCGGCTATTTATATAGGGAAAATTTATAAAGAAAGTAAAGGAAGACCACTATTTTCAATTAAGGAAATAACAAATTTACAATGAAGAGATTAGCAATAATTGGTTCAGGCGATTTGGGTGAATTAATAGCTTATCATGCTACAAATGATAATCATTTCAATGTCGTTGGATTTTTTGATGATTTTGGAAATGATAATACCAAAATAATGGGAAAAATTAAAGATGTTCAAGCACAATTTGATTTAGGTCTTTTTGATTACTTGATGATTGGAATAGGGTATAAACATATGAAGTTTAGGAAAGAATTGTATGACAAATTTAAAAATATAATTCCCTTTGGCAATGTTATCCATTCGTCATCTTATGTAGATTCTTCAGTCAGTATTGGCGAAGGTGTCTTTATTTTACCCGGCTGCACTATTGATAAACATGTAATATTAGGAAACAATGTGTTACTAAATACAAGTGTAGTGATTGCACATGACTCCACTATAATGAGTCATTGTTTTATATCTCCAGCGGCAAGTATTGCAGGCAAAACAATTGTTGAAGAATGTTGTATAATTGGAATAAATGCAACACTTATTGATAATTTGAAAATAACAGAATTTACTCAAATTGCAGGAGGAGCTGTAGTAATAGATAATATTAATAAACCGGGTCTATATACAGGTGTTCCGGCAAAATTTAAAAAAAACAATAATTATTTATGATATCATTTAACAAACCATATTTAACAGGAAAAGAATTTGAATACATAGCAGATGCTGTCAATTCAAAAAAACTATCGGGCAACGGCAAGTATACCCAACTCTGTCACCGTTTTTTTCAGGAAAAGTATGGATTCAAAAAATGCCTTTTAACGTCCTCGTGTACGGATGCACTGGAAATGGCAGCCATTTTGCTCAATATTCAGCAAGGGGATGAAGTAATTATGCCATCCTATACTTTTGTGAGCACAGCCAACGCCTTTGTTTTGAGAGGGGCCAAAATCGTGTTTGCAGATTCTATGCAACTCAATCCTAATTTGGATGCCGCAACACTCGAAGCGTTGATAACACCAAAAACCAAAGCCATAGTTCCGGTTCACTATGCCGGCATTGCCTGTGATATGGAAGCGATTATGAACATCGCAGCGAAATATAAGCTCTTTGTTGTTGAGGATGCCGCTCAGGCTGTTGATAGTTACTGTTTGTACAGCGATGGCACAAAGAAACCACTGGGAGGTATTGGCCATTTATCGGCTTTTTCATTTCACGAAACAAAGAATATTATTTCAGGCGAGGGAGGCATGTTGGTGATTAATGCTGAAGAATTTGCGCAAAGGGCAGAAATCATCTGGGAGAAAGGCACCAATCGCTCAGCTTTTTTCAGAGGAGAAGTCGACAAATACGGTTGGGTAGATATAGGGTCCTCATTTTTACCATCCGAAATGGTTGCCGCCTTTTTATATGCGCAATTAGAACAGTTAGAAGATATACAAAACAGGCGGAAAGCCATCTGGAACCGCTATTACAATGGATTGAAACACTTGGAAGAACAAGGGTATATAACATTGCCTCATGTCACCGGTTATGCAACCAATAATGCCCACATGTTTTTTATTGTATGTAAAAACATCGAGCAAAGAAGTCAAATGATAGATACATTGAAAAGCAATGAAATAAATGCCGTTTTCCATTACCTGAGTTTACACAAAAGCCCCTATTATAGTCAGAAGCACGATGGCAGACAATTGACCAACAGCGATTTTTACTCAGATACACTCGTAAGATTGCCCATGTTTTATGAATTGTCTGATAATGAAGTTGACAAAATAATTTCAACTGTTGCCTCCGATTTTACAGTCAGCAGTACCACTATTTAAGGGCATTCAGACAATGATCAAAGGCAACTTTACTGTACAATCAGGAATTGAAACTTCCGGGTATTGATACGGTTTATTGCATATACAAAAAAATCAATTGAAGATATTAATAACCCAATGAAACAAATAAAAACAGCGTTTCTAATGGCCTATGACTATGAATTACTCAAAAATTCTATCCCATTAGTGTATGAGGACTCAGATATGATCTACCTTTCTTTGGATAAAAACCGCAAAACATGGTCAGGCAATAGTTTTACAATTGACGATGCATTTTTTGACTGGATTAAAACCATCGATACTCAACATAAAATAACCATATACGAAGATGAGTTTTATGTTGAAGGCATACAACCCATGGAATGCGATACAAAGCAGCGCAGAATGACATCTAAGGCAATGGGTGAAGGCGGTTGGTATGTTCAAATAGATGCGGATGAATATTTTTTGTCGTTCAAGGGATTTATCAATCAGTTGCGCCATATTGAAATGACCTATCCTGAAACAGAAAAGATAACCGTATTTGCCAACTGGATAACCCTCTATAAAACCCTTGATAAAGGCATCTTATACATTGATTGTGGTCGTACTATGGAATTGTGTCACATTGCCACCAATAACCCCAATTATGCCTATTCCAGAACCAATAGCGAGAACAGGGAGTTGTTATCTACAAGCATAGTGCTGCACGAATCGTGGGCCAGAGACGAAAACCAATTGCGAACAAAATTAAATAATTGGAGTCATAAAAATGATTTTGATACCAACGCCTATATGCAACTTTGGACATCTATTAACGATACCAATTATCAGGAAATTAAAGATTTTCACCCGTTGAGTCCCAAAATGTGGAAACAATTAAGATTGTTAAAAGGGACAGGTATAGCCGAGATAATAAAAGATGCGCAGATAAAATTTAAATCTAAAAATCGTTTGTGGAAGTTTAGGTTAGTTAATAAACGAGGCGGAGGTAGGATATTGGGATTGCTCGAAAAAGTAGGTATTTAATGTATTTCAATAGAGCCCTTTTATGGCGTTTAATTTAATCTTTCAAAATAGAAGGATAACTGGAAGAATGAATTAAGGTTTAGGAAGATAGTCAGCAATTAGATGATTGTTATAGTTAACTACGGGTTAGGAAATTTAGGGAGTATATTGAATATGCTTAAGCGCATAGGCATTGACAATGTCATTATATCTAATGATCCTGACATGCTGCTGAAGGCCGATAAACTGATTTTACCGGGTGTAGGCGCTTTTGATGCCGGCATGCAAAAGATTAACAGCAGCGGATTATTGGCTGCATTAAATGAAGCCGTATGCATTAAAAAAACACCTGTTTTAGGCATTTGTCTGGGCATGCAATTGATGACCCAATGCAGTGAGGAAGGCCAATTAAAAGGATTAGGCTGGATAGATGCTGAAGTCAAAAGGTTTCAATTTGCCAATACTGAATTTAAAATTCCACACATGGGATGGAATTATGTGACTACAACAGATGTAAAACTGTCAACGGCTTTGCCTGAGCAGCCAAAATTTTATTTTGTACATTCTTATTTCATTACTTGCCACCAGGCGACTGATATTATCATGACTTGCAATTACGGAGGTAATTTCGTTGCAGGATTTTGCAAAGACAATATCATGGGTGTTCAGTTTCACCCCGAAAAAAGCCATAAATACGGCATGTCGCTTTTGAAATATTTCATAGAAAATTTCAAAAGTGTGACCGGTTCGTAAATAAGTTTCAAACCATTTATCACATTCAATAAAATGTTGCAATCGCGTACCATTCCCTGTTTATTATTGAAAGAAGAAGGCTTGTATAAAACAGTGCAGTTTAAACATCCTGTTTATGTTGGTGATCCAATCAATGCTGTAAAAATATTCAATGAAAAAGAGGTAGATGAATTGATGATTCTGGATATTACAGCGACACGTCAAAAACGCGAACCCAATTATGAATTGCTCAAACAAATAGCCAGTGAGTGTTTCATGCCTTTGGCTTATGGTGGAGGAATTACTAATTTACAACAGGCGGCTCAACTATTTGAATTGGGAATTGAGAAAGTCGCATTGAATACCAGCGCTATTCACAATCCTCAATTAATCACAGAAATAACCAATATTTATGGCAATCAAAGTGTGATAGTTAGCATCGATGTTAAAAAAAACTTATGGGGCAAGTATGGCATTTATAGCCAAAACGGCACAAAAAAAACAGAACTTGATATTGCGTCATTTATAAAAAAACTGGAAAGCATGGGGGCAGGCGAATTATTGGTAACCAATATTGATAAGGAAGGCACCTGGACCGGACCGGATATAGAATTGATAAAAAGCATCACTTCATCTGTCAATATACCTGTAATTGCTGGCGGAGGATGTGGATCGATTCAACACATTGCCGATGCCATCAATCTGGGAAAAGCAAGCGCTGTTGCCATTGGCAGTATGGCCGTATTTCAAAAAAAAGGAATGGGTGTTTTGATCAGCTTTCCATCAACAGCAGAGCTGGCAACTCTGTACCAATAACAACCGATTGAAAAAAACACTTCATTTATTTACAGATGTATTTCCATATAAGGGGGGAGAACCTTTTCTGGAAACAGAAATACAATTTCTGTCAAAAGCATTTGATGTTGTTTGTGTGTATCCCGCTTCACCTAAAAATGACTTGATAGCAGTACCCGATAATGTTGTCGTTAATACCCTGCCACTCAATGGAGATGTTTCACCAAGAAAAATTATTGCAAAGTATTGGCTGTTGTTGCTGAAATGGTACTTCAATGAATTTGTTCAATCACCCCACCGATTCAAATACATCGGCCAATTCAAATGGAACTTTTACAGATTAATTGGTTTGATTACGAATGCAGAAAAGGTAAAACAACATTTGGAATCAGAAAAGGCCATTTATATTTATTCTTACTGGTTCAATGATTGGGGCAGTATTTTAGCCTTATGTAAACAGATGGGCCTTTCATCTAAAATCATCACCCGCACGCATGGGTACGATTTTGATGAGCAACAGCAAGGCAGGGGTTATCACCCTTTCAGATATACCGAATTGCCGTTATTCAATAAAATTATACAAGTATCAGAATACGGGCACCGCTATTTAAAAGCGCGATTCAATAAATCTACGGCTATTGCAACTAGCTATTTGGGAGTCATTGACAGGGGAATCAATCCACTTCGACAACCGGAAGATAAAACACTAAGGGTGGTATCCTGTTCCAATTTTGTACCCTTAAAGCGCGTAGAAATGATTGCAGAAATTTTACAACATTTTCAGTTACCCTATCATTGGACACATTTTGGAGATGGTATCGAAAAAGCAGCCATTATAAAAAAAGTGCATGAACGAATTAGCCCTGAAAATGTGAGTTTTAAAGGCTATGTTGCCAATAAAGATTTGATGCATTTTTATCAAACAGAACCGGTGGATGTCTTTATCAATGCCAGTTATCTCGAAGGTTTACCGGTATCGCTCATGGAAGCAATAAGCTTTGGCATACCTATCGTTGGGTGCAATATTTGCGGGGTACCTGAGATAGTAAATAGTACTACAGGTGTGTTGCTTGAACGCAATTTTGATGCACGAAATGCAGCAATGGCCATCACAGCGATGCTATCAAAATCTGATACGGAATTAAAGAATTTTCGTTCAGAAATAAGAACATTCTGGGAAAAAAAATTCAACGCTGCAAACAACTATCCCCAATTCATCAATCAATATTTATTGAACCAATAACATGTGTGGAATAAGCGGATTATTTAATCTCAATAAACAACCGGTCAGCATTGAAACATTGCAGCGGTTTACGGATTCAATGTTTCACAGAGGACCCGATGGCGCAGGCTATGAATTACTCAACAATGGAAGCCTTGGTATGGGGCACAGGCGCTTGTCGATACTCGACTTATCAGAAGCCGGCCACCAGCCTATGGCCACTGCCGATAAACGGTATTGGATTGCTTTTAACGGGGAGGTTTATAACTTCAATGATTTAAGAAACGAATTAATTGGTAAAGGCTATTCATTTCAATCTGAAACCGATACTGAAGTGATCTTATACAGCTATGCAGAATGGGGTGAAAAATGTTTGGATAAATTCAATGGTGACTGGGCCATCTCCATATGGGACAATTTGCAACAATCGCTTTTTTTGGCCCGTGATCGATTTGGTATAAAACCACTGTACTACCTTGTAAACAATGGCACTTTCGCATTTGCAAGCGAAACCAGGGCATTTAAATTTTTGGATGGTTACAATAGAACAATCAACAAAGAGAATTACGACATTACACTCAAAAACAGCTATGGATTAGAAGGCTTAGGTTATACCATCTTTAATGATATTTATCAGGTATTGCCCGGCCATTGTTTGCACATCAATGAGCAAGGCAATATCAATCAAAAACGCTGGTATGATATCACAGAAAAAATACATTCAGATAACAGGGATTTTGAGTCACAGAAAGAAACATTTTACAATCTTTTCAGAGATGCCTGCCGTATAAGGTTGGTGAGTGATGTAAAAGTGGCAACTGCCCTAAGCGGGGGGCTTGATTCCAGCAGTATTTACAGCACTGTATTCGATATTTTAAAAACCGAAAATATTCAAAGAACAGATAAAGAATCTCAGTTAGCTGTTTCTGCTATTTTCCCCGGCTTGCCTAATGACGAAAAAATATATGTAGATAAAGCCTTGAGTTATACCGGTGGTGAAATCGAATGGATTATAACTGATACTGAAAATTTAATTTCAGATATTGAAAGAGAAACAGAATTGTTTGATGCTATATCTACATCACCCATAACAGGTATTTCTGCCATTTACAAGGGCATGAAAAAAGCTGGCATAACAGTGTCATTAGATGGTCATGGCGTAGATGAAATGCTCTATGGGTATTTGTACATGGTGTATGATTTATTTTTGAATGCATTAAATGAACAGAATAAATTAAAAGCTCATTTATATGCAGATGTATTGGCAGGCCTTTATCACCCCGATGTTCAGGAGAAAAAAGCGACACAATTTAAAGGCATGATTGCGACTGAGATAACAGGTATTAAAACAGTCAAAAAAATAATTAAGCGATTCATCAAATCATCACAAGACAATAAGTCCTATTTGCCACCTCAACTGAAATCGCTTAGCAATAAGCCCTATAATTTTGCAACCAAATCACTTGAAGAAAGAGTTTTGTTATTTGAATTTTTTCAAAATTCATTGCCAGCCTTATTAAGAAACTTTGACAGGGCAGGCATGATGAATGGCTTGGAAATAAGAATGCCGTTTATGGATCACCGCCTCGTAGAATTTATATTCACTTTACCTGTTGAATACAAACTTAATCAAAGCTTTACTAAATACATTCTAAGAGAAATAATGGCAGGTAGAATGAATGAAGAAATAAGGAATAGAAAATTCAAAGTAGGTATCAGCAGTCCTTTTGTTTATTGGGCAGAAAGCGAATTAAAAAGTTGGTTATATACAAAATCAGCAGAATTGCCTGAGGCTGAAAAAGTAATTGCAACAGATAAACTCAATTTATATTACAGCACTAAAAATGAACAATTGCTTATTGATGTATGGCATAAAATAAATCTAAAACTTATCCATGACCAAGCCGATTAAATTAATTTATATTTACACATCGGCTGCAGTTGTTGCAGATTCTGTACAAACAAAAATTACTGCCCAGATTGACGCGCTCAATAAAAATGGCATTGATTGTAAGGGATTATTTTTCTCTACTTCAATAGATGAAGCATTCAATCACAATGAATACATTCAATTTATTCCATGCAAAGCAACACATTACAAATACTTTAATTTAAGTAGACAAAAAAAGGTGGTGATGAATACCATCTCTGATTATGTAGACCAAAATGTTTCGCCCGATGCTTTAATTTATATCCGGTATCCAGGAGTCTCATTCAGCTTATATCGTTTTTCAATAAAGAACAAAGGAAGAATCATTTCTGAGCATATCAGTAAAGAAATAGATGAATACAAGAGTTTTAAAAGTGAATTTCCTTTTGGATTGAGACCAAGTAAATTAATCAGCTATATCCAATACATGTTCTTACCAATATTTAATGAAAGGATATGGGGAAGATTATACAGAAAAAACACTAAATCTATTGTAGCGGAGTCGTTAGAAGTAGCGCTATATCAAGTGAAAAGAGGAGCGACTAGATATTTTGTTAATTCAAATGGTATCGACACCAAAATATATACAGCTAGAGCAATTCCACCACTTGAAAAGGAGATAAAAATTTTATTTCTTAAAGGAACTTCATCTATAGCACAATGGAATGGAATTGACAGATTAATTAATAGTTTAGATTTATTTGAAAATACTGACTATAAAATCAAGTTGATTATTTGTGGTAAAATAATTGAAAATGAAATTCCTGAAAGGGAGTACATTCATTTGGCAGGTTATTTATCAAAAGAGGCATTAGACAAACTATTTTCAGAAGTACATTTCGGTATTTCAACACTGTGTCTTTTTAGAAAAAAGTTAGACGAAATAGCGGGACTTAAAACGCGCGAGTATATGATTAGGGGCCTGCCTTTTTTATATGCATATACTGATCCGGATATTGAGGAGAATAAGTACATTCAATCATTTTGTTTGAAATATCCCAATGATGATACATTAATTGATTTTAATGATGTGATAAACTTTGTTGAAGTTGTCTACCGCAATGTGCGACATGCTCAGGAAATGCATGATTGGGCAACTAAACATATTGACTGGGATTTTAAAAAGGAAAAAATGGCAAAATTTATCAGGGAATTAAATTGAAAGAAACCGAACATTTAAAAATAAGTTATATACTTACATCGGCAGGTTTGCAAAGCAATTCTGTGCAAGATAAGGTAGTTTCACAAATCCATGCAATGAATGAAAATGGACTGATGTGTAGAGGTCTGTTTTTTTCAACTGAGATAACAACTGAGGTCGTTTACGACCAGTATATAACCTTATTTCCCGTACAACAAACAAATCTAAAATACTTTAATAGGATTCAGCAAAATAAAGTTTTAATAAATACTATTTTGAGGCATATTAAAATGCGTATACAAAATGACGAATTGATTTATTTGAGATATCCAGGCGCAAGCTACGAATTATACAAGTTTGTAAAAAAATATAAAGGAAGAATAATTTCTGAACACCAGGCTAAAGAAATTGATGAAATAAAGAGTTCAAAAGATGAACACCCATTCGGATTTAAACTCAGTAAATTATTTAGCTATTTTTTGTATCGAATTTGGCCAATTTATAATGAGAAATTATGGGGTGTACTTTATTCACGGCAACTAAAAGCTAAAGTAGCTGTTACAAATGAAATAGCAGAGTATCATAAAAAAAATTGTGAGAATGTATTGGTAATTCCTAATGGAATAGAAACAAAAAATTATTCCCTCAGAGAAATTCCAGAATTGAATAGTGAATTAAAAATATTATTTCTTAAGGGAACATCAAGTCTAGCTCCATGGAACGGACTAGATAGGTTGATAAAAAGCATAGATGCCTATGAACAATCATCATTAAAAATTCAATTGATTATATGCGGTAATATTTTAGATGGAGAAATACCTGAAAGGTCATATATTGTTCATATGGGCTATCAAAACACTGAAGAATTAGATAAACTATTTTCAACTGTACATATTGGTTGCTCAACATTATGCCTTTTCAGAAAAAATCTATATGAAGCAGCTGTTTTAAAGGCACGTGAGTATTTTACAAGAGGGTTGCCATTTATTTATGCATATTCTGATCCGGATATTCAAAAGGATGATGAAATTAATCAGTATGCACTTCAGTTCAACAATGATGATTCTATTATTGATTTTAATAAGGTAATTTCTTTTGCAAAAGAAGTTTCAAATGACTTAACACATAATAAAAAAATGAGAATTTTTGCAGAAGAAAAACTCGATTGGAATGCAAAAATGGGACAACTCAAAGTCTTTTTAATGAATTTAAAATAGTTGAAATATTTTGACAATATGAATGGGTAACGTTCTTGGTATATCTTGCTTTTATCATGATTCTGCTGCTGCCATTGTTATTAATGGCAAAATAGAAGCAGCCGCCCAGGAAGAACGCTTTACAAGAATTAAACATACCAGCGAATTTCCCGAGCAAGCCATTCGCTACTGCCTCGAACACACCGGTTTACAACTGCATGAATTGGATGCTGTGGTGTTTTATGATAAACCATTACTGAAGTTCGAACGACTGCTTGAAACCTATTACGCCTTTGCACCTAGAGGCATTGTCTCTTTTTTAAAAGCCATGCCGGTGTGGATCAACGACAAATTGTTTTTGAAAAATAAAATCAGAAAACATTTAAGTGCTATAGGTGGAATTGGAACAAAACAACCAAAATTACTGTTTTCGGAACACCATTTATCGCATGCCGCCAGTGCGTTTTATCCGTCTAATTTTGAAAGTGCCGCTATTCTTACAATCGATGGGGTTGGCGAGTGGACCACAGCATCAATTGCAAAAGGCGAAAACTCTGGTATCAGTATTTTAAAAGAAATGAAGTTCCCGCATTCGGTGGGATTACTGTATTCGGCCTTCACCTACTATTTGGGCTTTAAGGTCAATTCGGGCGAATACAAAATGATGGGTTTGGCGCCATACGGCAATGCAGAGGCGGTTGAAACCAAACAGTATATCTCAACAATCAAATCGCACCTTGTCTCAATTAAAAATGACGGGTCCATTTATCTGCATCAGGCATTTTTTAATTATGCAACAGGTTTGCAGATGGTGAATGAAAAAAAATGGCAGACCCTCTTTGGTTTTAAAAGAAGAATACCTGAATCTGAGCTATTGCCGCATCATTGCAATCTGGCATTGGCCATACAAACAGTCACTGAAGAAATCGTATTAAAAATGGCGACAGAAGCCAAGCGCCTTACGGGTTCAGATTATTTATGCATGGCAGGGGGAGTTGCTTTAAATTGTGTGGCCAATGGCAAACTAAAATCATCCGGGTTATTCAAAGAAATATTCATTCAACCGGCAGCGGGCGATGCAGGTGCCGCTTTAGGAGCTGCGATGGCTGCCACCCATCTATATTTCAATACAGCGCGTCACATCAATTCAATGCAAGCAGATGCTATGCAGGGAAGTTATTTAGGGCCCGACTTTTCTGATAAAGAGATAGAGCAGATGGCAAAAAAAATGAAAGCGGTGTACAAGCATTGTGAAACATTCTCAGAACTAACTGCCACAACTTCAGCATTGATAGCAAATGGCAAGGTGGTGGGATGGTTTCAGGACCGAATGGAATTTGGCCCCAGATCGCTCGGCAACCGTTCCATATTAGCAGACGCCCAACATTCGGATATGCAGAAAAAACTGAATATGAAAGTAAAGCAACGCGAGGGATTCAGACCTTTTGCTCCCGCTGTTTTAGAAGAAGACAGGGAAGCGTTTTTCGAATTATCTTCACCTTCGCCTTATATGTTGCTGACTGGGTATGTAAAACCTACAAGACGGGTGCCATTGCCAATAGATGTTACAGAACAGGGAATGTGGGATAAGTTGTATTGTGAAAGAAGTGATATACCGGCCGTTACACATCTCGATTTTTCGGCAAGGGTGCAAACAGTGAGTAAAACTACAAATCCTAAATTCTGGGAATTGTTGAATGCCTATAAAGTCATCAGCGGAAAAGGCTTGCTTATCAATACAAGCTTTAATGTAAGGGGCGAACCACCCGTATGCAACCCCGATGACGCCTACAGATGCTTTATGGCAACAGAGATAGATTATCTGGTGATAGGAAATTATTTGTTTAAAAAGGAAGAACAACCTGCAATTAGTGCTGACATACAATTATCAAAAGTTTTAGTTGCAACTGATTAATTTTTTAATGGAAACATTCAGAGACCTGTGGTTATTTATAAAAGAGCGGAAAAAATGGTGGCTCTTACCCACCCTTATTGTATTAATAATCATTGGTGCCATTATTATTTATGGCGGTAGTACAGCATTGGCGCCCTTCATCTACACATTGTTTTAATATGGTAAAATCAAGTAATCGCTCAACCTTACTTTTACTGACAACGGCCTGTATTGTTTTTTATTTCATTTTTAAAACATCCTGGTTGCTGTATATCGCTGCATGTATAGGTTTAATGGGTGTTTTATCGGATTATTTGGGCAATCTGATTGTTGCTGTATGGGATAAGTTGTCACAAATTCTGGGTTTGATAGTTCCCTCCCTGATTTTAATCATTATTTTCTATTGTGTCCTTTACCCCATAGCTTTATTATCGCGGCTATCAAGGAAAGATGTATTGATGTTGGACAAGCACCGGGACAGTTTTTTTGTCATTCGCAAACAACAATTCAGTTCAACTGATTTTGAAAAAACATGGTAAAGAGGATTAATTTTTTTAATATTTAGCAGTAACGGGTTAACTAAACGTAAAATCAAATAACCAATCTATCAGAACAATTCAATTCATTGTACATCGTTTAGAAGATCCTTTAATTGCAAAGGAAATTGAGCATTTGAAAGAGGCCAATATTCCGTTTACTTTGTATTACGAAGTGGAGTCAAATAACGCATCAATAAATGATAGAAAAATACAATACACAACACTGTCTTTTTTTAAATGTTACTTTGGTTACTTTCACTTTTGGCTACTTGTGCTCAGCGAGATATTTCAGTATCTCCGCAGGGGTTGCACCATAGGTTTTATTAAAGATTTTATTAGTACGAGCAGACACACTGTAAGAAGAGCTGAGTACTTGCAAGCACTAATAAAAAAAACTCCCGACAGTATTTTATACAGTTATTTTTTTGATGATATTGCTGTTTCTATGGCACTTGTTGCTACTCACACACAAAACAATGTGGTGACTTTATCAAGGACACATGGTTTTGAAACTTATGATGAACAGGCACCCTATCAGCACATTCCATTTCAAACGTTTAAACTCAATCATATTGACAAAATATTTCCCGTTTCAAAACAGGGCGCAAGGCATTTGCAGCAACAAGTAAAAGGCAATACAGATCATATAGAAGCCATGTATCTGGGCAGCGACCCCCATGAATTATATAATCCATTACCAAAGAGCTTGTCCATTGTTTCATGTGCATATGTCCGCAGTATTAAACGGCTCGACCTTGTACCTGAAATTTTAAAAAAAATAACAATTCCTGTTAAGTGGACCCTAATAGGCGATGGTGAGGATTTACCACTCATCAAGCAACTTTGCAGTGATTTGCCGCATCATATCACAGTTGATTTTAAAGGAAGTTTAACACAAGTAGAAATTTACGACCTGTATTCTCAACAAGGATTTACATGTTTCTTGAGCGTAAGTGCAACAGAAGGATTGCCAATAAGTATCATGGAAGCCATTAGTTTCGGTATACCCGTTATAGCCACTGATGTGGGAGGGTGTAGCGAAATAGTAACAGCAGCAACTGGTGTTTTGATTGACAAAGCATTTGATACATCAGCCCTCGCAACAATTATCGAACAATTTGAACAGTCGGAAATGGCCACTAATGAATACAGGGAACAAGTGAAATGTTTTTGGAATGAAAATTTCAATGCAACCAATAATTATCAAATTTTCAAGAAACGACTCAATAAATGCTAATAGCTAAAATAATCTTTGGAATTCTATTGTTGGTAATCATCAGTTGGATGAGTTCATTTTTGGTAATTTATCAATTCAAGAATAAATCTTTAAGCCGTTTTGTATTGCGGTGTATCACAGGCTTGTTTGTTGCAGCATTAGTCACAGCTGTAGTGGCAACTAAATTGAACACAATACTCATTATTGGCATTCCCTGCATCATTGTTTTGGGACTCATTGTCAATAAAAAATTATCTGAATCAGCAGAAGTTAATTTTTTAAAAGTAGATGGTATTGCCATCGCTGCTTTTGTGTTGCTTGCCGTTGTAATTGCATTTTTGAATATACATGGAAATGAATTTCATGGCATGAAGGTGCCAATCAACGACCAGACATTTTATTCAACAGTAGCAACAAGTATTTACATCACTAATATCGAATCAAATATTGGCTATTTGAGCGATTTTCTTCTCACCACCAAATTGAATGTACCCTATCACTATTTTGAATATTGGGTAACTTATTTATTAAAATATCTAACAGGCTGGAACACCCATTTAATATTAAATGGTATTGTTATCGGCTATAGTTTGTTGTTGATGTTTATGAGTTTTTACCTGATTTTAGTAAAAATAACCCAAGTGCGGGGTGTCAGTATTATTATTGCTTCTGTAGTATTTATTGCCATAAGGGGTATCAATGTGTATTGGCCTGAACACGGGTTCAATTTTATTCAGGCAACAGATTCTGTTTTTTTTGATGGCAATCAAAAATTATTGTATGCCATGCCTTGTTTCCTGATAGCTGTTTATTATTTATTCGAGGAATCAAAAACAGTAGGAATTTTATTGCTGCTGTTATTGCCTGCATTCAATGTGTTGTTTTTTCTCTCAGTATATTCGGGTGTCGGGTTATACCTAGCCATTCAGTTCTTTAAACATTTAAGGGGTCATTTTGCCGCCTACAAATGGATTTATATCACGTATTTTTTATCAGTCATCATGCTTGCCATTTATCTGAAGTTTATTGCTGTTGGAGGTAATTCAGAAGGGTTTGTAAAAAGCATAGGCGGCATTGTAAATAATATGATGCACACCTCCCTCGACTGGTTATTGATTAATTGTTTGTTGTTGGCTGCAATAGGGTACTTGCTTTATAAAACTAAAAAGCATATTGATATTGCACTGCTTTATTTAAGCCTTATAGCCGGAGGATTCTTGTGTTATGCTGTTTTTGACACCAATCAAAATTCATGGCAAGTGGCTTCTTCTATCAACAGGTGCGTTGGCTATGGCTTGGTATTATTGATTATCTTTTTATTGATACCATTTCGTAAATTTCAGTTATGGGCACTTAGGGTATTTGCGATTATTGGAGTGTTTATGTTCATCGAAAACTATCCAGACATCAACCATTTACCAATGAATAAAATCTCAAGTTATTCGAATGATTATATTGAATCAATCAGCAAGAAGAATTTTAAAAATAAGGTTGGAATAAAGGTTGTAAATGTTGCCACCCGTCCCAATTTGCAAAGAAATCCTATTTATGCCGGAGTGTGTAACTACTTTTCGTTAACAGAAAATGCTATAACAACCATTGTTATTAATGTTGATGATTTATTTTATGGAGTGAAGGTGAGTGATACAATCGTGCCATTTCAGAATTACAATACAAATATGATTAATAATGAAATAATGGCTAACTCACCCGTTATAAAATTTTATAATACAAGTAAGGATAAAGAACACATTAAAACGATAAAAGAATTACAGATAAACTTTATCAATTCATTTCAACCCGAATTCTGTGTCATCGAAGCCGGGAATGATATTCCCGACTTTTTGAAGCCATATATTGAGTCCACTATTGTTGACAAAGGCACAAAAGAAACGTTTTGTGTATTAAACACTCAGTATTAAGCAAATAATATTCATGCATTCAGGAAATTTGAATTCCACAAAAAATTGTTCACAAATAAGTAAAGATAATGAAAAAAATTATATAAAAAATAGTAAATTTGTTTTTTTCATTTTCGTTTAAACTATTCATTAAAACTTATATTTTTAAATTTTATTGTTAAAAATAGTTTAATTATTTAAGCCTAAAACTAAGATATGTGTGGAATATTGGCGTACTACCAAAGCAATCAATTAACTAAAGAAACTGTTGACGACACCTATGGTGCCCTCCAGAAAATTAATCACCGGGGTCCTGATGGTGAAGGAATGGTGTTAATCAATACAAATACCGGACAATATGTTACTTATACTCCGGAATCAACTGTAGAGATTGGCAATTACAATTTTATACTGGCGCATAAAAGACTGGCAATTTTTGATTTGAGTGCTGCCGGCCATCAGCCAATGCTGGATAATAAAAATGATTGCATCATTATTTTTAATGGGGAAATTTACAATTTCATAGAATTAAAAAAGGAACTTCAGGAATTAGGACATCAGTTTACAACCAATACGGATACGGAAGTTATTTTAAAAGCCTATAAAACCTGGGGAACAGAATGCGTTAAAAAATTCAATGGCATGTGGTCCTTTGTATTATTTGATTTGCAAACCAAACAATTGTTCATATCAAGAGACCGTTTTGGCATAAAGCCAATGATTTACCACACGTTTTCTGATAATAGCTGGGCAATTGTATCTGAAGAAAAGCAATTATTTGCGTTTCAAAAATTCAGCAGAAAGATCAATTACCAATCCATAGAATTGCTGCTCAAACACCGATTAATTGGAGTAGGCAATACAACGTTTTTCGAAAATGTCTTGCGTTTTAATCCCGGCCATTACGCGTTTCAATCTATTGCAACGTATAATTTTGAACAGCAGGTGAAATTTTACGAGGTGAATGCAAGCCGCAATTTTAAATACAAGGCCAAAGACAAGGACAAAGCCATACAGCATTTAAATAACGGGTTTTATAAGGCCATGGATTTTACACTGAGGGCTGATGTTCCCGTGGGTCTAGGTTTTTCAGGAGGTGTTGATTCTTCAAGAATTGTTTATGAATGCTACGAGAAATTTCAAAAACCTGAAACTTTTTCAGCTGTATTTCCTAATAGCAAAGAAGATGAATCTTATTACATCAATCTGGTAAAAGATGATTTACAACTCAAATCCAATTTTTGTTACCCCGAAAAAGAATTTACGACCAGCGATTTTGAAAAATTGACCTATCACATGGATACACCCGTGCCATCGGCATCTTATTATGCAGAGTGGTGTGTGTCGCGTTTGGTAAAAGAAAAAAATATTAAAGTGTTGCTGGTAGGACAAGGAGGCGATGAGGTGTTTGCAGGTTACCATCACCATTTTTATCGCTACCTGAGAATATTGCTATTCAATTTTAAATTTGCCACATTCAGAAAAGAATTGGCCGCTTATGGTGAACTTAAAGGCATATCCAAAAAGCATTTAAACAAAGTAGTATTCAGTGAAGTAAAATTGATTATTCGCTTAAAGCTAAGTGGTAAAAAGGACTGGTCATCGCGTTGGTACTTAAGCTCTACCTTATCAGATTTTCTGAAGGATGAAATAATGGAATACCAGATTCCTTATTTTCTGAAAGCAAACGACAGAATAGGAATGGCCTTTAATTTCGAATCGCGTTATCCGTTTCTCGATCACGAATTGGTGGATTTTGGATTCCAATGCGCTGATGATCTAAAAATTAAAGACGGATGGCAAAAGTGGATGCTAAGAGCATCTAATGTAAACGCACCGGAACAAATCAGTTGGAGAAAAGATAAAATAGGGTATGTAATGCCCGCCAACTTATTGCCGGATTTCGATCAGGCAACCATTGATTTGGTAAAAGAAAAAACAGGGATGCTATCCGATAATAATTTTATAAATTATTCAGTTGGAGTTTGGCTCAAACAATTTATTTAAAACAATCTATACATTTTAATGAAAAATTCAAAACAGGTACAATACTACTACCTTGGAAGAGGTACGTATGTTCAACTTAAAGATTTATTGGACCAGAAAAAAACAGGAACAGATGATTTTGTTGTTGTCGTAATCGATCATTTTTTCAAGAATAAAAACATCATTGATTTTTCATTTTTGGGAAGCAAGGATCTGATACTGTACGCTGATACATCTACTGAACCTAAAACAACCTATGTAGATGAACTGGCTGCTCAGGTAAAAGGTATCGGGCAATTGCCGGTAGCAGTGGTAGGCATAGGCGGAGGAAGTGCCCTTGATATAGCGAAAGCCATATCGGTGCTCTTAACAAATGATGGTCCTTCTGAGTCGTACCAGGGATGGGATTTGGTAAAAAACAAAGCCATCTATAAAATCGGTGTACCAACCATTGCAGGTACCGGTGCTGAGTTTACAAGAACAGCGGTATTAACAGGTCCAACCAAAAAACTGGGTATCAATTCCGACCAAAGTGTATTTGATCAGGTAATATTAGATGCCGATTTATTGGAAACAGTACCCAAAGATCAATTCATTTACACAGCTATGGATTGTTATGTGCACAATGCAGAATCATTATTGGGCCGAATCAATGATACAATGACCATCGCACTGGCAGAGAAATCAACAGCGATGATGGAGGAAATATTTTTAGGAACCATGGATCTTGAAAAATTGCTGGTGGCATCGTCATTGGGTGGATTAGCCGTAGCCAACTCAAGTGTTGGAATTTGTCATCCATTGTCTTATGGTTTGAGTATAGAATTGGGATTGCACCATGGATTTTCAATTTGTATAGCGTTCAATCAGCTCGGTGACTACTATCCTCAAGTGAAAACATTTAAGGAAATTTTAAAAAGATATGATGTAATATTGCCTAAGATAATTGATGCTTCAGTTACCGATGAAATGTTAGACAGAATGGCTGAAGCAACTTTGAAAAATGACAAACCACTGTCGAATGCTTTTGGTCCTGAATGGCAAAGTATTTTTTCAAAGGATAAGGTAATAGAATTATTAAGAAAAATGTAATACGACCATGCCAGGATACGAATTAATAGGAAAAGAAGAATTGGCCCAATTGACGGATATTTTTACTACCAGCAATGGTGTTTTATTTCCACATGGGTTTGATGCCTTGCGCAACAACCGCTACCGCGTCAGAGAATTTGAACAGAAATTTGCAGAAAAATTTAATATACCCCATGCACAGGCAGTAACATCAGGCACCATGGCACAGGTGGTAGCCATGCACAGTTTGGGAATAAAACCAGGCGATGAGGTAATCACACAGGCGCATACTTTTGTAGCCACAGTTGAAACCATCATCTCAATAGGCGCCATCCCTGTTATTGTAGATGTAGATAACACCTACAACATGGATCCTGTAGCCCTTGAAAATGCCATTACTGAAAAAACAAAATTGATAGTTCCCGTTCATATGTTGGGCAATACGGCCTCAATGAACGAGATAATGGCCATCGCCAACCGACACAATATTCCTGTATTGGAAGACAGTTGCGAAGCGCTGGGAGCCACTTATTTTTCGAAACCTGCAGGTACCATCGGACATATAGGCATTTACAGTCTCGACTTTGGTAAAACCATTACAACAGGCGAAGGTGGTATGATAGTGACCTCAGATCTGCAACATTTTAAATTTTGCAAAGAATACCACGACCACGGTCACGAGAGCAATAAGACATTGCCAAGAGGCAGAGATACCAGAACCATTCCGGGTTTAAATTTGCGCATGAGCGAAATGCAAGGCGCAGTGGGTTTGGCACAACTAGAAAAACTGGAAATCATACTGGCCGGCAATCGCAAAAACAAACAGCTTCTCAAATCGAATATCGACTCTGATAAAATTACATTCAGAACACTGACTGATCCTGAAGGGGATTTGGCAGATACCTTAATTTTTAATTTTGAAAACAAAGGACTGACAGATAAATTTTTGACGGCTTACAAAGACAAAGGATACGGTACAAAAAATATTCCTGATGCCATCGATTGGCATTTTTCAGGTACCTGGAACCACATGTTCAGCACAGTACCACAATATGCAAATACATGGCCGACACAATGGCAAAAAACTGCTGATCTTTTATACCGTTCTATTGCATTACCCATTCAGGTGAATACATCAGAACAAGCCATGGATGCGCACATTGCGACCATTAATAATATTTTGAAGCAACTGTAAATTCCACTTATGGTTTTAGCAATTATTACTGCCAGAAAGAATTCAAAGGGATTGCCCGGTAAAAACATGATGGATATCGGGGGCGTTCCATTGATTGAAAAAACATTTCAGGTAGCAGCTCAAACCAAACAGTTCGACAAAATTATTCTGAGTACTGATATTGAAGAAGCAATAGAACTGGCACAAGCAAAATATCCCCGCATTGATGTGCCATTTGTTCGCCCTGCCGAACTGAGTACTGATACTGCCACACACGTTGAAGTAGTGAACCATATTTTGGATTACTACTCATCTGTTCAGCAACAATTTACCCATCTGGTATTGTTACAACCAACTTCACCATTTCGAACAGCAGAAGAAATGAATAGGGGCGTTGAGCTATTGAAAAACGGGGCAGAGAGCGTATTGGGTGTATGCAATGTTTTACACCACCCGGCAGATTATTTGTATGAGAACAAGGATAAAACACTCTCGTTTCTTTTACCTGAATTTAAAGGAAAAAGAAGACAGGAATTTCCGGATATATATTTTAATAATGGGGCCTTTTACGGGTGCAGCGTAGCGTTTTATAAACAACACCAATTGTTTTTTGACAATCAAAGCGCCTTGCTCCATATGAATGACAATACCCTGATAGACATCGATACCGAATTTGACATGAAATTAGCAAAACATCTGAATTAACAATGAAACCATTTTTTGAAATACAAGGACGCAAGATAGGATACGATTACGACCCATTAGTAATCGCAGAGATAGGCATTAACCACGAAGGATCCCTTCAAACGGCCATTGAGATGGTTGATGCAGCACACAGAGCAGGTGCTGAGATCATCAAACACCAAACCCATATTGTATCAGATGAAATGTCTGCTGAGGCCCGCAAAACAATTCCCGGTAATGCCAAAGTTTCCATCTACGATATCATGGAGCGTTGTGCATTATCAGAAAAAGACGAATATGAAATGATGCAATACGTGCAATCAAAAGGCATGATATTCATCAGTACCCCATTCTCACGCGCAGCATCAGAACGATTGAAAAAATTTGATATTCCTGCTTATAAAATTGGTTCGGGCGAGTGCAATAATTATCCTTTGCTGGAACATATCGCCTCGTTTGGTAAACCGATTATTTTAAGTACCGGAATGAATACCATTGAGAGCATTGAAAAGGCAGTGGCGATTTTCAGAAATAAGAAAGTACCTTATGCATTGTTGCATTGCACCAATGTATACCCAACCCCCCCTGAACTGGTGCGATTAGGCGCTATCAATGAATTAGAAAATGCCTTTCCAGATGCAGTAGTTGGCCTATCGGATCATACCATATCAAACTACCCTTGTTTAGGAGCAGTAGCTGTTGGCGCATCAATACTTGAAAGACACTTTACAGATAATATGGACCGACCGGGTCCTGATATCATTTGCTCAATGGACGAACAAGCCATGAGGGAACTGATAATAGGTTCAAGAATCATTAAACAGGCCAGAGGCGGCAAAAAGGGTCCTGTTAAAGAAGAAGACCCTACCATAAATTTTGCATTTGCAACAGTTGTTGCTATTCAGGATATACCTGAAGGTGCGGCATTTACCAAAGATAATATCTGGGTGAAACGGCCAGGCACAGGTGAAATTCCTGCTGAATTTTATAATGAATTACTCACACTTAAAGCAAGTACTACAATATCGGCTGATACGCATGTAGCCTGGAAACAAACCAATAAAGCATTAAAAAGTAATTGATGGCAACAAAAAAAATTGTTTTTTTAACGGGAACCCGTGCAGATTTTGGCAAACTGAAATCCCTCATTGAGAGTGTATTGAAGGAGGATGATTTCGAGATGCACATTTTTGCTACGGGTATGCACATGAATTCTAAATACGGCAAAACCGTTGACGAAATCAGAAAGTGCGGATACCCCAATATTTTCAGTTATATCAACCATCACGACATCGACAGCATGGATGCGATTCTGTCGAAAACCATAGAAGGATTTTCAAGCTATGTCAAAGAAATGAAACCCGACTTAATCGTCATTCATGGCGATAGAGTTGAAGCTTTGGCAGGGGCAATTGTTGGAGCCCTGAATAATATACTCGTTGCACACATTGAAGGTGGCGAAATATCGGGCACCATAGATGAATTGATACGACATGCCGTCAGCAAGATGAGTCATGTACACTTTGTGGCCAATGATGCTGCAAAAAATCGCTTAATCCAAATGGGAGAACACGAAGACTCTGTTTTTGTAATCGGGTCACCCGATGTGGATGTCATGTTATCTGACCATCTGCCCACCATACAAACAGTCAAAGAATATTACGAAATACCATTTGAGCAATACGCCTTGGTGTTATTTCACCCTGTTACTACGGAAATAGATGCCATACCTGAACAAGCAGAGAATTTTGTAAATGCCCTGATAGCATCAGAAAAAAATTATGTGATTATATTCCCTAATAACGATATGGGGAATGATTACATTCTGAGAAGCTATAAAAAATTACAGGACAATCCGCGCTTTCTTATTTTCCCTTCAGTGCGTTTTGAGTATTTCCTGATATTGCTGAAGTATGCTAAATTCATCATTGGCAATTCAAGTGCAGGTATCAGAGAAGCGCCATATTACGGTATACCTACCATAAACATAGGCTCACGCCAAAATAATCGCTCGGCCAATACCCACATCATCAATGTGGATTATAGCACTGCAGCGATACTGGGTGGTATTGAACAGAGCAGTTCACTTAAAGTAGCACCGATTAAACATTTTGGTGAAGGCAAGAGCGATAAGTTATTTATCAGCACCCTGCTGAGTCCTGCTTTCTGGAATGTTTCCAAACAAAAATCATTTATAGATTTTTCGAGTACATCCAAATGATCTTACGACATTTTACAGCCATTGTAAAATTTTACACTTTAATGTTGCGCTATGTCTTGGGCTTAAAAGGCAACAAGAAGGCGTATTTTGCCGGAAAAACACTGATTGATAGGCCTCAGGGCAGTCACAGAATCGGACAAAGAAATCACACCGATATACTGATAATACCAAGGTATTATTACCGTTTGCTTGTCAATATTTTTAGTGTAACACCCCGTCAAACAGTACCTCATCAAAACAATGGCATAGCCTTATATGATGCGGCCGACAATGTGCAGGAGCGCCTTGATTATATAACAGCAATGAGTGGTGAAAGTGCAGGCTTGTATATACACAAACTGCATTTGATGAATCAACCCACTTCGCTGTTGATCAAATTAGTATTTAGTGTGCAATATTTCATGCTTACACTATTTGTGTTGCCATTCACATTATCCGCTAAAAGGGCCATGTATGCTTTAATGATACATGAGGTATTCGAACATGCAACTTTATTGCACATTTGCAAGCAGTATAACATCAAACGATTGTATTATGCCTGTATTTTTGAGAAAGATTCCAATGCTTCTGCCTTGTTGTTGCAGAAATGTGGCATTTATGTAATAAAAAATCCTTCCGAAGATCCTCTATATTATCATAATCGTGTTATTATTGCAGATGAATTAGGTATTTGCAATGATTATCAATGGGAAGAAATTGTACATTACAAGGACACCATATTTGTAGACAAGTTCACACAATGGTTGCCGGAACAATGCGACAAACTTCTGTTTAAGACACCCGCAGTGAAAGAAACAAAAAAAAATAGTATAGGTTATTATACAGGCGCATCGTGGCTCAATAAAGTTTTGAAATACAACGAAACAACAAATGCCTATGACCCCTACCAGGCAGAGGAGGAGTTAGAGCAGCATTTGTCTGAGTACCTGAAGGCCCGCCCCCATTTACAATTAAAAATATTTTTACACCCTCTTGAAAAGAATGAAAACTATCGGGCTTTAAGCCTGAAACATTACGCATCAATATTTGAAAACTTACCCTATGAGTATGCTGATTTTTCAAAAAATACAGGTGAGTTATTTGATGAATGTGATGTTGCAGTTACGATTTTTTCAGGTATTATGACCTATCGGTTCTATCGCGGACTGAAAGGCATATATTATAATCCCTATTTTCCAGACTTTCCTATTCCAAGTAGTTCCCTATATAATGTAAGTGCCAAAACAAGCAACGAAATGTTTGATTTATTAGATGAATGTTTAGCCATCAGCAGCCATGCATTTGTCGAAACAAAACTCAAGCATCAGTTCGTTCCAACACTTGCAAAGTTTCAGTAAGTTAAGAATTAAATACAGCAAAAAAATGGAAAGGTACAGCAATGAAAGCATTCGCGAATGTTCAAACTGTGTATTGGATACACACGATGATCCCGACATGCAATTTGACAGCAATGGTGTATGCCACTATTGCGTCAATTACAAGAAGATGTATGTTGATAAAGCATTATCAGCAGAAGTCAAACAGCAATTTCTGGAGAAACAGGTTGCCAGAATTAAGCAAAGCAAGAAAGGTCAATATGATTGTATTCTCGGTGTAAGCGGGGGTGTCGATAGCACTTATGCGGCTTATATCTGCAAGCAATTGGGATTGAACCCATTATTGGTGCATTTCGACAATGGATGGAACAGTGAAATGGCGGTCAGTAATATTGAACAAATTACCAAAAACACCGGTTTTGATTTGTTTACCTATGTTGTCGACTGGCCTGAATTCAGAGATTTACAATTGTCCTATATCAAAGCATCCGTATTGGATTGGGAAATACCAACCGACCATGGCTTTTATGCATTGATTCACCAATTGGCAGCCAAGTTTAATATCAAGTATATTATTACCGGCCACAATTTTCAGACAGAAGCCATATTGCCTAAAACAATGCGTCACAGTAAGATGGATGTTGCCAATATCCTGGATATTCACAACCATTACGGCACAGTTAAACTTAAAACATTTCCGCTTTTGTCCTTTTGGAAATATAATTACTATTTGAGAGTAAAGAAAATTGAGCGTTTTAATTTATTGGAGTTCATTCCCGAATACGATAAAAATAAAGCCCTTGTTATTATCACTGAAAAAATGGGATGGCGCAATTATGGCGCTAAACATTATGAATCTATTTTTACCAGATTTTATCAGGGATATGTTTTAAAAGAAAAATTTGGCTTTGATAAACGAAAAGCCCACTTGTCAAATCTTATTTGCAGCGGACAGATTACTAAAGCAGAAGCAATCGCTGAATTGGCATTGCCGTCCTATCAACCCGATGTATATAAAAATGACAGAGATTTTGTATTGAAAAAACTGGGACTGAGCGAAGCGCAATTTCAGACAATAATGGATGAACCTGTTCGCTCTCATCTGGAATTTAAATCCTATATGACGGGTTTATACCCACGACATGTAAAATTCATGAGCCGTGTAAGACCCATAACCCGAGGCCTAAAACGAATTCTTGGAAAATAAAAAAGTACTTATCATTGCTTACACTTTCCCTCCAACACCCGGAATTGGCGGGAGAAGATGGGCCAAATTTGCCAAATATTTTTTGCGTCAAGGGATTGATGTAAAAGTATTGATGGCCCTTTATTCGGGAAAAACGATTTCAGATTGGCACCAAGATATCACCGACCTTAAAAAACAGGGACGGATAGAAGCTTTTAAAAGTGCTTATCCGGATATTCTCGGCACAAATCCGGTCACAATATTTCAAAAGATAAGCTATAGGGCAGCGCTATTGTATGTAAAATTAAAGCTTAAAGGAAATTACTACGACCGATCAGCTCATTGCAAAGAAGCACTGTTAGCGAAAGTCGAGACTTATATCAAACAAGGGTATAATAACATCATTGTTACTGTTGGTCCTTTCATGTACGCATATTTTTTACTTGAATTAAAAAAACAGTACCCCACTGTTAATTTTATCTTGGATGTTCGCGACCCCTGGACCAATAATAAAACATCATTCGGTTATGACCACATCAGTCCATCGCGCCTGGCCTATGAACAGCAATGTGAAAAAGAAGTAGTTGCCGGGTATGATTATATAACAGCAGTTGCAGACGATATCAATGCGTATTTCGGAGTTACCTATCAGAAGCCGGAAAAGCGTTTGATAACAATTAAGAATGGTTTTGATACCGAAGATTTTCCAGTAGTAACTGAACATGTATTTAATAATAAATTTCAACTTGTTTTTACGGGAACACTTTATAACAAAGCATTCAAATACGTAGAAATGCTGGCTGATGCACTTCAGGAATTAAAACAAAAAGACATTGAATTGTACAATAACATCGAATGTCATTTTTATGGCTCTGTACCCGAAGCATTTCAATCATTGGCTACCCGTGAACCACGCCTTGTATTTAAGGGACAAATCGGTTTACAAGAGGTCTATAATGTGATTGGCAATGCAAGTGCTGCGATGTTGTTTTTAACAGATGATTTATCATACTCATTTAGCACAAAGTTTTATGAATACCTGGCCATGAAGAAAGCGGTTTTGGTGTTTTCAAACGGAGGCAAAACAGGAGCATTTGTTGAGGATAATCAAATCGGATATTCATTAACACCGGACAATGTCGTAAATCAGTTACAGCATATTTACCGGTTGCATAAAAACAATCAAATTACAATTTCAGAAAATTTTAAAACAGAGGCCTATCAGGTTGATCATTTGGCGCTACAATTCAGCCCATTATTAAAATGAAAATAGTTACAGTCGTGGGCGCTCGTCCCCAATTTATTAAAGCTGCTGCATTAAGCCGTGCAATTAGTCAACGCAATGATATTCAGGAAATCATTGTTCATACCGGTCAGCATTTTGACGAGAACATGTCAGATATATTTTTTAATCAAATGGGCATTCCACGCCCTGATTACAGATTCAATATCAATGGCTTGAATCATGGTGCCATGACAGGGCAAATGCTTGAAGCCATAGAGGAAGTATTGGTGAAAGAGCAACCGGATTTCTTGTTGGTGTATGGCGACACCAATTCAACATTGGCAGGTGCATTAGCAGCCAAAAAATTACATATTAAAGTTGTGCATGTAGAAGCAGGCCTGAGAAGTTTTAACATGAAAATGCCCGAGGAAATCAACCGCATATTAACAGATAGGATTTCAGATGTATTGTTTTGCCCTACACAAACGGCCATTGACAATTTGGAAAAAGAAGGATTTGATAATTTTGATTGCGAGATACACAATACAGGCGATATCATGTACGACAGCATGTTGCTATTTCAGCAGCAAGCCGAAGCAGTGGGTACATTTTCTGCTCAGTTTAAAAACAAACAGTTTGCAATTTGTACAATACACCGAGCGGAAAACACAGATGATGAAATTAAATTAAAAGGCATTGTCAATGCATTAAATGCCATTAGCGAGCATTTTGAGGTAGTGACACCCCTTCATCCCCGAACAAGAGCCAAGCTCGCCTCAATGGGCCTAGAATTGAAAACTACTGTTACTGATCCGCTGGGATATTTCGATATGTTAAATTTATTGAAATATTGTTCACTCGTATTGACGGATAGCGGTGGGTTACAAAAAGAAGCCTATTTCAACAATAAATATTGCATCACCCTTCGCGAACAAACAGAATGGGTAGAGCTAACCGAAAATGGCTATAATACACTCGTAGGAACAGATACAGAAAAAATTCTATCTGCATTCGAACAGTATAGACATTCAGTATTTAATAACCGTCACCATTTATACGGTGATGGCAATTGCGCTGATTTGATTTTAAATAGTCTGACACAACATCAGAAAACACACAACTAAAATTGGAGCGGTTTACTGAAACATATACTGAAATAAAAAAGGAAGTCCCTTTCAGTGCAAGAGCTGTAATAAGAAATCTGGCTTTGACCGGATTATCTTTCAAAAACCGCTTGTTGGGAATTGAGCAATTTTTAACAGTACCCAGGGTGCAGTTTTTGTATATTCACCATTCTTTCAAAGATGAATTGGATCAACTCAGAAGGTTGATGTATGAACTCAGTAAGCACCACACCTTTATTTCCCATTCCGAAGCAGTCAATAAAGTACTCACCAATACCATCGACAAGCCTTATATTTCCATCAGTTCTGACGATGGCTTTAAAAATAATTTATATGCTGCTGATATTCTGAATGAATACAATGCAAAAGCTTGTTTCTTTATCAATCCGGGAATTATTGATGAAAAAAATTTCAAAACCATCAGCACCCATTGCCGTACTAAACTTGAATTTCCACCGGTTGAATTTTTGACCTGGGATGATGTAGCTCAATTACAACAACAAGGTCATGAAATAGGTGGACACACCATGTACCACGATGTAATGGCCAATATGAGTGATACGCAATTGGAAAGTGATTTGCAAAACACCTATGATATTTTATTGTCAAAATGCGGGACAGTCAAACATTTTGCATTTCCCTATGGCCGTTTTTTTCATTTTAATGAAGCCGGCAGAAAGGCTGTGTTTAAAGCAGGTTTTACCTCTTGTGCCAGTGCAGAGAGGGGTTGTCATATCAACAGCAATCAAATAACAGCAAATGATCGTTTATGTATCAGAAGAGACCATGTAATACTCGATTGGAACATGCAACACATCCTCTATTTTCTTGCAAATAATGTGGTCAAAAAATCAACAATGAATAACCAATTCCCCTATTGAGTATGCGTGTCGTAATACTGACTTCAGGGTTGTACGGAACAGCCTCTCACCATTTAAAATATCTGCTTGCCAATAGCAAAGCAGAAATAGCAATGGTTGTTTTCAACGAGGGACATGTTCGCAACAAACAAGCAAAAATCATCAAAAAAATCAAGAAGATTTTTCAGATTGGTCCACTGGGGGCCTTGAATGGTATACGGATGCGCAAGTGGTTCAATGAAGACACCAACAAATACCTTGAAACAGAAAACATCAAGGAAATTTGCATCAAGCACAATATTCCGTTTCGAACAACAAATACCATTAATTGTATTACCACTCAAGATTTGTTTGTGGAAGCCCGTGCAGATTTAGGCATCAGTTTAGGCAATGGTTATATCGGGTCTAAAATTTTTTCAATTCCCACACATGGCATGATCAATATTCACCACGAAATTTTGCCTGATTATCAAAATGCACAGAGTATTTTATGGCAGCTATACAATAACTCAGACCATACGGGATATACCATTCACAAAATAGATAAGCAAATAGATACGGGCGAAATTCTGTTACAGGAAACCACTGATATTGTATTGAGGGACACCTTGGCCGATACTGTTACATTTACGTTTGTACAATTATTAAATCTTTCAGCTATTGGTCTTTGCAAGGTAATTGACGATTTTGAGACGTATTTGAAGCATGCAAAAATTCAAGGACATGGAACAAGTTATACAACCCCTACAATATGGCAGTTTTTAAAAATACAGGCTGTATTTAAAGACCTTAAAAAGCAAAAAAATCAATAAACTAAGCCCTCTGAACGAGGACTTTCGTATATTTGTCATCAAATTAGTTTTAAATCAGAGGTATGCAAAATCCGTTAGAAAATCATCCCTACATTCAGGAGCTCATTCAATTGGATAAACAATTTGAAGACCGAATGGATTTCCATAAACAATGTGAACCATTGCTTCTTAAGATGGGGCAGGACAAAGATTTTTTAAAGGCTGTCATTAAGCGAAATTTCGATGATGAAGGATTTCTGAAACAACAGTGGACAGGGTATAATATTCCATTTTTTTATGTCCATGAAACAGAGCATTACAACTTAAAAATCCATTTATTTCCACCTGATAAAAATGGTCAAACCAATATAGCGGCACATTGTATTCATCATCACAATAATTACCTTCTAACGACCAATGCATTTTTTGGATCGGGATATGAAACATTTTTATTTGAAAGAAACCCTGTAGTGAATGCAGATACATTAGAGGCCAACTTAAAAATTGCGAAACATTTTCATCAGAAAGACTGGAACCCCAGCAGGGTGAATAGTTGGGAGCCACATGTTGTCATTATACCCGAAAGTTTTTCAGCCACCATTTTGATATGGACACCTGATAAGAAAAGAAGTACAGATAATTTGAGACAAAATCCGCTATTAAAAAGCATTAAACAGCCGTTGAGATGGTTGATACATAAATTAGGATTAACCCGACAGTTCGGTATTGCTGAAGAAACCACCTAT
The DNA here is from genome assembly GCA_040386935.1 of Bacteroidota bacterium. Classification (GTDB taxonomy): domain Bacteria; phylum Bacteroidota; class Bacteroidia; order NS11-12g; family UBA955; genus JABMMZ01. The sequence continues at coordinate 17,497 of JAZKEQ010000040.1, read as the reverse complement.
CAATTTTACCCCAATCCTCAGGGAAAAGGGTATAAAGCAATTGAAGAAAACGACTACTTTGCACCAACCAAAGCCGAAAAAGGAGATGCTGTAAATGCCTATTCAGCTCAAATGATTTTTGCATTTATTCAACGATGTGGTTTGCTCGACAAAGATTACTTCAATTCAATTAAAGCGCAAGTACCTTCATATTATCAGCAATGGATTGATAAGGTTGTAAATAATGAACAGATAGCAGATGTTTATCATCGCACAGAAATCAATATTCCACAAAAGACCTATTACAAAGAAGACATTCTGAAACTGGGTTAAGACCCGGATTTTCCCATGAAAATTATTTACTATTCACCCCATCCTACTCACGATATCGTCAGTGAAGTAGGATATGCCACCCACCAACGCGAAGTCATCAATGCGCTGCGCGAGGCTGGGCATGTTGTTGTTCCTGTTATCATGGGAGGTACTGAGAGAGGTCAATTGTCCGCTCAGGGAATTACAGCTGCTCCCGGCAGTTTAAAAGCAAGGGTAAAGAAAATTATTCCCCGTTTTTTGTGGACTTCTTTGAAAGATTTTAAGTTGATGCAGCATGATAAAAATGCTGCGAGACAACTTGAAAAAGCCATACGAGAAGAACAACCCGATTTGGTGTATGAGCGCTCAGAATATTTACAAAATAGAGGCGTGCGTATTGTTAAAAAACACGGCATCAAATATTTTCTGGAAATCAATGCCCCTTTTGTTGAAGAAATGAATGGATTCGAAGGGTATTCACTATGGCACTCGCTGGCACACAGCAAAGAAAAAGACAAGATAAAAAAGGCCGACAAACTATTTGTTGTATCATCTGCACTTGAAGATTTTGTAATTAAACGCTATGGTGCCGATCCGGCAAAAATCATTCTACAACCCAACTGCATCAATCCCGAAAATGTTCACCCCAATCAGGTGGCGATTGATAAACTCAAGTTTGACAATAATTTATACGGTAAAAAAGTAATAGGTTTTGTAGGCTCTATATTTCCTCACCATGGAGTCGATATGCTGATTGATGCCTTCGAAACCATTGCAAAAAATAACGATAAAACGGTGCTGGCCATAGTAGGAGATGGCAGTATTATCAATAACCTGAAAGCTAGGGTCGAAGAAAAAGCATTATCAGAACAGGTGATTTTTTTTGGCAAACAACCTCACAATCATATTTATGATTTTATAGGAATGATGGATATTTGTGTGATGGCCCGTTCTAATTGGTATGGGTCGCCTATAAAAATTTTCGAATACGGTATCATGGGTAAACCTGTAATAGCACCCGATACACTTCCGGTTCGCGATGTGATGGACCACCAGGTGCATGGCATGTTGGTTGAAATGACCGACAATGAAGTGGCTTATGCCATCACAACCCTGCTCAATGATAAGGCATTGTGTGACTCAATTGCCAATAATTTCAAGCAATTGATTTTAGAAAAATATACCTGGAAAATGGCAGCAGCAAAAATTATAGAACAAGTATAAAATATTTTGGAAAGTAACTCAATCAATAGAATAACCGGACTTGATTACCTTAGAGGACTGGCTGCAACCGGCATTATGATTTATCATTACATGTCGTGGACACTCGGAAAGTTCGATGCAGCTTCAATTTTAGGGCGTGTAGGACTTTATGGCGTTTCAATTTTTTATATTCTAAGCGGCCTAACCCTCTACAGTGTTTATCAAAAAAAAATGCAACCGGGAAAGTCAGATCTTTTAGATTTTTTTAAAAAAAGAGGACTTCGGATTTTCCCCCTACTCTGGTTAGTTTCGCTAATTACGGTTATGCTCTATCACACACCAGTAACTTTCCAAATTGTGATATTGAACATGACGGGACTATTTGGGTTTTTTGACTGGGACAAATCCCTTGCAATTGGCGCCTGGTCAATAGGCAATGAATTGGTGTTTTATGTTTTCTTTCCCTGCTTTGTTTTCTTAACCAAAAATGCCAAATGGGCGTTCTATCTATTTGCTTTAATTATCTTCGGCATATCGTTGTATTTTTCATTTTTTCTGTTGGATACTCAATCAGGTTTGATGTCACAATGGAGAATGTATATCAATCCTTTGAATCAGGTATTTCTATTCTTAGGCGGTTATTTACTGGGTTATTGGTTTAATTATTTAAACATTAAAACATGGCATAACATGTTGTTGATTTTTGGGGGGCTTATCGTCTTTATCCTTTATCCGGTAGCAGGAGATGAAATAGAATTGGTAACAGGCATCAATCGCTATGTATTGACAGGATGCTGCATTCTTATCACATTCGGATTTTATAAATTCAGCCTTCAGCTCCCGGGGTTCATTGATTTACCCTTGAAACATTTGGGAGAGATAAGTTATGGCCTTTATTTACTTCACCCCATTTTTTATGAACTAAGTGGCAGTTTTATGAAGTATCTGGCATTGCATATTTATACATTTCCTGAAACAGTGCGCTTGTTATTGGCCGTTGGCCTTTCATTTACGGGCAGTTACTATATTTATCACTACTACGAGAAATATTTCATGGGTTTAGCGCGGAATAAAGCAGTGCTTATTCAAAAGTAATATGAAAAAAATAGCCCTGTTAACAGATGGCATTTGGCCCGATATGATAGGAGGGATGCAAAAGCATTCATTTTATCTGATCAAGTATCTGGTGATAAACGGGTATAAAGTGGATGTCTATTTTACCGCAACGGATAGTAAGGCCGTCATCGATCAATTCAGTTTTGATGAAGCGCTGAATATCACTTTTTATAAAGTAGAACAACCCCCGCTGTTGTGGCGTTTTCCCGGCCACTATGTGTACAGTGCTTATCAGTTATCTAAAAGCATGTATAAAGCAATGATGACCAAGGAGCCCTATGATTTTGTATATGCACAAGGTTTTACAGGATGGTATTCAGTCAATAAAGGCATTAAAGTGGGCAGCAATTTGCACGGTCTCGAAATGTTTCAAAAAGTCTTTGGATTAAAATCACAATTGATTCGCTATTTACTGCAAATACCTGCAAAACCTATTATTAAAAAAAGCCATATTAATTTTTCGTTAGGCGGAAAGCTCACTGCTATTTTAAAGGAACAAGGTGCTAAAATTATATGCGAAACCCCAATAGGCATAGGCGAAGAGTGGCTGAATAAAAGCAATGGCACCAATACTCCCCGTGCATTTGTTTTTGTTGGAAGAAACGAAAAAAGAAAAGGACTTGATTTGTTGTTTAAGGTCATCCAATCGCTCCATTCTCAACAGTTCAAATTTCATTTTATTGGTATCGAACAGCCGGCAATGATGAAAGGAGATAATCGCTGCGTGTTTTATGGAGAAGAAAAAAATCCATTGAAAATTCGGGCTGTATTGCAACAATCTGATGTGCTGGTTTGTCCGAGTATTGCCGAAGGAATGCCGACCGTCATATTGGAAGCCATGGCATCAGGGTTAGCAATTCTGGCAACCGATACAGGTGCTACATCACTGATGGTGGGAAACGATAATGGATTATTGGTGACACCCGGTGATCAGAATGCAATATCAAACGGGCTGTTATTTTTTATAAATGCAGATGATGAAAAATTGCTGCAACTCAAGGACAATTCGTATACAAAACTTATTACTAATTTTATCTGGCCTATTTCTATCAAGGCCACTATTCGCTCAATATCATCTTCTGAGTAACGATTCTCTTCTCTTTCACATTCCCCTGTTGTCTCAACTGGTTTTTAACAATTTTCCATGAAAAATAATAGATAAAGAAAAACAGGAAAAAACCATTTCCAAAATAATTACCTGTTCTTACAAGTCGAACAACAAACCAAATAAAAATACCCTGATTCATGATGGTGTAATCCCTTAATTCAGGATTTCTGTATCCTTTACGCCTTAAAAAGAATTTTAATAAAAAAGTAAAGAATAAACCTAAACCCAGTAAACCGGTTTCGGACATCAAACGCAAAAAAAGCGAATTGGCATCATAGTTATTGAAAGCCCCATATCGGGTTAAAAAGTCACTGTCAAAGAATTCGCTAAACCGGTCGATGTAATTTTTTTCATGTGTGCCTAAACCTGTACCTGTTATAGGATAATCTTCAAACGAGGCCATGGCAACAAGGTAATTTGAATAAAGGGCAAAGCTGCTTGAATTCATACTCGCAACATCTTCCTTCCTATGCGTACCGGAGGTAAATGCACCAATTGTTTCAGTGTATTTGATATCAAATTCCTGCCACCCATCTTTGATATTGCTAAACACCAATATCAGTGTCACAAAAATTAATGGGAGAAATATAATGCGCCAGTTGGTGATTGAAAAGTATCCCCTGTTATAAAACATGAATAATATAATGAGGGCAAAACCGATAAATCCGGCACTGGAAAAAGTCAGAATAAAACAGATGCTAATAATGATTAACCCATAAAATTGCTTTCGCAATGAATAATTGTAAACCCTTTTCTTAATATTAGCCCAAAGGAAATACAGCGCAGGTATAATGGCAACAGCTAGAAAATAAGGCTCACCCATAATACTGTAGATTCTGTATAAACCAAATCCTGTACGTCTTACATCTTTGCTGATGTGAATACCGCTTAAATGCAAAAACTCCTCCATAATACCATACCCTGACACTAAAAATGCGGCAATGATGTACCACTTAAAAATTTGCTTGAGATTGAAATTATTAAGTGAAATGAATGTGTAATAGGCAATGGAAGTGAAAACAATACCAATAATCTGTTTGACGACCCTGAAGTCGAAAGTTCCATTAATTTGTGTCACCACAAGGGTTACACCAATGATTAAAAAAATGGAACGGGAAAACCATTTTGGAATTAAAAGCGGTTTCGGTTTAACAGCAATATAGTAGATGATATTGACGATAAATATCAAATAGTAAACATAAAAATCAAAAGGCAGGACAAAACGCAGAATGATAAAATCATCCATAAAAACGGAGGCAACCATGCTCCAGCTAATCAGCGTTTTGAAATTCATACTTTTAAAGTAATCTTTGCAAAAGTAAATCATTGCGACTATTAATACTATATACTGAATTAGCAGGCTATACGCTAGCCACTTTAAAATACCTTGTAAAGCAAGATAAAAACACAACAGTATTACTTGTTCATTATCCGGTAAATAAGGAAGCACCTTTCCAACTCAATTTTTCTGAAAGTCTTGTCAATATTGAGTATTCGAAACAAAAGGAAGCAATGATTGCCGATGAAATTACAAAATTTCAACCCCAAGCGATTATCAGTTCAGGTTGGAGTAATTCATTTTATTTGAAAATTTCAAAACAGTATTTTCACAAAGCCGTTACCATAGTTAATTTCGATAATCAATGGCGTGGCACTATCAAACAGTACATATTGAGGATCATTGCACCTTTCTGGTTAAACAGAATATTTAAGGTGGCATGGGTGCCCGGTGACCCCCAGAAGGAGTATGCATTAAGACTCGGGTTTAAGAAACATAGAATTTTTAAAGGATTTTATGTGGCTGATGAGGAATTGTTCAGTAAAATAGGCGAGCAAAAACTTGCACAAACCGGTGCTTTCCCCAAAACATTTATCAGCGTAGCCCGTTATATTCCTCAAAAAGATTTGCCTACACTATGGAAGGCATTCATTGCGGCTAATGCCAATTGTAAGAACAAGTGGACATTGTTTTGTTTGGGCTTTGGAGAGTTATATGAGCAACGGATTCAGGATGAACATATACAACATCTGGGGTTCAAGCAACCACATGAGATGGCCGCCATTTTGCAACAAAGTGGCGTGTATGTATTGCCTAGTTTATACGAACCATGGGCAGTAGCCGTTCATGAAATGGCTTTTTCAGCTATGCCGATGGTACTCAGCGATAAGGTTGGCTCTGTTTCAATGTTCTTAAGCAATAACAATGGATACACTTTTCAATCGGGAAATGTTGAAGAACTGCAACAAAAATTGGAAACTATTATGAATAAAACAGATGATGAATTGCGGGAAATGGCAAAAAACAGTTTTGAGGCCGGCCATAGCCTGGGATTGAATCACTGGCCTGAAACACTTAAATTAATTATGCAATCATGTGCGGAATAACAGGAGTAGCAGGCCATAGCGATAAAGATATAGCTACTGCTGCAGTTCATCGCATGAACGATGCTTTGCAACACCGGGGACCTGATGATGCCGGAGTATTTGCAGATGATAAACTTGTACTTGGACACAGAAGATTATCCATTATCGATTTATCACAAGCCGGTCATCAACCAATGCTATCAGCCGACAAATCATGCTGGATTGTATTTAACGGTGAAATTTATAATTTCAATACCTTAAAACAGCAGCTATCCGATTACCCTTTTCAAACCCATACTGATACCGAAGTCATCATTGCGGCCTATCAAAAATGGGGCGATGATTTTGTCCAATACCTGGATGGCATGTTTGCCATTGCCTTGTACGATGTCAACAAAGGCAGTTTAATGCTTGTAAGAGACAGATTAGGAGTTAAGCCACTTTACTACGCCATTACAGAAGAAGGCACTTTGTTATTTGCTTCAGAGATTAGAAGTATACTGGCCAGTGGTATGATAAAACGCTCCCTGAATACCCAAGCGCTGGGCAACTATCTTACCTTCCAATCGACTATCGGCCAACAAACACTGATTAATGGTGTAAAAATGATGGATGCAGGCACTTATGGTATTTTTAAAAATGGCCATCTCACATTCCAGCACTATTGGCAAATTTCTGCTGCGCAGCGTGAAGATCACATGCCTTACGAAAATGTAAAAAATGATGTGAGAAATTTGGTCATGGAGGCAGTCGGCAAACGTTTAATAGCCGATGTGCCTCTTGGTGCTTTTCTTTCAGGTGGAATCGATTCCAGTGCTGTTGTTGCAGCTATGAAAGCGCACAGTTCAGATGTCAATACGTTCAACATTAATTTTAGTGAAGAAAATTTCAGCGAAGCAAAATATGCCCGCATGATTGCCAATAAATTTGGAACAAAGCATACACAAATTGATTTACAACCTTCAGATTTTATGGCACTGATTCCACAAGCATTGCTTTCGTTGGACTATCCAAGTACTGATGGGGCCAATACTTATGTTGTGTCTAAGGCAGTAAAGGATGCAGGTATTTCAGTGGCTATATCGGGTATAGGCGGTGATGAATGGTTTGGTGGATACCCGGTATTTAAAATGCTCAACGGCCATACTTTTGATAAGTATAAGAAATTGCCGCTGAGCTTAAGACGTATAGTGGCAGGTGGCTTGCGCACCTTCAATCACAATTATTCAAAAGATAAACAATTGGAACTATTGTCGGGTAGTATATCGGATGAAACTGCGTATTACGCTATTCGGAAATTGTTTTCAGGCTCACAGATAAGTACCATTTTAAATGAATACGATGGATTTGATAATACCCATTATCCAAAATCGAGTCACTATTCAGATATTTCTGTAAGTGAATGGAACAATTATTTGATGCCTGTATTGTTAAGAGATACCGATCAAATGGGAATGGCACATGCACTCGAAATTCGAGAGCCTTTGCTCGATTACAAATTGGTGAATTATGTGTTATCTCTTCCCGATCACTATAAAAATGGGGCAACACCAAAGTCGTTATTTGTTGATGCTATGGGAGATTTATTACCGGCAGAAATTGTCAACCGACCTAAAATGGGCTTTGTTTTGCCTTGGGAAAAATGGTTGAAGCAGGAAATGAAATCAACAGTTGATGAAGGATTAAATGCATTGTGCAATCACCCCGCTTTTAATGCGATGACCATTCGTGAAATGCGCAATAATTATTTTGAAGGGAAACAACATATCAGATGGAACATGATTTGGAATTTGGCAGTGCTTGGTAATTGGATGAAAAATAATGACATCAGCTAGCAGAACAACCATCTACATGTTTACCGATTGGTATGCACCTGGCTTTAAGGCAGGGGGACCTATCCAATCTGTTTTAAATCTTGCAGAATTATTAAAAACAGAGGCAGATATAAAAATCATCACCCGCAATACAGATTATGGCAGTAACGAACCTTATCAGAATATCAAAGCCAATGAATGGGTGAGCATCGATGGTGGGCATGATGTTCTGTATCTCTCAAAGGATCAGGTATCATACAAACAAATAAAAAAACTTTGCAAAGTAAGTCCCGAAGATGTTGTTATCATCAATGGTTTATTCTCTTTTTATTTCAGCATATTACCCTTATTCTTCGCTTTTTTATACAATCATTCCAAAACTTTTGTAGCTGTAAGAGGGATGCTACATCGCTCAGCACTGGCAGTCAAGCCTTTTAAAAAGCAATTGTTCATTGCCTTTTCAAGAGGATTTGGATTATTTAAAAAAGTAACATTATTGGCCAGCTCAGATTTTGAAAAAATAGAAATAGAAAAGAGCCTTGGAAAAATGACTATCGCAGTTGTCCCAAATATTCCTGTGAGTCCGGTTTCATGGCAAAGTTTAGAAAGTAAAACCTTCAAAAAGAACAATATTTTAACTGTTTTATTTCTTGGTCGCATTTCTCCTGAAAAGAATCCCATGGCTCTGGTAAAGGCTTTACAGACAATCAAAGACAATATATCAGTGAAATTTATAGGATCCGGAATAACTATTGAATACACCAATAGCTTTCAGGAAGCCATAGAAAAATTGCCCGCCAATGTCAAAATACAATGGATTAAAGAGATGCCGCATCGCGATATTTTAAGAAATATGAGTGAAACGGATGTGATGGTATTGCCTTCTCATGGTGAAAATTTCGGACATGCAATTTTTGAAAGTTTTGCAAATGGAGTGCCGGTTATTATTGGCAATAATACCCCATGGAAGGACATTGATTCGCAAATGGCAGGAATAGAAATTGTGCCCGATGACAGCGCTGCTATTGCGGCCGCCATCAAACAATTTATGGATATGGATAATGAGACTTACAAACTGTGGCAGAAAGGCGCATTACAGGTAGCAGACCACTATTTTGCGACAAATAATTTCAAGCAAATTTATCTTGATGTTTTAATCAAATAGGGGCTATTCAATCCTATTCAAATTACCCGAAGTACATTGATAGATACTTGAGCTGTCTTTTGTTGCAATGAATGGGTTTACATTCTTTCTTGCTTTGGTATTGCTGTAGAAACTTACCTTATAATTCACAGCAGGTGATTGTGCATATTTATTAAAATCATAACGAATCAGGCGTTCATAAACCGGTCCCGGCAGTTTGTAAGGGGTCATAGAATTGGAATAATTGACATGCTCCTCACCTATGGCATAATTGAAAGTATTGGCCAGCCAAAGAAAATCGGAACCGTGATTACAAGTGTGCAACCAATCAGTGTTATAACTCAGTTTGCGCCCATTGGTATCCATAAGCGGCACCAATTGCCAATCATTTTGTACTTGTTTGTAAATAACAAACCATTTATCGCCACCTTCAATTTGATACTTATTGAATAAATTGACCTTTACCAAACCCACCATTTTTAATTTACTATCTACATATTTATAGGTATCCCATTCTCTGAATAACCAGATGGTTTTTTTTGTCAAATTATTGAGATAAGGCGTATTTATCAAAACATAAGCAGCAATGAAAAGCGCGTATGCCAGATTAAGTTTAGGCATTAGACGACTCATTTTGATGGGGTTTTTCTGAATGTCGATACGCTTATTTTTAATGCGAAATTGAGGGAGTAATAAATAAAATAATAAACAGGCAAAATGCGCAAGAAACGAGGTGTCAATAAAGAATGTGATGCCGATGATGTAGCTCAACAAAAACAGATAAAAAATCACTCGTGTCTTTTTTATAAGAAATAATGGGATCATGAGTGCTTGCAGCACAATAAATGAATAACTTGTTATTTCTGAAAATGTATTGTATAGCTGTGGATATGACAATGAAAGATGCCTGAAAGCCGCATAATGCGGACTTAAAAAGGGGTTGCATAAAATGACACCAAATGCTTGGCCATTCATCCAATAGGAATCTTTTAAATGACCGTCTAATGAATAGAGGTTGATAATGCTCCACAACATGACTAATAAAAACTTATAGTGATTGATGTCAGTGTTGAAACGACTATAATCTTTTACATCTGAACTTTTGAACTTGTTAGATGTAAAATAATAAGCAGCAAAATAAAAATTCATAAAAACAGTAATTACACTGCCCACGGTATTACATGAGAAATAACTGTCAATTTTTGACTGAAGCAATGCAATTAGTAAAGGAGCAATCCAGAAGCGGCTAAATAGTGTCAATAAAACAACACCCAAATAAATTGATGAGAAAATCCATTCTTCAAGCATTAAACCACTTTGATAAAAAAAGTAGGCATTCAGTATCTGGTAGGTTCTGTACAATAACAGGACACAATAAATGGTTTTTATGAGTTTTATCTTCCTCTCCTCATTGAGGTAAATATTTTCCTCATCTTGTAATAGAATGCCCATGTCAGATGCAAATTTAGGGATTATTGAACCACAAAAACCCTTTTTAAACAAAGGGTATTTAATCAGATGTATCCACGATATTTTTAGAAGCAGTTGTAGAATTTAAAAATCACCTATTTTTGCACAATTAAATGCGGAAAACAGTCAATCTTGCTAAATTTGATAACAGTGCTTTCTTTAATACCGGAGCCGGTTTTTTTAAGGGAGTGTGTTGGTTTATATGCAATGGCTTGTTCTTTAAGTCGGCTTTTCCACTTTACAATTTCAAACGTTTTCTATTAAGAGCATTCGGTGCGCATGTTGGGAGCAATGTCATTATTAAACCGCATGTCAATATAAAATTTCCATGGCGATTGTCCATAGGAGATAATGTTTGGATAGGAGAGGATGTGTGGATTGATAATTTAGCCAAAGTGAGTATTGGAAATAATGTCTGCCTTTCGCAAGGGGCTTATTTATTGTGTGGCAATCACAATTATAAAAAAGAAACATTTGATCTGATGACAGGTACTATTACCCTTGAAGATGGCGTTTGGATTGGGGCCAAAAGCATTGTTTGCGGCAATGTTGTCTGTAAAACACATAGCGTACTAATGGTACTAAGTGTTGCTGTTAAAGACATGGAAGCTTATGGTATTTACAGAGGAAATCCGGCTGAAAAAATAAAAGAGCGTGTCATTGAATAATCCCAAAATTTCCATCATTACCATCTGTTACAATGCAGAGAAAACGATTGAGGATACAGTAAAATCTGTGCGCAATCAGGACTATCCCAATGTTGAATACATCATTATTGACGGTGCTTCTAAAGACAATACCCTGGGTATTCTTGAGCCATATAAAAGTAGCATTAACTTACTTGTATCAGAACCTGACAAAGGCTTATACGATGCATTGAATAAAGGCATGAAAGCAGCAACGGGTGATATTATAGGCATTTTACATTCTGATGATTTTTACCCTCATCAATCGGTTCTTTCAGAAATAGCAAAACAATTTAAACAACATCCTGATACCGGTGCGGTAAGCTCTTCTGTGAAAATTTTTAAAGCTGATAATTTCGAAATACCTTTCAGAACATACGATGCCACACGATTTAAATTATGGCAGTTCAGATTTGGCATGCAACCTCCTCATCCGGGATTTTTCGTTACAAAAGCAGCCCTGTTAAAAACAGGTTATTTTGATACAAGTTACCGCATCAGTGGCGATTTTGATTGGTTGTTACGCGTACTTAAAGTCAATCGAACAAAAACAGTTTACAGTCAATCTGTTTCTGTTTACATGCGCGATGGCGGACTGAGTTCATCTGGTTTTGCAAGTAAACAATTGATGAATAAAGAAGATTTAATAGCCCTTAAAAATCAAGGGATATACAGCAATTTATTGTTCATCTACCTGAAATATTTTTTTAAAATTTTCCAACTCAATTTATTTGGCAAGCGCCAATAATTGAACCCAACGCAATTCCAAATGAACAAAAAACAAAAGGTACAGTTTATACTTGATACACTCGAAAAGTTATATCCTGAAACACCTATTCCTTTGGAGCACAAAGACGCCTTTACACTGTTAATTGCTGTCCTGCTTTCAGCCCAGTGCACAGATGAAAGAGTCAATAAAATAACGCCACTGCTTTTTGCTAAGGCAGATACGCCACAAGACATGGTATTGCTGAGTGTTGAAGAGATTAAAGAGATCATTAAACCCTGCGGCTTATCACCTGCAAAATCAAAAGCCATTCACGGATTAAGCCATATTTTAATTAATGAGCACAAGGGTATGGTACCTGAGTCTTTCGAGGCACTTGAAAGATTGCCGGGAGTAGGGCATAAAACCGCTTCTGTGGTCATGTCTCAAAGTTTTGGTCACCCCGCCTTTCCGGTCGATACACATATCCATCGCCTGGCCATCAGATGGGGTTTAACTGAAGGTAAAAATGTGACTCAAACCGAAGCGGATTTAAAACGCCAAATTCCCATGGATCGTTGGAACAAAGCACATCTGCAGATCATATATTTTGGACGACAATATTGCCCTGCCAGAGGTCATCAAATTTTGAATTGTCCGATATGCTCAGTTGTTGGATGCATTGATCACAAGTAATACATGTTGTATCAGGATTTACGAAAGTTTTTTTAACACATCATTGATTAGGTCGTATTCATAGCCCCGTCCAGTAAGGAATTTAGTGGTTTTCTGAATTTTCATAAAACCCAGTTTATCTTTTAGTGTCCGGTAATATTTCTCTGCCAATTTTTCAAGCGTTATCATGTACGCCTCATCATCTATTTCAGCCAGCCCTTTCTTGATATTGTAATCGCTGATTTGTCTGAATTTCAATTCCCTTTTTATTTTATTTCTGCCCCATTGTTTCTGTCTGAATTTACCTCCTGCAAATAAAATGGCAAACCGCTCCTCGTTCACAAGCCCAGCTTTTATTACATGGTATAACAGCTCGTTGACATCATCAGTTGATAAACCATAACTGTACAATTTATCTTTTACCTCCGACTGACACCGTTCCTGATAATTGCAGAAGTATTCAATTTTAGGCTTTGCCTGCTGGGGAGTTAATTTAATATCTTTTGATGGCATAACCTTAGTGTAAAATTGAGATGAGTTGTGTGCTGATTTTACCGTTACAATTAATGCAAATGGTGTAAATACCTGATGGCAAATTGGATGTATCAACGCTCTGGTCAGCATGAATACTTGTTGTTAAGAGACATTGCCCCATAGCATTAAACAGTTGAAGTTGAATAGGCGCTTTTCCATCAAAATGTACGGAAAAAGAAGACGATGAAGGATTGGGATAAAGTATAATTGAACCGTTATAGCCTACTGTGGGCAAATCACTCGATTGCTCTTTAAATAAACTATATACAGGGTAATGGTCGCTGGTAGTAGTACTATAATTAGCAATGTGTTGATTCAATTTCAACAATTCAGTGGATGAACTCATCCATAACTTTTTGAGTGGTGAAGAGATGTATTGATGATCGATGGCATCGGGATAAGCAGTTGTTGTGCCAATATGATTGTCTGTAAATTTTTGAGTCGTAAAAGTGAACCCTGATGTATTATCTCTTAAATTGACATAAGGCGATGGCAATGCATTGAAAATAGATGCATCAATGTCATCATTCCAGTCGCCAAGAACCATGCAATACCGTTTAGTCATTGTTTTGAATAAATACATTTGCAGCCATTCCGAGGAACGCAAGCGACTGTTATAAGCAGCAAGCTTTTCAGAACTGTTACCAATATTGGCTTTTATGTGTAAGACGATTACAAATAGTGTATCAATGGATGTATTAAATAAAGGTTTTAATGCGACAAGAAAGGGATAACGCCCTGTTGTAAAACTGTCTTTTTGTTGGGTGCCCAACAACTCACTGCTAATCAGTGAAAAACGGGAAGTGTTATACAATACACCGGTTTTCTGTTCAGGAAAATATGGACTTACCACAGCTGCATATTCGGGTAAGCTGTCTAATAAACTATCAAAAGCATTGGTATTGGCAATTTCACACAAACCCCACAAATCAATTTTAGTAGCTCTTATTGCAGATTTTACATTGTGCCTCTGAAGTGCTTCATCTGAAGGGCCATAACCACTGCCGGTTTTCCCAAACCATTCGATGTTCCAGTTGGCAATCTCTACCGCATTGCTATCACCTATAACAGGTATTTGAGCAAATAGGCGACAAGAAGTGAAACATGCCAAAAGCAATATCTTATACCGATACGACCTCATGGTTCAACTTGTTTCTTCTCTATAAATTTTAAGGCAATGGTTTTTATCAACCATCCAAAAATGAGGGTTGAAATAAATGTAAACATGGCATAGACCATGACAGGTTTCTGCATTTCAGAATTATGCAATAAATTACCGGCTACAAGTAGTGCCAGCGCTGTATTGTGGAGACCAACCTCAATGATTATGGTAATTTTATTATTAAAACTCAAGCTGAATATCAGTCCTGTCAGATAACCCAATAAAATACCACTGAAATTTTGTGCGAGCACCCATTTTCCCTGATCAAATATTTCAGCTTGGGTAAGCGCAATGCCGCCCTGTTCAACCGGCACAAAAACTTTCATTACAAAAATAATCAGCAATAGAGTAGGCAATAAATATTTAAGTATCGGTTGCAGTGTATTGGCAATATTGATGTATTTGTGGCGTATGAATACTCCGATACAGGCAGGTAATACAGTTACCAGAAAAATATGTTTAATGGTGCCCCATACAGGTAAAGCAATGTCAGCGGATTGATGGAAATAATAACCCAAAGCAATATTTACCAGTATCGGTATGGTGAACATGCATAACAAGCCATTCATTACAGTAAGCGAGATGCTGAGGGCAACATTGCCTTTCAATAAATAACTTACCAGATTGGATGTTACGCCACCCGGACAAACAGCAATAATAATAAAACCAACTTTGGTTGCAGGAGAAAAATCAGTGAACAACATCAGCACAAATGCAGCTATTGGCAATAGCACCATCTGAGCAAATAAACCGACCGTAAGGGCTTTGGGATTGACAAATAATTGTCTGAAATCCTGTTTGCTGAGATTCAGACCCAGACTCATTGTTATAAATGCCAATACAAGATCAATCAAAAAATCTATATTGGAGAAGAGAAAATCTAGCATTGGGCGTTGTTAACAGTATATTTTTTAACAAACCTACACCTTTTTTCGGAAATGTGAATAGCACAGCTATTTTATTTTACAGACAGTCTGTTTTTTTAGTTCAAAATATGATGCTTTTTATAAAATCAGGGGACATTTTTAAAATATGTGGATTATGGTTACTTTTGCAGCACTTTAAAAAAAAATATTATGATTATTGGCGTTCCAAAAGAAATTAAGAATAACGAAAACCGTGTAGCGGTAACACCTGCAGGTGTTAGTGAATTCGTAAAACACGGTCATACAATATACGTTCAGGCTACAGCAGGAACGGGTAGCGGTTTTTCTGATGAAGAATACAAAGAAGCAGGTGCCAGCCTTTTGAATACAATCGAAGAGATATATGCAATTGCTGACATGATTATTAAAGTAAAAGAACCGATTGCAAGTGAATACAAATTGATTAAAAAAGATCAGCTATTATTCACGTATTTTCACTTCGCAAGTTATGGCCCGTTAACTACTGCTATGATTGAAAGCGGAGCGGTTTGTTTAGCTTACGAAACAGTTGAAAAACCTGACCGTTCATTGCCACTATTGGTGCCAATGAGTGAAGTTGCAGGTCGTATGAGCATACAAGAAGGTGCTAAATACCTTGAGAAACCATTGGGCGGACGCGGTATTTTATTGGGTGGTGTACCGGGTGTTAAACCGGCTGAAGTTGTTGTATTGGGTGGTGGTATCGTTGGAACTCAGGCCGCTAAGATGGCAGCAGGTTTTGGCGCTCATGTAACCATTTTAGATATTTCTATTCCGCGTTTACGTCAGTTAGATGATATTATGCCGGCTAACGTGCAAACATTATACAGCAATGGCTATAACATCAGAGCAGCGATTAAAACTGCTGATTTAGTAATTGGCGGTGTGTTGATTCCTGGAGCAAAAGCACCTCACCTGATTACACGCGATATGCTGAAATTGATGAAAAAAGGCTCTGTATTGGTAGACGTTGCAGTTGATCAGGGTGGATGTTTTGAAACCACTAAAGCAACAACTCACGAAGATCCAACTTATGTGATTGATGATGTGATTCATTACTGTGTGGCCAATATGCCGGGCGCAGTGCCATATACTTCAACACTTGCTTTAACCAATGCAACATTACCATATGCTTTGCAATTGGCAAATCAAGGTTGGAAAGAAGCTTGTAACAAAAATGCAGAATTACGTTTGGGGTTAAACGTTGTTAACGGTAAAGTAGTTTATAAAGGTGTATCAGATGCCTTTAACCTGCCTTACACCCCTGTTGAAGATATACTATAAAACATATACAGCATTAAAAAATCCCGATGGCCTGAAGCTTATCGGGATTTTTTATTTTATAACAGTTTACCTTTGTGGCGCCTTTTTATCTTATCAGTGTCACGGTGCCTTCATATTGATATGCTTCTCCGTCATAAGCAGTCACTTTAACCACCCATGCATATACATCCTGCTGACAATTTTCATTTTTAAACTGACCATTCCAGGTGTCGTATTTATTATCACTTTGCCACAGCAATTCACCCCAGCGGTTGTACACTTCGATGTGGAATGTTTTTTCACCATTTACTACAGCTTTGAATGAATTATTTGTATTTGGACCTGTACCTTCAGGACTGAATGCAGTAGGAACGAATACTGTTACATCAGGTCCTATTACTTTCAATTTACTGGTGCTATCCAGGCATACAGCTTTTACACCCTGTCTGCGGTCGAAATAAGTGTATTCAGCTTGTAAGAATACATTGTATTTCATTGTATCTGCAGGATAAAGGTGAATAGGGTTTTCCTCTGTGCTGGTATTCGTTGTATCGTTAGGGTCAGGGTTACCAAAGTTCCAGTAATAACTCAAAGGACCGAAAGCAGCTTTTGTTTGATTGAAAAACCGGAACTTAGGGAAGGCCACAGTTGTGAAAAATTCAGGGTCACTGTTAAAATCCACATCAGGTGTTGGCCATACGCCTACATAAGCTGGCAAATCTAACGGTGTGCTACACACTTCGTTTGGCTGGGCGCCCCACTGATTGTGTACAGTTATTTTCACATTGTAACCATTGCGGTTAGCCGTATCGTAAACGATTCCTGTAGGATTTGCATTGGTTACTAAATCCATTATAGTGCCCTGACCGAAATCCCATGAGTATCTTAAGTTAGGTGAATTGTATGGTTTGCTGACATTCACTGTAAAGTCTAGTACAGCACGTTCACATGCATCAGGACCTATCGGCATAGTGAACTGTGGAATAGGCTCAAATATCAGCAATGAATTATCTGAAGCCTGAGGACAAACACCTTCTTTATCAGTTGTAATGGTTA
>JAZKEQ010000039.1:0-44924 GCA_040386935.1 Bacteroidota bacterium | reverse complement strand
AACATGAACAACTTGGTTTTTGGCGTGATAACTGCCTCTAATTGCTCAGGTGTAATTTTGTAATTACTGTCAACATTGGTTTCGATATAAACAGTTTTACCCTCAGCCAGATTCACCATATCCGCATAACTTACCCAGAAAGGTTTTGGTATTATCACTTCATCGCCTTCATTCACTAATGCAAGAACTGCATTCATGATAGAGTTTTTAGCCCCTGTACTTACCACAATCTGATCAATATTGTATTGCAGACCGTTGTCTCTTTCAAATTTCACTTTAATCGCTTCGCGTAACTCGGGAATACCGGCTACGGGCGTATAAAATGTATGGTTATTATTGATGGCATCTATTGCGGCATCTTTAATGTGCTGTGGAGTAAAGAAGTCGGGTTCACCAAAACTGAGGCTGATAATATCTTTACCTTCAGCTTTCAGTTGACGTCCAAGTTTAGCCATAGCAATGGTTTCAGATTCTGAAATGCGATTTAATCTATCGGCTATTACTTTCTTATCATCTATTGTTATCACAATTTTTTTTATTAATAAACTGCAAACCTACTCCAAATAAATAAATACTGAAATATATTTCGGTATAAAATAATACAACCTGATTGTTTTTTTATACACCTTGGTAAAACAGTTTAAAAATATTGATAATTTTTGAATAAAAAAACCACGCGTATAAGTGGCAAAATCACTATTTTTGACCCTTAATTGTGATACCTATGCAAATTGATAAGATTCTTTACAACCTGTTATTGGACTACGAATGCGTGATAGTGCCGAACTTTGGCGGTTTCATCGTAAGAGAAAGTCCATGTAATTTTAATACATCTCAGGATACATTGAAGCCTTATAGCAAAACTGTGTTTTTCAATCAACACTTACAAGACAATGACGGCTTATTGATTAATGCAATAGTGAGCCAAACCAATACCAGTTATGCATCTGCTACTACTCAGGTTGAACAATGGATCAATCAATTGAATTCAACTATTTCTGATATTGGCAAAGCGCCAATTGCTCAAATAGGTAATTTTTACAAAGGAAACGATAACGGCAAATGGTTTACTCCTGATCCAGGATTAAATCTTGCTTTATCAACTTATGGCCTACGCCCAATTAAGAATATTTCTGTAGTTCAAACAAATGAATTGGAACATACTGAGACCATACACCGGTTGGAGCCTGTTATGCATATTGATCAAAGTCCAATTGAAACACTCGACAGACCTAAAACTAACCGCAAGGCTTGGCTGGTAGCTGCTTCAATAGCACTGGTTGCACATATCGGTTATTTAGGCATAGAAAGCCTTTCATCAGGAAAATCAAATAACCAAACTGCTAATACCATTTCAGTTATTGACGCTAAAGTTGATACAGAACAAGTAAAACCTGAGGCTGAATTAATAACACCTCCTGTTACTGAATCTGTTCAAACTGAAGTAACCCCTGCTCCTGTCGAAACACCTGTAGTTGAAAGTCCTGCTATAATAGTAGAAGCGCCCGTAAAAGAAACTGTTATTGAAACACCTCAAGCACCTGTACAATCAGAAGTACCCGCTGAAACACCGGTAAGTGACATTGCAAAAACCACTGTAGCAGCTAAATACCGCATGGAGCAAAATGCCCAGAACCACCAAAAAGACCTGATTAAGAAAAATATTCAATGCTATGTTCAAATGAATGCTGCCGGTCTTTACGAGGTCGTTATTACTGAATAATCCTATTATTAATCTTTACAATTATAAAATAAACCCTAAAAACTGACGTTACATTATTAAACCCTATGTTATTATCCATCTTATTGCAATTAAATCCGGTAGTCGTTGATTCTGCTAATAAAGCACACGAAGTCGCTGCTACAGCTCAATTACCTGAAAATTTATGGGATCTTGCCGTAAAAGGCGGTATCGTAATGATTCCAATCGGCATCATGTTTGTTCTGTCATTATACATCGCTATTGAAAGATACTTAACCATTCACAATGCCGGTAAAGTTGATCCTACTTTTATGGCCAACATCAAAGACATGGTATTAAACGACAATATTATCGGAGCAAAAACATTGTGCAGTAGAACCAATACACCAATATCACGCATGATTGAAAAAGGTATTTCCAGAATTGGCAAACCTATTTTGGACATCGAGTCATCTATTGAAAACGTTGGCAGAATGGAAATTTATAAAATTGAAAAAAATGTTGGCTTCCTGGCAACTATTGCCGGTCTAGCACCGATGTTCGGTTTCCTTGGAACTATTTTCGGGGTAATTCAAATGTTTTATAAAATCTCTTTGGCTAACTCTATTCAGATTGATATCATTTCAGGTGGTTTGTATGTTAAAATGGTATCGAGTGCTGCCGGTTTATTACTGGGTATTTTTGCTTTTGCCAGCTACCACTATCTGATGTTAAAAATCGACCGTGTTGCGAATAAAATGGAAGCACACAACCTTGAATTCATTGATATCTTACAACAACCTGCATAATTTAATACCGATTAAACATGGCTATCAGAAAAAGAAATAGAATTACCTCTGAATTCAGTTTATCTGCCATGACAGATATTATTTTCATGCTATTGATATTTTTCATTTTAACATCAACTGTTTCACCGGAGCCAATTCTTAAAATATTATTGCCGAAAGGTGTTAATTCAGACCATCTTCCCGTTAAGCCCATCAAGATATTTTTGAATGCTGATGGTGAATATGCCGTGAACGATGTAAAAAATGTTACGATAGAAAGTTTACCTTCTGTACTCCAAACGGAATTAAGTAAAAACCTCACAGCTCCTGTGAGCATACATGCCGACAAATCTGTTGTTTACGAAAAAGTAATGCAGATGGTAAGTATTGCGAATAAACAGGGTGCGAAAGTGGTATTAGCACTTGACAAAGAAGAAAATAAACAATAAACGTTATGGACCATCTAGCTGAAGAAATCGAAGTTAAAAACAAAAAAATATCCGGCTTATCAACTGCAGTCATCTGCACGTTGATGGTGCTCGGTTTGTTATTGATGCATTTCAAAGTAGATGCACCTGAAATAGATGAGTCGGGCGGTGTGGCAGTAAGTTTGGGCGACCCCGAAGCAGGTGGCCCCGATGAAGTACCTGTAGAAGCCTACCAACCACCGACAGAACCTACTTTTGAACCAAGAGAGGCTGTAGAAGAAACAACAGATCCTGATGCCGTAGCTGTTCCCAAATCGCCTGAAGAGGTGAAGAAAAAACCTGAAGTAACCAAACCGGTAGAACCTGAAGAAGATGACCTGATTAAAAAAATGCGTCAGAAAGCACAAACATCTGGTACACCTGCCAATGGTGGAAGCGGAACAAAACCTGGTGTTGGAGGTTCTCCTGATGGAGTTTTGGGTGGAAAACCAGATGGAACAGGAGGAACGAGTAACAGTGGTCCGGGTGGACCTGGAGTTGGCGATGGTGTTGCTACAAAATCAGTATCACATACTTTCGGTACAAGAAAAATGATTCTTGCCACTAATACGCAAAACTGTGGTGAAGGTGGTACCGTAAAAGTAGATGTGATTGTAAAAAGCGATGGCAGTATCAGTGTTGTCGGTATTAATCCTAGTACCAAATCATCTTCTACCTGTTTACATGAACTCGCTAAAAAGTTTGTAAGTAAATCAAAATTTGCTCCAAGCGCTGATGGCAGTAGTGACGAAGGTACCATTACCATTAAATTTACCCTTAACTAGTCACCTGATTCATCGAATGAATTATCAGGAAACATTGGATTTCTTATTCTCTAAACTCCCCTATTTTACCCGTGATGGCAAGGCTGCGTTAAAACCCGACCTTACCAATACCATTAAACTATGCGAAGCTGTGGGCAATCCCCAACACAAATTTAAAAGCATTCACATAGCAGGCACCAATGGAAAAGGCAGCACCAGTAATATGCTGGCAGCCGTTTTGCAGCAACAGGGTTATAAAACAGGGCTGTACACTTCCCCGCATCTCAAGGATTTCAGAGAGCGCATCAGAATCAATGGTGAAGTGATTACCGAGGAATACGTCATTGAATTTACAGAAAGAATTGCTCCATATATTGAGAGCATACAGCCTTCATTTTTCGAAATTACTGTAGCTATGTGCTTTGAGTATTTTGCCAAAGAGCAAGTGGATTATGCCATTATTGAAACAGGATTAGGTGGTCGTTTAGACAGTACAAATATCATCACGCCTATTTTATCGGTTATAACAAATATAGGATTTGACCATGCGGATTTACTTGGTGACACCTTGGGTAAAATCGCTTTTGAAAAAGCGGGCATTATTAAACCTGGTATACCGGTTGTCATCGGTGAAAGCAGTGTAGAAACTGATGTTGTATTTGAGCAAAAAGCACAGCAGGAAAATGCGCCTTTATATTTTGCAGATAAAAATAGTCGGTATTACAATACGGCCATGCAATCGGATTTAACGGGCCCATATCAACAGAAAAATATTGTAACCGTTTTACAATCCATAGATATTCTTAAAGAAAGCAGTATTGCAATCGATGCATTTTCAGTTATCAAAGCGCTTCGCAAAGTCAAACAGTTAACAGGATTCAGCGGCCGTTGGGAAGTATTGGGTCATTCTCCTAAAATTATTGCAGATACCGGTCATAATGAGCATGGTTTGCGGATAGTAATGGCACATCTTACCAAAGAAACTTTTGATCAGTTGCACATCGTATTTGGAATGGTAGGTGACAAAGACCGCAGTAAAATATTGCCCTTATTGCCTGTAAATGCGACTTATTATTTTTGCAAACCCGATTTGCCACGGGGCTTATCGCCTGAGATACTGCAACAGGAATGCATGGCTCTGGGGATTAAAGGCAGTGTTCATTCTTCTGTTGTTGAAGCATTGAATGCCGCAAAATCACAGGCAAAAGAAAATGATTTAATATTTATTGGCGGCAGTACTTTTGTTGTCGCAGAAATTATATGAGTACAGAAAAAAAACTGATTGTGTTTACCGATGGTGCAGCTTTGGGCAACCCCGGCAAAGGCGGCTATGGTATTGTGATGTTATGGGGTGCTGCGAGAAAAGAAATCAGCAAAGGGTATTTGTATACAACCAATAATCGCATGGAGTTACTGGCTGTTATTGTTGCACTTGAAACAATTAACAAGCACAACATGAATGTGCACATATACACCGATAGTAAGTATGTATGCGATGCCATTGATAAAAAATGGGTATGGGGCTGGCAGAAAAAAGGTTGGAAGGATAAAAAGAATGTCGACTTATGGCAACGGTTCCTACCCCTTTACGCACAACACCATATCACCATGCATTGGGTAAAAGGACATGCAGGGATTAAAGAAAATGAAGTGTGTGATGTATTAGCGACTACTGCAGCTAAGGAAGGTCCATGGGAAAAAGACAGGGTGTATGAACTGGAAAATAAACCCGGTTTACTCTGATTTAGGGTTTCAATAAATGGGCGATGTACTTGCCCACAATATCAAATTCAATATTGACCTTGTCGCCAACCTTTAGGGTTTTAAAAACTGTATTGTCGTAAGTGTAAGGAATAATCGCAACTGAAAATCTATTGGATTCACTGTCTACTACTGTTAAACTTGTTCCATTGACAGTGATAGATCCTTTTTCTACAGTGACTCCACCCCCATTATAAGAGAAGAAATATTTCCAGCTACCGTTTTCATCTATTATACTCTCACATACTGCCGTTGTATCCACATGACCTTGAACGATGTGCCCGTCAAAGCGACCTGAAGCTGGCATACAGCGTTCCAGATTAACAAGGTCACCTTCCTTCCATCCACCAAGATTGGTGCGCTCTAAAGTCTCCTTTATGGCTGTAACAGTATAATGATTTCCCTGAATAGCCACGACCGTAAGACATACCCCATTATGGGAGACGCTTTGATCGATTTTAAGCTCGTGGGTGATGGTAGATGAAAGCGTAAAATGACGGTTACTGCCTTCATTGGCAATGCCCGTCACTTGTCCTAAAGTTTCTATTATGCCCGTAAACATAGCAGGTTATTAACCGCCAAAGATGCCATCAAGAATGATACCGGCATCGTTACTGTTGATACACATTACGGGGATTTTACCGCCATTGTTAACGATTTGCTGAGCATAGCTACCCAGTAAGAATTCACTGAATCCTTTTTCCTGCTGGCTCATGATCATGATCAGGTCGGCATCAATTTCTTTCGCATAAGCTAAAGTGTCTTCTGCAAAGCTGTCCGGATATTTTTCTTCTTCCAAACCACGCACGATGAATTTAGCACCGTTGCTAGAAAGGATATCCTGGGTTTGGTTGACCGCTGCAAATATTCTGTTGCGGAATTCTTCGCTTGTTGTATTTTCGTAAATAACGTGAATGGTACTGTTGAATTTTTTAGCTACATGGATGGCCCATCTTACTTTCTGACGGCTTTCGCGGGTCAAGTCGATCGGCAATACAATTTTCTCGTAGCCGTTACCAATTGAATTCTCTTTAACAACTACTACAGGTACTTTGGCATAATTGATTACTCTACTGGCGTTGCTGCCTGTAATTTGTTGTAATCCACTAGCACCATTGGTACCCATAATGATACTGTCAAAGTTTTCATCATTGGCAATATTAGTAATTACTTTATAGATTTTACCAGTTTCAATTCTCTTGTTAATCTTAACGTTTGGATACTGTTTATTGGCTTCAGTGATAACTTTGTCCAATTTCATATCGATGGCTTCGTTAATCAAGTCAGCATTATTGTTACCACCAAATAAATTACCCAAGAAATTACCTTCATCGATGATGTGTAAAAGTGTAATTTCATTTTTATAAGCATCTGCTACTTTAAGGGCGTGTCCCAATGCATTTTGAGCTACTTCAGAAAAATCAAGGGGAACTAAAATCGTGTTATTATTGTTATTGTTCATATATGTTGTTGTTATGCGATATTGCTGTAAACGTTTTGTACATCTTCATCTTCCTCCAATCGCTCTATCAGTGCTTCCACTTGTATTTTTTCTTCTTCACTCAGATTAACCAATGAAGTTGGGATACGCTGCAATTCAGCGCTCACAATTGTTAAGCCTTTTGCTTCAAGTGCCTTTTGCATATTGCCAAAGTTTTCGAACGAAGCAGTCAATACCATTTCATCTTCTTCCTTTTCAATATCTTCAAGACCGGCATCAATCAGATCTAATTCCAGCATATCGGTGTCTACACCTTCAGTTTTAATGATAAAAATACTTTTGCGAACAAAGGCATAATCCAAGCTACCACTTTTGCCCAGTTCTCCTCCACCTCTATTCAGGTGCATGCGGATATTGGCGACTGTACGGGTTGGGTTATCGGTAGCAGTTTCAATGAATAAACCGGCACCTTTCATGCACATGGCTTCGTAGCTGATTTCTTCGTAGTTGCTAACATCTTTGCCTGCAGCGCGTTTAATGGCTGCTTCAATACGGTCTTTCGGCATATTGGCACTTTTGGCGTTACCAATAATCACCCTAAGTTTTGAATTAGAATCGGGGTCGGGGCCACCGGCTTTAACGGCTATTGCGATTTCCTTGCCGTATTTTGTAAATGCTTTTGACATTTTATCAAAACGGGCGAACATGGTGTGCTTGCGCTTTTCAAATACTCTTCCCATAAGTGGTTGTTAAAATCGCCTGCAAAAATAGTGAAGTTTTGTTCAAAAAGCTAATGCGTTGAACTGATTTAAAGGCTGTTTGGTCTTTAGCAGCAATATCTTAGTATGGCTTGCTCTGCCATGTTTGTGTAGCTTTATCATACCACACATTTTTGTCCGGAAACATGATCCACTCCCCTTTGCTTACTTCCGGTAAGTACTGTTTTACCTCACCCTTTTCTACTATTTGCTTGAAAAGAATATAAGATTTCTCTTTTAAGTCAGGCATTTTCATTTTCCAGGTCCAGAACAATTCTTCGTAGCTGGCAGAATCCATGGCACCGGTTGCAGTGCGTTTAAACCTACCACAAATTGATGTGTATTTGTCGCGTTTGATACTGGGCTCTAATCGACTTACCATAAAGTAACTATAACCATCTGCAGCTTGTGTATAGTGTCGCCATTCATACACTCTTTCTTTTTTATGAACAGCCATATAGCCTTTGTTCTTAGGCAAGAAACGTTGGTTTTCAGGAATTGAATCGTGGAGTTTTGAGAAATGTGGTAAGATTGTATCCAACAAACCATCGTAGTTAACAGGGTAATCTGTCAATTGATAGGTCTTGTTATCCTTACAGCCTACACCCATCAATACTATCATTGCAATTACTAAAAGTTGTTTCATTTTATTCTGCTGCAAATTTACTATCATCCCATTGTTACCAGATTGACTCAAGGTTTTATAATTGTTAAGAAATGGTTAACCGGTAAATGTATTATGGCTTAATCAAGGTGCGCCAAATTCCTCTTCCAAATGTTGAGGCGTAAAGCAATTGCTGTTCAGAATAGTAATGCAACTCAGTAACAATAGTAGCAGGAAAGCCCTGGCCTAAAGGTTGCCACCCGTCTCTTGCATAGCGCACAAATACGCCATTGCTGGTACCACAAGCCCATGCATTACCAATTGGTTCGATGGTTAAAACAGGAAAATTGGGCAAGCTGTCTGAAAAATTTTCAAAAGTTTCACCTCCATTCGTGCTCAAAAACACTTTGTTCCTTTCGCTCTTTTCGCTGTCGAATCCCTGTAAAGAAATGGCAATATCTCCTGATGCATTGACATCAATATCAGAAATTGAACGCCACAATAATATGGGTAAGGCATTCGTTTTATCGACCCAATTAATACCACCATCATTGGTATAATACAGTTTATTGACTAGCGGTGCACCCCATGTGGCATCCGTTTTTGACAACCAAATTTCATCTTCATTATTGGGATTAACCCAAAAGGCGCCAATGGCTCTTTCAGTCGATAATTTATTGGTTAATATCTCGAAATTCTTTTGACCTGATTTTTTATACAAATGGTGATTGGCAATATACAATGCATCAAATTTCGGCACATACTGCATTCTAAATTCAAAGAAATTAACCTGAGAACCGGCATGATGATAGATGCTGGATATGCCTTCGTTAGAAGTTAGAAAACACATTTTTGCATAACCAAAAGCAAATTTTAAACTATCTCCCATTGCTACTGCCCTACCGCCATCACCATAAATAGATAGCGTTTTCCAACTATTATTTTTGTATTGCAGAATCCCCATATCCTGGGTCCCGGCCATTATGGTATGATTGGATGCTTTATCGAATCCTAATATTAAGGCCCCATTTAAGTTTGAATGATCTGTTATGCTGGTCCAGGTTTCTCCATTGTCATTTGATACATCTACACCACCATCTGTAGCGATGTACAAACGTCCGTCTTTATACAGTTTAACAGCATTGACATCATCATGGGCATGATTGGCCGTTAGATGATCGGGAGTAGTTATTACTTTAAATGTTTTTCCGTCATCATTACTTCTGTGCAATTGAGTTGTTCCAAGAAACAATGATTCCTTTTTCGATTTTGCATCATATGAAAATACCGCATCCATGTGATAGATGTTGCCATTGAAATTGGATTGACTGATGATTTTATACTCGCTGTTAAATCCAATACTCGTTTGTATGATATACCCTTTGTTATGGCTAACAGCAAAGTAAATCTTATCCGGATTTAACTGAGAAAATATTGCTTCAAAACGGCATTGATTGGCCGGTACATTGCCGTACGACTGACATATAGCGCTTGTATAATCGGTCCACGTTTCACCTCCATCCATTGATGCCACAACAATATTTCCAGTTACAACAATACACTTCTCATTATTAGGATCTACTTTTACATTCAGTAAGGTTTGTTTTGTTTCAAATACACTTTTCCAACTTTTAGCACCATCGGTACTGATATAGATGTTGTGATTACTCACTGAAACAAGACTACTCTCATCTGCCTTATCTATCATCGCAATATTGCGTTGCTGTTTCAAATTGTATTCAGCAGGATTGTATTGAAGGCTATTGCGTTGCCATGTTTCGCCACCATCAAAACTTTCGATTAAGCCATAACCGTACTGCTTTTCATCGCCAATATCGGTTGCACAACAAGCCAATAAATGACGGGTATTATTTTTAAATCTCAGGATATCAAAAATGCCGGTTGCAAAATCAAATGCCAGTTTTTGCTCCCATGTTTTGCCACCGTCAATTGTTTTAAATAAACCTGAAGTGGCATGACCAATCAATATTTCCTGATCGTTTTTAGGATGAATGTCTATGCTTTCAAAACGACCTGTACCGTGAGGCGTTAAAGCATTTGGCAACGACAGCGACTCTGCCGCACCAAACGGTCCTACAGGTTGCCATACCAACTCAGTTACACTGGCCGCATCTCTACCATTCAGCAAATCTGCAGCTGTTTTTTTATTGGTTCCACACGAAACAATCAGGATACCCGAAATCAGGTAACAAAATACAGTGGAAACCCTCATGAAAATTATCGCTTATTTAAAGTTGGATGCAACGATTAATTCTTTGCTACCGCCAGAATAATCATAAAATCCTTTACCTGATTTAACACCCAGGTCGCCTGAAGTTACCATATTGACTAACAAAGGTGATGGTGCATACTTAGTATTTCCCAAGCCATCGTACAATACATTCAAAATAGCCAGACATACATCTAAGCCAATAAAATCAGCCAATTGCAATGGCCCCATTGGATGAGCCATACCCAATTTCATTACTGTATCAATTTCTTCAACACCAGCCACACCTTCGTTCAACGTAATAATCGCTTCATTGATCATTGGCATTAAAATTCTATTGGCAACAAAACCCGGATAGTCGTTCACCAATGTTGGCACTTTTCCGATTTGTTTGCTCAGATTCATGATATTATCGGTTACTTCTTTTGAAGTTTTGTAACCGTTGATAATTTCAACCAATTTCATCACAGGCACCGGATTCATAAAGTGCATACCGATTACTTTCTCAGGGCGAGAAGTTACAGCGGCTATTTTAGTGATGCTGATAGATGATGTATTTGAAGACAAGATGCAATTAGCCGGTGCATATGAATCGATGTCTTTGAACAGTTGTAATTTAATATTAATATTTTCAGTAGCTGCTTCAACCACCAAGTCTGCTGAACCAACACCACTTTTAAGGTCAGTTGTTGCAGTAATATTAGCAAGGGTTGCTGCTTTTTGCTCTTCGGTAATCAATTGTTTGGTTACCTGTCTGTCTAAATTGCTGCCGATTTTCTCAACAGCTTTTTGTAATGCCACTTCGTTGATATCAATTAGGTTTACTTTAAAACCATTCATTGCAAATACGTGGGCAATGCCATTTCCCATGGTGCCACAACCTATAACAGAAATATTCTTCATTTAATCTTAAAAATTTTGAATGCAAAAGTAATCAAATGATGCGATGAAAGAAAGTATCCGTTAAATTCACAAAATATCCAGCCCTTTAAGCGCTATTTGATAGGTTTTCAAACATCTTTCCTTTGCAAATGCGTGGTCGACAATTGGCAATGGATAGGCATCGGTGCCGTATTCAGGGATCCATTGTCTGATGTATTTAAATTCGGGATCAAATTTTTCGGTTTGCAGTCGGGGATTAAACACCCTGAAATATGGTGCAGCATCTACCCCACTACCGGCAGCCCATTGCCAACCGCCATTATTGCTGGCCAGTTCATAATCCAATAATTTTTGAGCAAAGTATGCCTCACCCCAGCGCCAATCAATCAACAGGTCTTTTGTAAGAAAACTGGCCACTATCATTCTTACCCTGTTATGCATAAATCCGGTGGCATTTAATTCGCGCATACCCGCATCCACAATAGGAAATCCTGTAGTGCCATTGCACCAATGTTCAAACTCTTCAGGATTATTCCGCCATTCAATTTTATCGTAGGCCGGCTTAAAAGCTTGATTCACCACTCTCGGAAAATGCCCTAGTATCTGCATATAGAAGTCGCGCCATATCAACTCATTCAACCATTTTTCACTTAGCTGTAATGATTTTCTAACTTTCTCGCGAATTGATATAGTGCCAAATCTGAAATGCACACTGAGCTTGCTGGTGCCTGCTATGGCCGGAATATCCCGTTGTTCTGCGTACTTGCGAATAATATCTTTTGAAATTTCTTTTGAAGGAAAATCAACAGAACTAGCAATAAAGCCCATTGATTCCAATGTAGGTAATGGCGTTTTATCCATTTTAGCAAACCTTGAAAAATACTTTTCATTGGGATAAGCCTTGCAATAAAAATTGGAAAATTTAGCCTTCCATTTTTTTGAATAAGGTGTATAAACAGTATATGGTTCCCCATTATCTTTCAATACTTCTGTATAATCAAAAATGCATTGGTCCTTGAATGTATTGAAACTGATACCGGCTTTTTTCGCTAATTGCCTGATGCTTTCATCACGTGCAATTGCCGAAGGTTCATAATCTGTATTGGTATAAACGGCTTTAATCTGATCCTCGCTAAACAATTTCGCAAACACATCTGCAGGATGGCCATAAAACACCTTCAGGTCTGACCCAAATGTTTGCAATTGTTGTTTGAGTGCAGCGATAGCCTCATGAATGAATATAACGCGCTTATCGTTTTTATCTTCAAGTCTGGATAAAATATTTTGATCAAAAATAAATACAGGCATTACTTCCCCTCCTTGCTTGAGTGCGTGGTAAAGACCTGCATTGTCATGCAAGCGCAAGTCGCGTCTAAACCAAAAAACTGTCTTCATGAATATAAATGATCGATGGCTTGTTGGGTACTGATGAATTTAAATTTGAAACCACTTGCTTTAATTTTTGAATTGTCAACATGCTGTGATGTCAATAATAATTCATAACGTTTACCAAATAGTAATTTTAAAATAAAGACAGGAATATTTGGCAACAGCAATTTTCGGTGAATACTTTTAGCGGCTTGTTCTGAGATTATTTGGAGAGAAGTTGGTTCATCAGCTGTCGCATTATATGTACCTTCAATTTTATTTTCAATCATGTGTATAATGAGGGCAGATAGGTCATCCACATGTATCCAACTGATAATTTGCCTGCCATCACCGGGAACAGCTCCCAGCCAATAGCGCATGGGTTGTATAAGCTTTTGCAGAAATCCCCCTTTATTGGAAAACACAATACCAATGCGAACGATGGATACCTTACAGCCGAGTGTTGTAAAGTTTTGTGCTGATTTTTCCCATGCTTCAACCAAGTCAGACACGTAATTAGTCCCCTTTGTTGAATTTTCATTGAGAGGAAGTAAACAAACATTGGGATAATATCCGGTAGCCGATGCCGATATAAAATGGCTGACTTTATTTATTCTATTTTTAAAATACAATAATAAGTTTTCATTGGGGATGGTTCTGCTATCCCACAATTCTTTTTTCCGCTTTTTTGTAAATCTTTTGTCAAATATGGCTGCTCCTGACAGATTGATGACAATGTCGGCATCGCTTAAAACATGTTCAGGAAATTGTGCATGGTATGGATTCCAATAGAAAGTATCCACATCATTGGCCTTATTGGGGCTAGTTGTCAACAATACTACATTGTAATTTTTTTGTTTAAGTTTTGTAAGTAAATTTGACCCAACAAGTCCGGTACCACCGGCCAGCACAATTTTAAGCATACCAATTAAACAGCCATTACCCCTGTAAGTTTTTATCAGGCATGAAAAAAGGAAAAAAAGAATTCAGAAACAAGCTATTCATTAAGGATATAGAAAATATTTCCGGCATTAAAGCCCACACCATACGCATTTGGGAACAGCGTTATAAAATATTTGAACCCCACAGAACTGATACCGGTATTCGCTACTACGATGAACAGCAGTTGCGTTTAATTCTCAACATTTCAATTCTCAATAACAACGGCTATAAAATTTCAAAGATTGCCGAAATGAGTCTCGAAGAGATTCACAAAAAATGTCAGGAACTTTCAGAAAACCGCTCAAAGTACGATGGACAAGTGCAATCATTGGTGAGTACCATGATGTTGTTCGATGAAAAAGAGTTCAACAAAATACTGTCTATCAATGTACTTAAAATAGGATTGGAAGACACCATGATACAGATTGTGTTTCCCTTTTTAGAACAAATTGGCTTGCTGTGGTTATCAGGCAGTATACATCCTGCTCACGAACACTTTATTTCTAATCTGATCAGACAGCGTTTATTTGTAGCCATTGACAATTTGAATGTGAGTGCTAACAATCATTCAAAAAAGTTTCTTGTATTTGTTCCTACCGGTGAGTCGCATGATTTGAGCATATTGTTCGCCAACTATGTGTTGCGTTCACGCGGACATGATGTCATCTACCTGGGTTCTCAAACACCTTTCGAAGACTTGTACGACATCTTTGATTTGCGCAAGCCCGATTATATATTTAGTGTTATAACATCTATCAGCAGCAATGTAAGTATTCAGACGTTTGTTAATAATATTGGCAAGCAATGGAAAGAAACGCAGGTATTGTTATCAGGCAATCAGGTGGCCAATAAGAAAGATTTAAAACTACCGGCAAATTTCAAAGTGGTGAATAATCCGAGTGAGTTCATCGACTATCTTGAAGAATTGAAAACCAACTTGAAATTTAAATCTTCAGTAAAGAATTTTTCACAAAGTTCAAATCCAATCAACTAATTGACTCCACTTCTTGAAATACAGAATTTAAGGATCAACAGTCATCAACAGCCTTTGGTGAAGGGTATTAACCTGACCATTAACAAAGGTGAAATATTGTCTATTGTAGGTGAATCGGGCTCAGGCAAATCGTTGACCTGTTTATCTATTTTACAATTACTTCCAAAAACATTAACTGTCAATGGTATTATCAATTATCAGCCACAGGGTACTGATGCTGTTATTGATTTAATCCAACAGGAGAAGAAGGCATTGCGAAAACTATCGCTCAAAGAAATTGCCTATATCTTTCAGGAACCAATGACGGCATTGAATCCTGTACAAACTTGCGGCAAGCAGATAAAAGAGAATTTAAAACTGTGTGGTGTAACATCCTCGCAAATGGATGAACGCGCCACAGCATTGCTGAATATGGTAGAGCTCAAAGACCACCAGCGCGTACTGTCATCCTACCCTTTTCAACTGTCAGGTGGACAAAGACAAAGAGTAATGATAGCGATGGCATTGGCAGGTAATCCACAATTGCTGATAGCCGATGAACCGACTACAGCATTGGATGTGTTGTTACAGGAAGAAATTTTGGGATTGTTAAAACAGATTTGTAAAACGCAGGGGAAAAGCATGTTGTTCATATCGCACGACCTTGATGCTGTTAAACAATTTTCGGACAGAACGGCCGTGATGTATAAAGGTGAAATTATTGAGACAAAAGCTACACATGAATTGGTAACAAATCCGGAACATCCTTATACCAAAGCATTGTTGAATTGTAAACCATCTCCTTCTAAAAAAGGTCATTACCTCAGCACTATTGATCAACCAAATAGTATACCTT
The DNA here is from genome assembly GCA_040386935.1 of Bacteroidota bacterium. Lineage (GTDB taxonomy): Bacteria > Bacteroidota > Bacteroidia > NS11-12g > UBA955 > JABMMZ01. Next base: position 29,409 of record JAZKEQ010000039.1, on the reverse strand, counting down.
TTAACGATTCAACTAATATTGAAGGTTCAAAAATCATTGCAACGGTTAAGGATCTTTCTAAATCATTTGGCCGACAACAATTCAAGGCATTGAAAGACATTACATTTTCAATTGCTGAAGGTGATAGCATTGGATTGATAGGCGAATCGGGCTCGGGTAAAAGTACCATTTCAAAAATCCTTGTAGAGCTTGAAGCACCAAGTATCGGTAAAGTTGCCTATAGTTTCGGTAACGACAAGCAATTATCATCAAATGTTCAAATGGTATTTCAGGATCCATTTGCATCATTGAATCCTAACCTTTCTGTTCGCAGTATGCTGAAAGAAGTATTCACCATACACCGCAAAGAATTAAACGATGCGCAAATCAACGAAGCCATGGAAGCATTGCTTGTTAAAGTAGGCTTACAAGTAAGTGATTTAAATAAGTATCCCAACAATTTCAGTGGTGGACAAAGACAGCGTTTATGCATTGCACGGGCATTGGCTGTAAAACCCAAACTATTGATTTGCGATGAAGCGACTTCTGCTTTGGATTTATCTGTACAGGCTCAGATATTGAATCTGATAAAAGAATTGCAGATCAGCGAACACCTCACCATCTTAATGATTACACACAGCATGGCAGTAGCTGCATGGTTTTGCAACCGCATCATTGTATTAAAGAATGGTGAAATGGTGGAACAAGGTACAACTGAACAAATGATGCAAGCACCTGCCGATCAGTACACCAAAATGCTGTTGGAGAAATCGCATTAGATTTTTTTGTATATTGCATATACATTTATGGCTTCAAGGTATTTCATTCTAATACTTTTATTTTTACTGAGCAATCTAACAATCCTTGCACAGCAAAAAGAACTCAATGTTGTTTCATATTCTCAATCCAAATGTCAAGGTGTTGAAAGAAGTTGTGTTGTACAACCACGAATTATTGAACAAACAATAAGTGGAGATACATTAAAAACGATTATTGGTGTAATTTCTAATTGCAGTGGTATCTCTAGGGTGTTTGCATATTCTACAGATGGTGCTTTATGGCTGTATTACACTCAGGGAACTACAAAAAAGGACACAGCTGTAAATGGAGAAGTTACAATAGTGCAATCAAGCAGCAGATGCGAGTGTTGTTTTGAGTTTACTTTTTATACATCAGGTATTGAAAGACTTCCTACAGCAACATTTGTGAATTATAAAGAATTAAAATTTCATCCTAATAAATACCAGGTCACTCCTGTCCAATTTAATATCTATCAAGGTGATACCGTTAACTATATTGACAAATTTGGAAGAAAACAAGGCAAATGGCTAAGTACGACTATAAGTGATATTAGACACGAATTTGATAGCATCAATTTTATCGGGTATTACGTAGACAGCTATGTCAAACAATGCGATTTTAAAACATATTTTAAAAACGGTAAAATTGAGTTTGAAAAGAAACAAACTAATTTTAGTTATTTTACCTCTACCGAATACGATGAAGATGGCACTATCAAAGTAAAAAATATAGCATCCGGAGATTTAGTAAATATTTCAAGAATTTACTATTATAAGAATGGCAATATTCAATCATTTTCAAACTCAGATACCTTTCGTTTGTATTACGAAAACGGACAAGTAAAAAAGGAGGATTTTTTAAAATCCCGAAATGACCATCTCAAATCTACCTACCATTACGACAATGGCAAAATAATGGCAAAGCGTTATCGATTCTATGGAAATAAAACCGATATCTACTATAAATGGCGTTGTTATAATAAGAAAGGGAGAAGGACCTCCTTAAAAAGGCTTGTCAAACAAGGATATCTCACTAAAAAAGATATTCAATCATGACTCACTAAAAAATCCCTCCAATAGTAAAGTAGTAATAATTGGCTTTATTTGAATAAGCTCCGTCAACTCTCGCTTCATTTTCTTTCCAACCTGTATAAGAAAAACCAATATAGGGCGTATAGGAACGATCTTCAGTTCCTTTCCTCAAATACTTAATATCAAACGCCTTTTTACCTAACAATGATACTTCGGTCATAATATGAGAGTAGCGCAAACGCAATTTTGCAAAATGGGGATAATCTGCATTTTGATTGTTGAATGTAGAAATTGAAACAAAATAGTAGGATAATCCTGCATCAATTTTATCATTAATTTTATACACCCCGCCAATACCTCCTTCATAAGTAAAAATAAAACTCAACTTACTACTGGGTTCTGTTACAGGTTGGTTTGGCGCTGTAACTTCAATCTGGGTTCTGTAATACCCTAAACCCATTTCTATCGTCTCTATTATTCCAAATTTAAAACGCTTATCCTGCTTGGTTGCCCAAAAATAGTTACTCAATAAACTTTCTTGTAAATGTGCTGAAATAAAAGGACCCCCAATTTTTTTATTTTCATACGCATTGCCAATTAAGGGTCGATTGATTTTTTGATTCAAAACACCAACATATACACCCCAATCCCAAAGTCCCATATAGCCTGCCGGGCCTTCTGGTTTCAATGATTTTGGTAAAATTTTAGCTGCGTGTACCTGATTAGATAATGTAAACAAAAGAATTAAAGTTGCTTTTGTAAGATTGAAATTGATCGTAAAAAATGTTTTATACCAATTGCGAAACAATGATTTGTTTAGCAATGTGTATGAATTAAAGTATTTATTGCAGTCATGATGAAACAAATGTAAAGGAATACACTTGATATATCATCACATTATTATTTCAGAGCAATTAAACCTCTCTGTTCACATCCCACTGCTCGAGATAGTCGGCTACTCTGCGGACAAAAGCACCACCCAAAGCACCGTCTACTACCCTGTGGTCGTAGCTATGACTCAGGAACATCATGTGTCTGATAGCGATAACATCACCGTGCTCTGTTTCCAAAACTGCCGGACGTTTTCTAATAGCACCAACAGCAAGTATCGCTACCTGAGGCTGATTAATGATAGGTGTGCCCATCACATTGCCAAAGGTTCCTACATTGGTTAATGTATAAGTACCGCCCTGGATATCGTCAGGTTGTAATTTATTTTCACGAGCGCGTTTGGCCAGATCATTCACTTCTCTTACCAATCCCAATAGGTTTTTAGTATCGGCATTTTTAATAACCGGTACAATCAGATTACCTGTTGGTAAAGCTGCAGCCATTCCGATATTGATATTTTTGCGTTTAATGATGTTATTGCCATCCAATGATACATTGATCATCGGGAAGTCTTTAATTGCTTTTACAACCGCTTCAATGAATATTGGAGTGAAGGTAATTTTTTCACCTTCTTTTTTCTCAAATTTACCTTTGTTTTTCTCTCTCCAAAGCACCAAATTTGTTACATCGGCTTCAACAAATGAAGTAACGTGAGGACTTGTTGCAACGCTCATTACCATGTGGTCGGCAATCAACTTGCGCATGCGGTCCATCTCTATGATTTCATCACCCGGCATTAGGGTTACTTTCGGTGCCTGGTGTTTCACTTCCACACTCTTAGGTGCTTCGGTTGTTACTGCAGGAGTTGCAGATGTATTAGCAGTTGCATTACCTTGAGACTTTCTGCCACCTTCAATATATTTCAGGATATCACCTTTAGTCACTCTGTTTTCTTTACCTGAACCCGGAATTTGTTCCAATTCAGCCATTCCAATACCTTCTGTTTTAGCAATATTCAATACCAATGGTGAATAGAATCTTGAACCATCGCCATTTGATACATGAACAGCTGCTATGGCAGTATCTACAGATTGTTCAGCAACCTTAGCGGCCGACTGTACAACTGCAGGTGAAGGGGCTGCATCATTTTTAGTTTCAACTTTAGGAGTAGCACCTGCTTCGGTGCCTATTAATGCGATGGCAGCACCTACCGGCACAACATCACCTTCGTTCCAAAGTTTTTTGATAAGGACACCCTCGTAGGTTGAAGGCACTTCTGAATCTACCTTATCAGTTGCAATCTCTACAACAGGTTCATCCAGTTTAATATTGTCACCTTCATTTTTCAACCATTTGGTGATGGTTGCTTCCGCAATACTTTCTCCCATTTTGGGCATTATCAATTCGAATTGAGCCATAATAAATTGCTGCAAAAATAAATATTTTAAAAGATATAAACCCTATTATTTATAAGTGATTTATTAAGAGAGGTATTTTGCCAGTAAAGCGGCAATTTTTTCCCAGCTGAAATTCTCAGAAATAGCCTTAAAACCCTTCTGTCCCGTGGTTTCTCTTAATTCCTTGCTATCCAATAATATATTCACCTGATTGGCAAAACTTTCGGCAGTTGTCCGCATAAAAGCGCCTTCACCATCTGCAATACCCAATCCTTCGAAACCAATATTGGAACAAACAACAGGAATACCCATGGCCATAGCCTCGAGTACTTTGTTCTGGGTACCTGCTCCAAATCTTAGTGGTGCAACTACCACACTGGCCGTATTGTACATCTCCTGTAACTCAGGTATAAAGCCTGTTACAGTAATACCCGGTATATTTTGTAAGTCGAGCACTTTATCTATCGGGCGTTGACCTGCTATAATGAATTTTACATGGGGGTGTTTTTGTCTGATTAAAGGCCAGATATCTGTTGTAAAATAAAGCACAGCATCTACATTGGGCGCATAGTCCATATTGCCTGTAAACAATAAAGTTCCGGCATCATTGTAATCGTGATTTAAGGGTTTAAATTTAGCCGTATCAACACCATTGGGCAATACCTCAATGGCCTGAACACCGTGCTTCTCAATTAAAAACTTACGGTCTTCATCTGAACACACCAGATTGAGATCAAACTCTTTTAATATCAGTTTCTCGTAGTTCAATACGCGTTTGCTCTCGATGTTATCAAGCAGGCGCACCAATACATTGCGCTTGATTGCCTTGCGTCTTTGCCAGTATAGCGAGAATGCATCAGGTAAATCGAGAATACGCCTGATTCCTTTTTTATTCATGGCAAATTGCGCCATACGCAAATGCTGAACATGCACTGCATCGTACTTATTATGTGTAAGTAAATAGGTAAGCGCACTATCAAATGATTGACTTTTGAAATAATTCACTTGCAAAGGCAATCGTCCCAACAAACCCAGGGCAACATTGATAAAGCTTTTCCATTTGGGCAATCGGATGACTTCAACATGTTTGAATACTTTTTGCACTTCGGCCATGTACTGAAAATCACTTTCCGATTCTGCGAATGTAATCAGCGTCAGTTCATGTGTTTTGGAAAGCTGAGTAGCCAGGTTATATATTTTCAATTTATCACCCCTAAATGGCGGATAGGGAAAGCGATTGGCGATAAACAGAATTTTCAAAATGCAGGTAATGTATTAAAATTGATAACGGTAAGTAATGTGCCTTTTGATTGGCTGTGCGCCCATAGATTCAAACATACTCAGCATCTTCGGATTAAAATCACCTATCCATGCCAATTCATTTTCAACAAATTGCGTTTGTCTACGCATGGCTTCTCTGAATTTCATAATCAAAGCCACCTCTATACCGAGATTGTGATATTGCGGCACAACACCGAATACGATGCCTCTTACGCGTTTTACCTTGCGTCTGTAATACAGAAACTTGAGTTTACCCCACAGATTAAAGTTGCCGTTCACGTGTTTAAACACCTGATTAACATCCATCACAGTGATGTAGAACCCAATCGGCACACCGTTGGCGTATGCAAACACATTCAATTCTTCAACCAGGATAGGTTTCATTAATTTCATGTGCACCATGATTTTATCGTAGGTCATGGGTTCAAAATTTTCGTGAAATGCCCAGGCTTTATTGTAAATTTCAAGAAAGTCGTTGGCGTATTTCTCCAACTGGTCTTTGTGAATATAGTCGAATGTATAGCTTGGGTTAGCAAATACGCGACCCGCCAATTTACTGAACCGTTCAAAATTAAATATCCCTTCATGTATCAATGAAGTGGTTTGACCGATTTCGGATTTAAACCCATAATTCTCAAATAAGGCCTGATAATACGGTAGGTTATAGTTTTCGCGGTAACTCGGGCTCTCAAACCCTCCTACCATCAGCCCCCAGAAACTATCGCGCTCACCAAAATTGATGGGGCCATCCATATAAGTACATTGATTGTCCTTTAGCCACTGTTTGGCAGCATCAAATAAGGTATTGGCAGCAGTCTGGTCATTGATGCATTCAAAGAAACCTAATCCTCCGGTAATGACACCGGTTTTGGGTAATTTGTTGTAAAATGCGGCCACTCGGCCAACTATTTCATTTTCTTTATACAGTAACCATTGAATGCAATCCCCTGTTTTAAACGAAGGGTTTTCACTGCGATTAAATACCATTGCAATGTCCTTATCCAGCGGCATGATGTAGTTTGGATCATTTTTATACAGCCGTTTAGGAAATTGTATGAACAGTTTTAATTGGTCACTATTGTTGATTTTTTCAAGACGATACTCCACAGCTGCAAAAATATTTTATAATTAGATATAAAAATTAGTTTTTTTTGCACTTTCCGGATAATGAGAAATTACAAATATAATCCTGCATCACATGAGGCGTACAGAATAATGAAGGAGGGAGATATCGTGAAGGCCAGGACTTACTATTTCAGTGAGGCCCCATTGAATCTAAAATTTTTGATAGAAAAGCGCTTTTCATGGATCAATAAACATATTAATCAAGACGGCACAGGCATAGAAGTAGGCAGTGGCATTGGTTTAAGCAATCTTTTTGTTAAATGCCGCAACTATAGCATGACCGATAATACCGGTTATGAATGGCTGGATACAAAGCACATCAACTATTTAGAATCTCCTTATTCCGACAACAGTTTCGACTTTGTTGTTTGCTCTAATCTCATCCATAAACTTGCAGATCCATCTCAATTGTTTATTGAAATGAACCGTATTTTAAAACCGGGAGGAAAACTGGTGATACAGGATGTGAATGCATCATGGGGTTTACGAAAGGTGCTGAGAATGACGCATCGCGAAGGGTATGATTTTACAAGAAATGTTTTTACCCCTCTTTCATCAGATACTGACAAAATGCACATTAACTGTGCAATTCCAAATTTACTATTTGATGACAGCGCTGCATTTAAATGCCATTTTCCATTTTTTGAAATAGAACATTCAAAGTATAGTGAATGTTTCATTTTGCTTAATTCCGGTGGAGTTGTCAACAAATCAAAATGCATTCGTTTGCCATGGTTTTTATTAAAATTAGTCAACCGAATTGACAATTTATTGATACGTATCTCACCGATGACATTTGCTATGCAACGTCAAATTGTATTAAGAAAAGTCTAATTTCGATTGATTATTTCGGTTAAAACAGATAATCTTGTAACAGATTGTTACGACCTTACTCCCATAGTGATTTTGAATTATTAAACAGCTGGATAACTGATGCTGAACTGTTGTTGCAGTTTTCCGGTCCCGACTGGCAATTCCCATTAACAGCGGATGTTTTAAACGACCACATCCAAAAACACCCTGACCGTTACCTATATATTGGTTGTACTGAAGATGGTGAGCCATTTGCCTTTGGCCAAATTATTACGAATGAAGCTAATGCTCCGCGTTTGGGCAGACTGTTAGTTGACGCTAATATGCGAGGCAAAGGAATGGGCACACAGTTCGTTAAAGAATTGTTGATAGAATGTCAACGCATTACTGCTTCGCCTGAGATTTATTTGTTTGTAGATGAATTGAATCTGCAAGCCATCAGATGCTATGAAAAAAACGGCTTTATCCGCGACACCGGATTTCATGAGATGAAGACAACAAAAGGCATTGTCATCATCAAACGCATGACTTTTAAAACAACACAATAATTGACCACTTTGAAAGTATGGCAGCCTAAATTTCACAATATCTAATTGCGTATAATCAATTAAAATTTAAGACAAAGAGAAAGGCCCGAATAAATTCGAGCCTAACATTATTAATTAAATCATTTTAGAAAAATTATCGGTTGATGACCACCCTGAGTGTCTGTTTCCCTTGCTCGGTAGTAACCCAAAGAATATACACACCGTTTACCAATCCTTCGGTATTGATTGTATTGGCACCATTCATCAGTTCACCTTTGTCTACACATACTCCTAGCACATTGGCAATTTCATAACTGGCAACAGTATATGGCAATTCAATAAACAATTTGTTGCAGGCAGGGTTTGGATACACCTGAACTTCAGGTAAAGCGTTATTGCTGTTAATACTCAATTTTTTGCAATTGAAATTAACTGTTTTGCAATAGATGGTATCGCATTTATTGCATGTATCGGTAACTTTCACACAAATGACATAGGTGCCATTTTTCATCACATTATACTTCATTCCTGAACCTGTACCGGCATTGGCATTATTCACTGTCCAATTGTATTTCAAACAACTGCTGTTACTGAATGATATGTAACCACTTAATCCTGCTGCAGTTGAGCTACAGGTATCACGTATAGTGAAGGATGCATTACGGGCTTTGAAATTGCATTTCTTGAAGCAATTGATGGTTCTGGTTACACAGATTGCTGTATCGCACTTATCGCAAGAATCAAATACTTTCAGACAAATGACATAAGTCCCATTTGCATATATTTTGCGATTCATCACATTCTTATTTCCTGAAGGGTAACCATTCACTGTCCAAGCATATTTATAACATCCTGAATTGTTTTTAAAGCTGATATAGGCATTTACAGAATTAGTACCACCATTACCTTTGCAAGTATCCCATGCATAGAAGTAAGGGCTGCGGGCTTTCCAGTTGCAGGTTTGGAAACAAGAAATGGTTTTGGTTACACAGAAACTCGTATCACATTTATCGCAACTATCCAATACATAAAGACAAACTTTGTAGGTGCCATTTTTTAACACCTTGTAATCCATCTGTGCTTTACGACTTACAACCATTCCATTCACGGTCCATTCGTATTTAATGCATGTAGATGTATTTCTAAATCCAATGGTTCCATTGATAGAGTTTTTACCACCTGATCCCTGACATGTGTCTACCACACTGAATTTAGGCGCACGACCATACCACTTACAATTATTTTTGGTACAATTCACTGTAAAGGTTTTGCATATTACGGTATCGCATTTATTACAGGTGTCTATTAATTTCAAACAAAGTGTATACGTCCCATTTTGAGTCAATAATTTCTTGAAGTAGTATGTATTTACGGCTACCACATTGCCATTCAGCATCCATACACTCTTTGGACATGAGATGTTATTATTTGAATAATAATACGCCTGAAGTGAGTCGTAATAAGTACCACATTTGTTATAGTAATTAACACCTATACTATTTTTCCATGCGCATTTTGTATTGATACAAGATACAGTGGTTGATTTGCAAATTGTCGTATCACATTTATTGCAGGTATCAATGAGGGTTAAGCATACATTATAAGTGCCATTAGCCGTTACTTCATATACAAATTTACTTTTTGTACCTTTCAACACACCATTTACTTTCCATTGGTATTTAAAACATCCTGTATTAACATTTGAGTTAAAATTCACCTGACCGTTCAAAGTATTTTTAGCATTATAACCGCGACAAGTATCTGCGAAGTATACTTTATCTAATTTGCCTTTAAAATTACATCCGGCAAAACATGACACATTGAAATATCTGCAATAAGATGTATCGCAATTATTACATGTATCAAGAATATAAAGACACATATAATAAGTACCGTTTTTGAGAACTTTATAGTTCAATTTTTTACCATATCCTACTACATTATTATTGACAGACCATTTGTATTTGTAGCATGAGTCGCCACCACTGTTGCTCACCGATCCATTAATAGAGTTTATTCCACCAAGACCTTTACAAGTATCCCAGCCATTAACAGTAAAGCCTCTGCCCTTCCACGGTTTACATTTTGTATTACTATTAAAACACGATACTGTAAAAGTTGAACACAAAACGGTATCGCATTTATTACAGGTATCCCTCACACTTGCACAAATGGTATAAGTGCCATTTTTCGTAATGTTATAATAATTCAGATATTGACTGTTGGAGCCAATTACTTGATTGTTTAAGGTCCATTTGAATGGACCGCAATAGATTTTATAAGCAGAATTGATATAGGCTTTTAATGTATCAGTTGTGCCCGAACATTTATTCAAAACACTTAATGAGATATTTTTCTTCCAGTCGCATGGTGTTGAGAAACAGGTAATATTAAACGTTCTGCAGAATGTTGTATCACATTTATTACAGGTATCGGAGACTTTCAAACACATGACATAGGTGCCATTTGCAGATATCTTACTGTTCAACGTGCTACCTTTACCCACCACAGTATTATTAACAGTCCATAAGTATTTAAAACAAGATGAATTGCTATTAAACGAGATTTTTCCGTTGATGGAATTCTTACTTGTATTACCTACACCCTGACAGGTATCCCAACTTGTAAAAGTCGGGTAACGCCCTTTCCAATTACAAGATTTAAAACATGTAATAGTAAAACTGGAACAAAGCGTTGTATCGCACTTATTACAAGTATCAATAATCTTTAAACATAAATTATAAGTGCCGTTTTGGGTTAAACCATAAGTTACAGAAGTAGCTGTTGAACCACTTTTTACAATATTGCCATTCACAGACCATTGATAGCGGTAGCAGCCCGAAGACGTAATTGAAATACCACCATAAATTGACGTTTTACCGGTATTACTACTTCTACAGGTATCCTGTGTTTTAAATGATGTTATTTTACTTTTCCAGTTACAACTAACTGTTGTTTTTGCAAATAACGCTGTTTGACCGAGCGCTAAAACCAGAAATAAAATGATGGATGCGTATATTTTTTTCATAGACGAATAAACTTAACAGTTTAGACATCAAATGTATTGAATGGTGGTCTACCGTTTTTTACTAAAAACGCAAACCGCTAAATTACAACTAGTTAAATTACAAACTCCAGTATTCCATTGCTTTAAAAGTGCCTCTGTATAAGCCTTTTAAATCTAAAACAAAGGATTTTGGATTACAGATAGAGCTGAAATAACTTTCATTTAACGTTTTGTATTCCTGATGACTTACTGCAGCTATCACTCCATCATAACCGGTTCCTATTGATTTTGCTAAGTGGAAGCCATATTCTTCAAATACTTCTTCAGCATCTGCTCTAGGATCCACAACTTCAACATTGACACTGTAACTTTTCAATTCCTTAACAATATCAATGATTTTGGAATTTCTGATATCAGCTACATCTTCTTTGAAAGTAGCACCCAGAATCAGAATTTTAGCATCTTTAATTTTCTTATCGTTATTGATCAGTTTTTTGATGGCAACCTTAGCAATGTGAGCACCCATCATATCGTTTGTATAACGGCCTGCAGCAATAACACGTGGGTGTAAGCCTAATTCAGTTGCTTTATAAGTCAGATAGTATGGATCGACACCGATGCAATGGCCGCCAACCAAACCCGGACTGAATTTTAAAAAATTCCATTTTGTACCGGCAGCCTCTATTACATCATAAGTATTGATGTTCATTTTATCAAAAATCAAACTCAATTCATTCATTAAAGAGATGTTCAAATCCCTTTGTGTATTTTCAATAATTTTTGCAGCTTCTGCCACTTTAATAGATGGTGCTCTGTGTATACCGGCTGTAATAATAGAACCGTATAATGCCGCTATTTCTTCCAAACTTTCTGCATCGCTTCCTGACACTATTTTTAAAATCTTAGTCAGAGTATTGACTTTATCACCAGGATTAATTCTCTCAGGTGAATAGCCTGCTTTAAAATCGACATTGAAAGTTAAACCACTCTCCTTTTCCATTACAGGGATACAATCTTCTTCGGTACAACCGGGGTAAACGGTTGATTCAAAAATAACATAATCACCTTTTTTAAGCACCTTCCCAACTGTTTTGGATGCACCGATCAATGGTTTTAAATCAGGGCTTTTGGCATCATCAATTGGTGTTGGTACTGCAACTATATAAAAACTGCAGTTTCTGATATCTTCTAATTGGTGTGAAAATAATATGTCGCAACCTTCGAATTCAGAAGCCGGAACTTCTTTACTAGGGTCTTCAAATCGTTTCAGCATTTCAACACGCTTAGGATTGATATCGAAACCAACCACTTTAAATTTTCTAGAAAACTCCAATGCCAGCGGTAATCCCACGTAGCCTAACCCAATGACTGCAATAGATTTTTGCTTAGCCGCTATATCATTGTAAATTCCCATATAATAATTCGTTTATAATTTTAAAGAGTGCAAAAATAGAAATAATATGGTTCAGTATTTCAATTCGCCTGAATTTTTGTTCTCACAGGTGTTAATTAAGTGAGAACATGAACAAAAAGCCAATATTTACTATGGTTTTACATCAATGATGGTCACCTTGTAAGTAAAGATTTTACCATCACCCAATTTTACTGTAACAGTAAATTCTTCATTATCGGCTAATGTGGCCGCATTTATTTCCGGTTCCCATACAAGAGTATTTAATCCATAGCCATTCGCCAAAGGTTCTATTTTCAATGCAATATTTTCTCCTTTGCCGTTCTTCATAGTAACAGTAGCGCCTGTAAGTTTGCGGTCGATAGAAAAACTCCATTTTTTATATAAAGTCATTTTAGGACTGTATCCTTCAGGTGGCCAAGCGATGAATGAATTTTTATACTTAACTGAATCGGCTTTGTTTGTGTGATCAACTGCCAAAATGGATGTATAATTAATGGAAGTGCCGATTCCCATATATTGCGCATAAGGATACAATAACCAACGCCTATTGCCTACAGTTGTATGATTTTGTCCCATTGCTGCAGTAATCGCAATTGCCGGATTGCCATCGCGTGAAAGAATAGATAATTTAAGCGCATCAAAACCTGCAGGAATAAAACAACGCCATGCATCGTTTGGAGAGTGACTCATGCTTTTGTTTGCTTCGCACATAAGTGCTGCTATTTCACAATTTTCATTGAAATCATTGGTCAATATTATTTCATTGGGAATACCTGCCATGCGTCTGAAATAATTAATTCTTCGCTCTAAACGCAAAACAACCGTATCACTCATTTTCCCGGGTTTACAATTATCTACATCACCATTGAAATAATATTGCGGTACATCTTTTTCTATTTTTCCTTTAGGATTAATTCTTGAACCGAAATAGTTTTTCTTAAAATCAGCCACCACCATCACCCGCAATTGATCGTCCAGATTTTTTTTCATGTCCGGATATTTTAGCGATGCTTCTTTCCATATTTTACGGGCCAAAACAAAGTCATTGCTATCAGATGCTTCCTTTATCAACTTCATCCGCAATTCCTTTGCTTTAAGCATAAAAACAGGGCTTTTGGAGTTTTTATCGCTTTCGTCATTTAAATGAATCATGGCCATCAAATCATAATATCCAATTGCACTCTTGTTTAGATTGGTTGTATATGCAACCCGTTTATCATTGATTTGTGGCACTTGCTTAATGAAATAACTGTATAAAATATCAGCATAAAAAGGGCGTTCATAAGCAATCTGGTCATAAAAAGTACCATAAGAATTGGGGAATCCTTTAAATGATCTGAAGGTTAAACTACTGGCTTCAAACAAGCCGATATCAGCCACATATTTATAAAATTTATTTAAAAATTCCTGTTTATCTAACCCGGCAAATATGTCGTACTTTTTGATGAGGTTGACCTGTTTTAATTTAGCTTTCTCCAATTTTGAAAGGGTAAATATATTTAATAAGCTGTCGAACTGCCTTACCTCTCCGGCTTTGGCCATTCCATTTAACAAGAAAATATAGATGGAATTTTCTCTGTGGTTCAAAAATGAATCGCTTGGGAAATCTTTAAGACTTTGTTGCACCATTCTCAAATAATCATCACTTGGTGGTATTTTTTCTAATGCATAGCGCATCAGATTATAGGTGTAATTGCTCAACTCAGGGTCACTAGGCAATATCTCTCTGCCATTTTTTACTATGATGTAAGCGGTATCATATTGTTCTTTATCAATGTAATATTTCCCCAAACGCCTGAAAGGCAATTTATGATAACCATAAATCTTAGAATTAGAATCCAAAACAGCCGCATAGATAATTGTTGCAGCTTGCTTAAAGTAATTAAGACTTTCAGGTCTTTGATTCATTTGCCAATAACACTCGCCAATTAATACCAATGATTGTGTATCGAGTCCAAAATTAAGACTGCGTTTAAAAATCGGTAAAGCCTTTGTAAAGCGATTGGTGTTATAGGCATCCATTGCCTCTTTATTATTCTGGGAAATTATCGCATCTAAGTATTCTTTATTGGCTGTTCTGAAGGCTACTTTTGCACTTTCAGCTTCAATTTCATCTATTGCCTTATCCGCAAATTTCAAAGCATCCTTAAGAGCATTTGGAAATTTTTCATTGATGGTTTTATCTTTAAAAATTGCAAACTGAATTTTTGATTTTAACAATAAAACATTGGAATTTTTTTTCGTTTCCGGATTTTCAAGGCATTTATCAATCAGCTTGTTGGCGCCTTTGTAATTTTTCTTATTAAATTCAATCTTTGCTTTCTCATAAGTTTTAATTTGCGCGGAAAGCGGGAATACACAAATAAATGCGAGTAGTGTGAAGATAATATTTCTCATTGTGTTATGAAACGGCAAATTACTTGAAAATATTGTTATCGCTGCTAACAAGTTGTTCAACACTCCATGCTTCGGGTTTACCGGAAAATTTCATCTTTGTTTTTTCCCATGTAGTGGTAAAAAGTGCTGAATTTCTATAAGCTTCGAGATTACTGTCTTGTGCCCAGATACTGAAAGTAAACATGATATGTGGTGTTCCTTTTTGACGCCACAATTCCAGATGTTGACAACCTTCAAAATTTCTTATCTGATCTTTTACAGAATCGAACAAAGCCAGAAAAGCATCTGTTTCCTCGGTTTTAAAAGTCATTTTTACAATTCTGTAAATCATATTTTTTCTATAATTATCTGTGTATTTTCTTTGATTCTGAATAACTGAGCGGCACTCCCTTGATTAATAGACAATTTCAAAAATCCATTTTTACTGAAACTGAGCATTGAATCACCTTGTTCAACATCCGATAATTTATGACTGATTTTGTAAAAAAAAGTACCCGGCACATATTGAATTTTAGCCCTGAAACGATTGATTTCAAAGAAATCTTCGAATGCCTGTCGTGTTAAATTAAAATAACAATTACCCAATTTATCGGTATAAATTCTTTCAGTAACAATCATATGATCATGAAACATTGGTTTTTTAGCATACCGCATCACGATATTTCCTGCCGGCTGAAGATTGGCAGTATTACCTGCGGCAATGGCTTGCAGGGCATCTGTTAATTCCCCTGTCTTTATTGCAAAAGTTGTGTTTTTATCGGGATTTTCGAAGACTAGTGTTAACAAACCGTTATCAGGTAAGATGTACCATTGCAAATCATGTTGATAAATTATTTGTCTCTCCTCTTCACCCATACTTACAACGGTTATGACAGGCGTATGCCCTTCGGAAGAGAGGTGTTTCAATACAAACGATGCTTCTACTATATTTTGAGGCTTGATATCGTGTGTAACATCAATAATATCAATCCCCTTAAGGGCCTGCTTTAATCTGCTTTGCAGTAATCCTATTTTGAACGACCCGGATTGAAAATCAGATATTAAATGAATGATGGCCAAATTTTATTATTTTCGTAGGCAAAAATATTCACTAATCACCCAAATAAAAAAAGATTAATACACTTTGGCAGAAAAATCAATTTCCATAGAAGAGTTGCAACCACAGGAAATATACGGTGCAAACAACATATATCTCAATTTCATCAAGGAGCGCAATCCTAAAATTAAAATCATTGCAAGAGGTGATGAGTTAAAAGCCATAGGAGAAGAACAAGAAGTGGATGAATTTTTAAAGCGCTTTAAGCATTTTAATGATTCCATTTCAAGGGGGCGCGAATTAAATGATTCGCTTTTGAGTGAAATATTCGGGTCGTCTGAAGCTTCAGCATCGGCTTTGCTCAATAATTTTGCAAATGCAGACAACGACAATAACACCATTTTATTCGGCAATAATGGCAAACCCATTAAAGCCAGAACAGCCAATCAAATCAAACTTGTTAATGAAATAAAAACCAATGACATCGTTTTTGCCCTTGGCCCTGCCGGTACCGGTAAAACCTATACTGCAGTTGCAGTAGCTGTTAAAGCCCTTAAAAATAAAGAGATAAAACGTATTATTTTGACCCGTCCGGCTGTTGAAGCAGGTGAAAGTCTGGGTTTTTTGCCAGGTGATCTAAAGGAAAAAATCGACCCGTACTTAAGACCCTTATACGATGCACTCGATGATATGATTCCACCGGACAAACTGAAATTGTACATTGAAAATCGCACCATAGAAATTGCACCACTTGCATTCATGCGAGGACGTACGTTGGACAATTGTTTTGTAATTTTGGATGAGGCTCAAAACACGACTGATTCTCAGTTAAAAATGTTCCTTACCCGTATGGGTCCTTCCGCCAAATTGATCATAACCGGTGATTTGAGTCAGGTAGACCTACCGGCTAAACAAACAACAGGCTTGTTAAAAGCTACCAAAATCCTTGACCGTATAAAGGGTATCAGCATTGTTTTATTGAATGTTGACGATGTTGTAAGACACCGATTAGTGAAGGAAATTATTAAGGCTTACGAAAGTTAAAAAACCATATTAAAAAAAAACATTATTTTTGTTCTTCCAAATAAGAACAATATGACGCAAACAAATACAGCAAAAATGGAAAAAGGATTGATGGCCACCAACTATTTTTTTAAGGAGCAAACCTTCTTTTATCGCGGTAAAGTGAGAGACGTTTACACGATTAAAAATGAATATGTGGCAATGATAGCGTGTGATAGAATTTCAGCGTTTGACCATGTATTACCTAAAGCAATCCCACACAAAGGGGAAGTATTGACTCAATTAGCATCGTTTTTTCTCGATGCAACTAGTGATATCATTAAAAATTGGAAAATCAGCACCCCTGACCCCAATGTTACTTTTGGGATAAAATGTGACGCTATTCCAATTGAAATAGTAGTAAGAGGCTATTTATGCGGACACGCCTGGAGAGTCTACAAAACAGGAGAACGCATGATTTGTGGTGTTAGAATGCCTGACGGGCTGAACGAAAACGATAAGTTTCCGGAACCAATCATCACCCCTGCTACTAAAAACAGTAGCGGACACGATGAAGACATCAGTCTTGAAGATATTGTTACCAGAAAAATTACCACCAAAAAGATCATTGAACAAATGGCTGATGTGGCACTGAAATTATACAACAGAGGCAGTGAAATGGCCAATGAAAGAGGTTTAATACTGGTAGATACTAAATATGAATTTGGTATTCACGACAAGAAACTTATACTGATTGATGAAGTACATACACCGGATTCAAGCAGATTTTTTTACCTAGACACGTATGCCAAATTGCAAAAAGCAGGTAAACCACAGAAACAATTATCAAAAGAATTTGTAAGAGAATGGTTGATGGAAAACGGTTTCCAGGGCCTTGAAGGACAATTGATTCCTGATATGACGGATGAGTTCGTACGCAGTGTAACCGACCGTTATACTGAATTATACGAAGCAATGACAGGAAAGAAATTTGAAGGAAGAGATTATAACAACGCAGATAAAACAATTGAAGAAAACATCATAAACACACTAACAACTATACCGAATTAATGAAACTGAAAAAACTATTAACTACTTCTCTTCTAACTTCCATTCTACTTACTTCTTATTCTCAAACCGTTACAACTTTCGCAGGAAAGTCTTACTTTGGCAATGGCTCATACAACGGAGTGAGAAGCAATCACAAAGATTCTACCTACTTTTCTGCGCCTTATGGTATCGATATTGATACTGCAGGAAGGATTTACATTTCGAACGAACAAAACATCATGCTGATTATAGGCAACACCTGTAAATTAGTAGCCGGTTATAACCTCGACCCAATGCAACCGGGAGCTGCTGATTCAAAAGATGGCACCGGTGTATCAGCGCGTTTTTCAAACCCGGCTGGTGTTTGTATTAACCGTACAACAAACGAATTGTTTGTTGCTGATGTCGACAACCATCAAATCAGAAAAGTAAGTACTTATGTCAATAATTTTACCGACCCTTCAGTGTCAACACATGCAGGCTTAAAATTATTGAATGGCGGTTATTTAAACAGTACAAATTCTGCGTCAAAATTTAATGCCCCTGTAGGTGTCGCTGTAGCTTCAAATGGTGATGTATATGTTGCCGACAGAAACAATCACTGTATCAGAAAGATAAGCGGTGGGAATGTGACAACAATTGCCGGCAAAAATGGTGTTCAGGGTCATGACAATGGCTCAGGAACAGTAGCAACATTCGATGCACCTTTTAGCGTATACCTCGATGGTAACACACTTTACGTTGCTGATTACGGCAACAGCGCTATCAGAAAAATAGATTTATCAAATAATGCAGTTACCGATTTCATTACATCGGGGCTTTCTTCCCCTACTGATTTATGCAAATTTGAAGGTGCTTGGTATATCACCGAACGCACTTGTATCAAACGCTACGAAAGCAGTGTATTATCACTATATGCAGGAAGTACAAGCCAATCAGGAGATGTTGATGGCATTGGTAAGAATGCGAGATTTGAGGAGATCAGCTCAATCACATTTAACACCAAACAAAACCTGCTTTACATTGTAGACAAAGGTAATAATGTCATTAAAACGATTACCCCAAACAGTAGCCCGATATGTAATTTCACTGTATCAAATGCCGCTCCAACAAAAGGGCAAACCATTATTTTAAAAAATGCATCGGCCAATAAACCGGTAAATTTTAGATGGACCATTACTCCAGCTAACTACACATTGTTAAACAATTCAAAAATAACTGATAGTTTAATATACATCAACTTTTCTCAGGTGGGTTCATACACCGCCAAACTGTGGGTATCCAACAACGGTGGAGCAGATTCACTTACAAAAAACAATTGTATTATTGTGAGCAGTGTAACGGCTAAACCAAGCGTTGAATTTTCAGCTTCAAAAACCAATCCTGTTACCAATGAGGTGATCAGTTTAATCGATCAATCAGCCAATGACCCAAGTACTTGGACATGGCGCATAACACCGGCTACATACATTTATGTAAATGGCACCGACTCCAATTCAAGAATACCTAATGTTAAATTTACCAATGGCGATAATTACACCATTACTCTAATTGCTGAAAATGCTCAGGGTATATCAACGTTGACTAAAAATAATTACATTCAAGTGAATGCTCAGTCATCCGTAAAAAAATCATTGATTGCAAATTCTATCACGATCTACCCTAACCCGGCACAATCACATGTTACCATTAAACACGCTTTATCAGGTGAGTTAACCATCTACAACACACAGGGACAAATTGTAGGAACTTATCAAAAAAATGAAACTGAAGTAATGCTTGATTTGGGTAAATTGACCAACGGTATGTACATCATTGTTTTAACTACTGATGAGGGTAAAATAACTGCAAGAGTGAGCATACAATCTTAATTTGGATTAATAACAATCTACATCTGCTACAAAGATCAGGCTTTTGAAGTTTTCGCTCTGAACCATGAAATCAAATGTTTTTTGAATAAAAGCTTTGATGGCCTTTTCATTGTCGCTGTCCTTATTCATTTTTATCAGAAAATTTCTTAAATAGAAATTGCGTATCCTCGATACAAAAGGTGTTTCGGGACCGAGTACTCTGGTACCAAGTTGTTGTTTCAATAACCCCGCAAAAATTGACGAAGCTTTATTAATGACTTCCTGGTCTTTGTGTTTGAGTGTTAACTTAATCAGGCGGCTAAATGGCGGATAGGCAAATTGTTCGCGTTCAATTATCTGTTGCTGATAAAAACCGATAAAGTCATTATTGGCAATGGCTTTCAGGGTTTCATTCTCAGGTTGTTTGGTTTGTATAATCAGTGTGCCATCTTTACCGTGTCGTCCTGTGCGACCGGCTAACTGGGCCAATAATTGAAAGGTTCTTTCGTATGCTCTGAAATCAGGAAAATTCAATAAATGGTCCGCATTAATCACAGCAGCCAATTTTACATTTTCAAAATCAAGTCCTTTTACAACTATCTGGGTACCGACCATTACATCGGCTTGTCCGTTTTCAAATTGCTTGATATAATTACTAAACGCATTTTTCTGTCGGGTACTGTCCTGATCGAAACGAATGATGCGCAATTCAGGTAACATGGTTTGCAGTTCTTCAGTTATTCTTTCAGTACCATAACCTTGAATACCCATCGAATTACTGCCACAAGCCTTGCATTGTGTAATGTTTGGATGATTGTATCCGCAATAGTGGCATTTCAGATTATTACTGTACTTGTAATACGTCATGGCAATATCGCAATTAATGCATTTGGCGGTCCAGCCACAGGTACTGCACTCTACAACGGGTACATACCCTTTTCTATTTTGAAAAAGTATGGCTTGTGTTTTAGTTGTCTGCAATGAAGCCAATTCATTGTACAAGGTATCAGTAAAAATGCCGTGCATTTGTTTTGTGCGTGTGGCTTCCTTAACATCTGCAAATTTAATTTCCGGAGTACGTGCTTTCCCATATAAAGTCGGCAGTTTTACTAAACCGAACTTACCGGTTGTTGCATTGAAATATGATTCGATAGAGGGTGTTGCGGAACCCAACAAGACCTTTGCATTGGTCAATCGGCTTTGCACCAATGCCAGATCGCGAGCGTGGTATCGAGGTGCTTTATCCATTTGTTTGAAGGTTTGCTCATGTTCTTCATCAATGATAATTAACCCTGTATTTTGAAGTGGCATGAATAAGGATGAACGCGGCCCGATTAACAAACGCACATCTCCCCTGCTTACCTTTTGCCATATCTCTGCTTTTTCTAGTTTACTGAAACGCGAATGCGAAACAGCCATGTGACTGCCAAAATAATTTTCAAGTCTTCTGATCAGTTGTTCTGTTAATGCTATTTCAGGCACTAAAAACAAAACACTTTTTCCTGCAGCCAATTGCTCTTTTATTAAATCAATGTATATAAATGTTTTGCCTGAAGCGGTTGCTCCGTGCAATAACACAGCAGGAAACTTTTCAAATTGTGCTTTGATATCATTCAGCGCAGTTCGTTGAGGATCGGTTAATTCATAAGTTAACTCAGCCTCATTGCTTCTTAAATGTATTCTATCGACAGACTCGGTATACTGTTGTATAATTTGTTTATCGACTAAGGCTTTTATTGCTGCACTGCTCAGCAAATGTTTTTTAATCAATTCACTTTTTACAGCATCCTGCCCAGGATGTCCCAACAATGCTAGCAGGGCTTCAAACTGATTTTTGGCTTTGGATACTTTTTCCAACAAGGCATTAAAATCTGATTCACTGTAGTCGGGGTGAATCTTAATTCTGTTGACTAGTTTCGGTTTATACACTTCCGATATATCATCGGATATTAAAATAAAATTGCGGTCATAAAGGCTTTTAATAATCTTAACAAAAGATGATTTTGATTTCAATTCCTTTTCAATGACAGAAATTTTCAGTTTTTCTTTCAACTGCAACAACTGAAGAATTTTAACTTCTTTTTCATCCAGTTCTTCTGGATTGTATTGCAAGTCAGGAACCGGTTCCACATAAGTTTCGCTTTCAATTTTGAGACCTGATGGTAGAGCGGCCGACATTACATCGCCAAGGGTACACATGTAATATGAGGCTATCCATTGCCAGAATTTTAATTGTTGTTCAGATATCAGCGGGCTATCATCAATAAAGCCTAAAACATATTGGGCTTCGTAAACCTGTGGTGCTGTAGTTGTAATATTAACAATCAGTGCTGTGTATACTTTACGGGTGCCGAAAACAACAAACACCCGTTTGCCTACTACCGCCAATTCATTCATCTCTTCAGCTAATCTGTAGGTAAATAATTTGGGTATGGGCAGAGGCAAAACTACTTCTACATAAAGCGTATCCCTGTCAACAGTATCGGTATTATCAGTTGATTGTATCAACAGTTTTTTGGCGATAAATAATGAAGCACACGACCATTGGGAATACTTATTTCATCTTGAAATTTCAACACATAAAGACCGCAGGTATTCATTTCTTCTGCCCCTGTTTCACTGAGATAATCTGCGAGTTGACTGATACCAAAATTATGACCAACTACCATGATGGTATTATATGCGCTGTATTGATTAATGATGTCTAAAATAACAGAAGCAGGTGCATGATAGAGATTATCTTCATAAATGATTTTAATTCCTTTATTCAGCAAAGGAAGAAAAAGTTCCAATGTTTCCCTGGTTCTGGCAGCAGAGCTGCACAACACAATATCCGGTTGAATTTCCAGATGCTTGAATGCAAGCGCTACTCTAGGAGCATCAGCCCTCCCTTTGTCGTTCAAGGTGCGTTTAAAGTCATCCCTGTCATTGGTGAGGGGGATGCTTTTGGCATGACGCAATAAAATTACATGTTTCATTTCTTTACAGTTTTATAAATATCAAACGCAGCAAAGAGATAACCGGCTATTAATAGTAAACCGCCAATTGGGGCTACCATTCCAAATTTTACAAGACCATTCACATTGAGCAATTCTGAAAGGCTGACTAAAAAAAGGGAGATGCAAAAAACAAAAATTCCTGACAGCAGTGAATAAATTGCCTTTGGCGATAATCGATAATTTGTTGTAATATTGATGACTAAAACAAGTAAAAGACCAATTGAATGTATTGTTAAATATTGGCATGCCGTATGATAAACCGCGAGTTTTTCTGTGCTTAAATGCGCTTTCATCCAATGCGCTCCAAATGCACCTAAAACAACAGAACTGCCTATCATTAACAATACTATAAACAGCAATCGGTGATAATTGTTTGTTGAAACCATGACACAAAAATATACTAAAATGAATGCAATAAAACTAAAATCATTTCTAATTTTAATTGGATTATGCACATATGCATCTTCCCGTGCACAGTCTTATCTTGGATTACAGCAAAGCAATTATGGCGGTATCCATCAGAGCAATCTGAATCCTGCCAACATTACTAATGGCGTTCATAAAACTTATTTCAATGCCCTGAATTTGGGTTTTGGATTCAACAATGATTATGTCAAATTGAATATGCCATTCAGTGTCATGCAATTGATTACGGGTAATGTGCCCTCACAATATAAAAATCCAACAACCGGTAAAGTTGATTTTCAGGATGAATGGTTGAAGGAGGATGTGAATGGCAAACCTAAGAATGTTAACCTTTACATGCAAATACGCACACCCGGCTTTATGGTACAATTGCCATTGGGCATTGCAGTAGGCCTTCAGTACAAAAACAACATCAGTTTTCAGATCAATAATGTAGCTGAGCCTTTGGCCCGATTGGCTAAATACGGAGTAGACAGTTCGGATGGGACCACATTGTACAGTGGTCCAAATAAATATGTAGTGGGTCAAAATTTCAGAGACAATGCATTCACAATAAATGTTAACGCATATGGTGAACTGGCCGGCACAGTAGCGAAAACAATTATCAAGAATGAAAATATGGTGATTAAGGCCGGATTTACCGGTAAATATTTGATGGGTTATGCCACAGGTTATATTAAAAACCAGGGCATGCAATTCAGAGTTCAAGGCATGGACACCATAGTATTTAATGAAACAAATGTCGAATATGGCTATACTGATTTAAGTGTATTCAACAATTTGAGTGCTGTTAATATTGATTTGCTGACCAAAAAACTACAAGGTTCAGGATTTGGATACGACATTGGTGGCACGGTTGAGATAATGCCAAAAAGTACCAGAGACATTACCAATAAGAAAACAAAATACCTATTCAGAGTGGGTGCAAGTTTATTGGATTGCGGCAGTATACACTATAAAAATAATTTAAAAACAACCACGATTACCAACAGTGGTGATAAAAACTTTTATCTGAACGGTGCATTTGCAGAAGCCTGGTCGGAAAGTACAGATAGAGGTATACAATATACTGATAGTGTGCTACGCACTATTTTAACTATTGACAGCGCCCGCAAGGATGTTAAAACAACTATGCCGACTACACTTAATCTTCAGTTTGATTACAATGTTTTCAAAAATCTGTTTATTGGCGCTAATATTTCACAAGATTTAAGGGGAAAAGATAAAATAGGTGTAAGAAAAGCTTCTTATGTAATGATTATCCCGCGATTTGAAAGTAAGTTGTTCGAAATTGCCATTCCTTTTGGCTTAATGAATGATTATAGAACAGGTCGTATTGGTTTTTTTGCTAGAATAGGTCCTGTATTTGTGGGTTCTGACAATCTTATAGGACAATTAAAATCCAATAATTTTTACGGTGCCGATTTCTATGTAGGATTGAGTATGGGCATTACGGGTAAAAAAGATAAGGACGGTGACAGTGATAAAAGCCAACAGAATAACGCTTCAGAATAAATAACAAAACCCGACCATTGCTGGCCGGGCTCTGCTTTTGCTTATTGAAATAAAATATAAGGTTATTCGCTAATGATTAATTTAACGATGCTGTTAGTTGTTGCTGTTGTTATTTGAACCCAATAAACACCGGCTGCTATCTGATTGGCAAACTGAATATTATTGCCTTTAACATCGCCAGATTGAACAATTTTACCATCCATGCCCAATAAAGTAGCAGATTGAATGAACTTATCTTCAATCCCTGAAATTGATATGATATCGTTTGATTTCGCAGGATTAGGAAATACAATAAGTGATTGATCCGGTAATACTTTATGTAATACAGATGTTGTTGTTGCAGGATCGAGGGTATATAACTCACTGCCTTTGCCATCACCAATATTGGCATTAAAATACAGTTGATTATTGAAAGTGAACAATTGGAAAATATTGCTCCCTCCAGTACCTAACACAATATCTTTGAGTATTTGCGTGCCTTGGGTGGTGCCGTCTGAATACCAAATTTCTGTGCCGTGGTCAGTATCTGTTGCCGTAAAGTATATTTTATTATTTACTATAACACAGGATGAAGGATAAGCATTCGCTGCACCCGGGTTAATATCCTTTAATAAAGATGTTCCGTTGCTTGTACCGTCAGTTATCCAGTATTCTGTTCCGTTAGTAACATCATTGGCGGAAAACACAAACTTGTTACCATATACTGAAGCTGAATAAGGTGTTGATGACCCGCTTCCAGTTGCTATATCTTTTAATAATTTAGTTCCTGAAACAGTTCCATCTGATATCCATGGTTCATTACCATTCACACCATCAGCAGCTCGAAATATCATATAGTTTGCATTTGAATTTAAAAATGCAGGAAATGAACTTGCCTGTGTATTGGTATTGATATCCATAAATAAACTTGTACCGCTACTCGTTCCATCTGTGCGATAAAGTTCAATACCTTCATCGTGAGTACCCTGAGCTCCAAAATACAACATCCCTTTAAAAACATGTAATGCAGGTGCCGCATAAGTGTAAGAGCTGATTGAACCTGAATAAATATCTTTAACCAGGGTTGTATTAGCTGAAGTGCCGTCAGATCGCCACAATTCATTCCCTACAGTACCATCATTTGCAAAAAAATAAACATAATCGCCATAAGAAATAAGACCTGTTGGATCACTGCCTTGAAAAGAATTAATATCCTTTACCATAACGGTTCCCGCTAATGTTCCATCGCTCTTCCAAAGCTCTTTGCCAACACCCATTAAAGTTGGATCTTCGTAGGAGAAAAAGAGTGTTCCTTTATGAGCAACCATTAGTATAGGGTTTATTCCTCCTCCTCCCTGAGGCACAGGAATAAATCCAAGATCTTTTACTCTCTGAGTACCTGAACTTGTACCATCAGATTTCCATAAACTCCATTTAAGTGAAGTGGTATCACGGGCTACAAAAAACCAATTGCTTCCTACTTTTATATAATAAGTTGTAAAAGTTGATCCGCTTGTACCTTTATTAATATCCTTCAATAATTTGGTATTGGCAGCAGTCCCATCAGTATACCAAGGTTCGGAACCTTCGGTTGCAGTTGTTGCATTTAACCAAAAACCACTACCGACTGTCCCTATAATTGAAGGGCCGGAGCCGGGTGCTCCCGGATTAATATCAAGTACATTTACCTGAGCTGATAATGATAAGGCTAAGAAAGTCGAGAATAGTAAAAAGTTTTTTTTCATTTTATTAAAATTTACATCAAGACACAGGGCATCAGAATAATGTTGCTTTTAAACAAAAATTCATTAATTGGGATAAAAAAATTATTTTCGCGCTAGAAATAGCAGCCTTAGACAATTGTTTGTCGGAGGTTGTTCTTAAAAGCATTTTAAAAATGAATAAAGTAGTAGCAGGGGCTGAAGCAGCCATTAAAGATATTAAAGACGGAGCAGTATTAATGCTAGGAGGTTTCGGATTATGCGGCATTCCTGAAAACTGTATCAGTGCATTGGTCAAACAAGGTACTAAGCAGCTTACTTGCATTAGCAACAATGCCGGTGTTGATGATTTTGGCATTGGTTTGCTTTTACAAACCAAGCAGGTTAAAAAGATGGTGTCCTCCTATGTGGGTGAGAATGCTGAATTTGAAAGACAATTATTGAGTGGTGAATTAGAAGTTGAATTAATTCCTCAAGGTACCCTTGCCACACGTTGTATGGCTGCCGGTTATGGTATGCCTGCCATATATACTCCTGCAGGGGTTGGCACCGAGGTGGCGATAGGCAAAGAGACCCGCGACTTCAATGGCAAAACTTACCTCATGGAATATGCCTTTGATGCCGACTTCGCCATCGTAAAAGCCTGGAAAGGCGATACACACGGTAATTTAATCTTTAAAGAAACCGCAAGAAACTTTAACCCAATGATGGCTATGGCCGGTAAAATCACCATCGCTGAAGTAGAAGAGCTGGTACCTGCAGGCGAGCTGGACCCAAATCAAATCCACACACCCGGTATTTATGTTCACCGTATTTTCGAAGGAAAAAATTACGAAAAACGCATTGAACAACGAACAACAAGAAAAAAATAATTGCCACTTTAAACCTTTGCCTCCGGGTATTGTCTAAAAGTGTAATAACTTCTCAACATGTTAAAAAAAACGTTCACCTTTTTTGTTTTTGCTTTCCTTTTCTCTACTACTATTTTTGCTCAGGAAATAACCGTTCAGTCTACAAAATACTGTTTAACGGGTATTATTTCAGATACCGCCTTACACATACCTGTTAACAAGGCTACTATTGAAGTTGTGTTTAAACAAGTGCCTCAAGGCAAAACTCCTCCAGTAATTTTTACCAAGTCAGATTCTTCCGGTAGTTTTACCCTATGTTCCAAACGCCCTATTCGCAGCATTAAAATTTCAATGGATGGCTACACAGATTTGTTGGTTGACAATACAAATGTGCAGGACAGTGTTGTGAATTTAAACACCATCTTTTTCACATCAAATTTTGTAATGTTTAAAGGTGGCACTATTTCTGCAAAAAAAGAAGCAGAACCTGTAACCATAGAAAACAAAACCTATTCAGTCAGTCAAAATGTTCTGGCAACAGGTGGTACTGCCATTGATGCATTGAAACAAATACCTGCTGTGAATGTTGACAATGATGGCAACATCAGTTTAAGAGGTAGCAACAATATTACCATTTACATCAACGGTAAACAAAGTAGCTTAAGTGGTAGCGATCGCCAGGCCTTGTTGTTGCAAATTCCTGCTGCCAATATTGAAAGTATTGACATCAATACCAATCCAGGTGCTAAACAGGATGCTGAGGGCATGAGCGGTATTATCAATATTACACTGAAGTCGAATACCGCTAAAAAGAAGAATGGTTATATCACTTTAGGCATTGGTACTAATAATAAGTATAACGGCAATGCGACATTCAATACCAATTACAAAAAATGGAATTTTAGCAATACCTTATCGTTCAGACAAAATAATATTTGGGGCAGAGGTTATAACTTAAGAACCAATTACATCAACAATACATCAAACAGCATTGATCAGTACAGTAACAGCGACAATCTGAATCACAATTATGCCCTATCCGGCAATATAGAATTCAATGCCACTAAGAAATTTCAAATTGCCACTAATTATTTGTTTTCAAATAATCTGAGTAATGACGATGATAATAGTCGCAACTACCTCGGCAACGCCAACGATAGTGTGTATCAAATCATCAACAGAAGAAGTTTGCAGAATGGCAACAACCGAAACATGGATAATGGCATCAGTTTCAGAAAAACATTTGATAAAGCCACCCATAATCTGATTGGTATCGCTAACTATTCATCAACCCGCAACGTACAAAATACAGATTTGAAGCAAGACGAGCTGAGTACAAGCAATGAATCTGTTATCAGCGTAAATCCATATCTGCTGTATACCAAAAGTAATAATGCATTCAGCAATACATTGCTCCAACTTGATTATACCAAACCTTTCACTTCAGCACTTAAATTTGAAACCGGTGCAAAGTATACAGGCAGGCATATGGACAATAATTTCGAAGTCGATTCATTCAATTACACAGCCTACGATATTGAAAGAGATTTGAGTAAGTCCAACCACTTTATTTACGATGAAAATGTAAGTGCTGTCTATGCTATGATTACTCATACATACAATCCAATTATAAAATACAACTTAGGATTAAGGGTGGAAAACACGGCAATAAAAGGTTCACAACTAGCAACCCCGGGCAATGATTTTGATTACAACTACACCAACTTATTTCCATCAGGGAGTATCAGTTTCACACTCCAAAAAAAATACAAGTTGCCGGATATTCAAGTTAGCTATAGTCGCAGAATAAACCGACCGAATCAAAGAGAGTTGAATCCATTTCTTAACTTTTCTGATCCATATAACTTGTCGATGGGTAATCCTAATCTTAAACCTGAATTGGCTGATGCAGGTGAAATTTCCGCTATTTACAACACCAAGAAAATTGTATTTACGGCTACTGTGTATGCCCGTCAAACCAACCGACCTATTTCGCGTTACAGAACTGTTGATTCAACTGGCGTATCGCTTATAACACAACTCAATTTGGGATACAACAGAAGTACAGGTGGTGAATTGATCATGAGATTCAATCCTATAAAAAATATGCGTATAACGCTGAATGGCAATATTTTTAAATACATCGTTTCAGGTAATGTGTTGGGAAATGATTTCGTCAATGAAAGAATCAACTACTCAGGAAAAGCCAATATCACTTATCAGTTTTGGAAAAAAACAGACATACAAGCTTCAGTCAATTACATGAGTCCTAATGTTACCCCACAAGGCAGCATGCGCCCTATGTACGGTTTTGAAATTGGTGGTAAGAAAGATTTGATAAAAGATAAACTATCGATGAGTCTTAACCTTTCGGATG
>JAZKEQ010000038.1:0-13109 GCA_040386935.1 Bacteroidota bacterium | reverse complement strand
AAATTACAAGTAAAAGGCGGACAAGCAAATCCCGCACCTCCCATTGGACCTGCTCTGGGCTCAAAAGGTGTAAACATCATGGAATTTTGTAAACAATTCAATGCACGTACCCAAGACAAAATGGGTAAAGTGTTACCGGTTGTTTTGACAGTTTACTCGGACAAATCGTTCGATTTCATTATCAAAACTCCTCCAGTAGCTGTGCAAATTTTAGAAATTACCAAGGTGGCTAAAGGTTCTGCCGAACCTAACCGTAAAAAAGTAGGTGAATTAACCTGGGATCAGGTTAAAAAAATCGCGGAAGATAAAATGCCGGATTTAAATTGCTTCGAAGTAGAGTCTGCCATGAACATGGTAGCCGGTACTGCAAGAAGTATGGGTGTAACAATTTCAGGTAACAAACCTTTTTAATCAAAACAGCAATGGCACTTACAAAAAACAGAAAGAAAGTAATCGCAAAAGTAGACAGCAAAAAGGTTTATAGCCTTGAAGAAGCGTCTAAAATTTTAAAAGATATAAGTTTCACCAAATTCGATTCATCGGTTGATATCGATGTACGCTTAGGTGTTGACCCTAAACAAGCCAATCAAATGGTAAGGGGCGTATCGACATTGCCACACGGTACAGGTAAAACTGTAAAAGTGTTGGTATTATGTACACCAGACAAAGAAGCAGAAGCTAAAGCAGCCGGTGCTGACTATGTAGGGTTAGACGACTATATCGAAAAAATCAGCGGTGGCTGGTTAGACATCGACATCATCATTACCATGCCTGCTGTTATGGCAAAGCTTGGTAAACTTGGTAAAATATTGGGTCCTCGCAATCTGATGCCAAATCCAAAATCAGGAACTGTTACTCCTGATGTGGCAAAAGCGGTAACTGAAGTGAAAGCTGGTAAAATCGACTTTAAAGTAGATAAAACCGGTATCATTCATACCTCCATCGGAAAAGTGAGCTTCCAACCCAATCAAATCTCTGAGAACGCAATAGAAATAATGCAGACTCTGAGCAAACTTAAGCCTTCTGCTTCCAAGGGGACTTACTTCAAAAGCGTATACCTGAGTTCAACAATGAGCCCAAGTTTATGCATTGACATCAAATCAATTCCAGGAATTTAAAAATGAACAGAGAAGAAAAAAACGCAGCCATTGCCCAATTAACTGAGAAGCTTGCGGCTAACAACTGTCTGTACTTTGCTGATACTTCAAGTATCTCTGCAAACGACACCAACAGTTTAAGACGTGAACTTTTCAAAAACGGCATTCAAATGCAAGTAGCTAAAAATACCTTGATATCTAAGGCTATGAGCAACTCCGGGAAAGACTTTGGTGATTTAGTAGGCATTTTAAAAGGTACTACCGCTATTCTGACAAGCGAAAACGCAAAAGCTCCGGCTACTGCGATTATCAAATTCAGAAAAAAAGGTACAAGACCTGAATTAAAAGGTGCATACATTGACAGTGCCATTTACATTGGCGACAATCAATTGGATGTATTGAGCAAACTCAAATCTAAAGAAGAAATGATCGGGGAAATTGTCGGATTATTACAATCTCCGGCTAAAAACGTGATTTCTGCACTGAAAAGCGGTGGTGGCAAAATTGCCGGTATCGTAAAAACTTTGCAAGAAAGAGCAAATTAACATTAACAAAATAATAAAAAATTAAATTAAAAAAAATGGCAGACTTAAATGCATTTGCAGAACAATTGGTTAATCTTACTGTTAAAGAAGTAAACGAATTAGCCCAGATTTTAAAAGAAACTTATGGTATTGAGCCAGCTGCTGCTGCAGCTGTTGCTGCGGCTCCTGCTGCAGGTGGTGGCGAAGCTGCTGCTGTACAGACTGAGTTTACTGTAATCCTGAAAAACGCTGGTCCTAACAAATTAAACGTTGTTAAGGTAGTAAAAGATTTAACTGGTCTTGGCTTGAAAGAAGCTAAAGATTTAGTTGATGGCGCTCCAAAACCTGTAAAAGAAAACATTGCTAAAGACGAAGCTGAAGCATTGAAAGCTAAACTTGCAGAAACAGGAGCAGAAGTTGAGATTAAGTAATCTCCTCTTAAGCTAATAATTTTACCAATAGACCCAGGGAAACCGAGTGGGTCTATTGGTGTTTTATTTAAAACAATCTCTCAACTCGGACATAAAAAAACTAATTTTTAATAAAATTGGCAACAAAAGTTAAACAACCAAAAAGAATCAATTTTGCATCAATTGATAAAGTAATTGACTACCCTGATTTTCTTGACATTCAATTACAATCCTTTAAAGAATTTTTTCAACTGGAAACCCACGTAGATAAGCGCACTGATGAAGGCTTATTCAAAGTGTTTCAGGAAAACTTTCCGATAAATGATACCAGAAACATTTTTAATCTTGAATTCCTTGACTATTTCGTGGATCCACCGCGTTACTCAATTCAAGAGTGTATTGAAAGAGGTCTTACCTACTCAGTACCCCTGAAAGCCAAATTAAAGCTTTCTTGTAATGATCCTGAACACGAAGATTTCCAAACCATCGTACAGGACGTATACTTAGGAACTATTCCTTACATGACACCAAGCGGAACATTCGTTATCAATGGTGCTGAAAGGGTTATCGTTTCTCAGTTACACCGTTCACCGGGTGTGTTCTTCGGTCAGTCATACCACACCAACGGTACCAAGCTTTACTCAGCACGTGTTATCCCTTTCAAAGGATCATGGATTGAGTTTGCTACCGATGTGAACAACGTGATGTACGCTTACATCGACAGAAAAAAGAAATTCCCTGTAACCACATTGCTGCGCGCAATTGGTTTTGAATCAGATAAAGATATATTGAATATTTTCGGTCTTGCCGAGGAAGTGAAAGTTTCCAAATCAGGTCTGAAAAAATACGTTGGCAGAAAGCTGTCAGCAAGGGTACTGCGTACCTGGATCGAGGATTTTGTGGATGAGGATACCGGTGAGGTAGTATCAATCGAACGTAATGAAGTAATCATTGAACGCGATACCTTACTTGAAAACAGCCACATTGACGAAATCGTTGAAGCAGGTGTTAAAACCATTATCCTGAACAAGGAAGAAGAAGGTAAAAATGATTTTACCATCATCTACAATACCTTGCAAAAAGATACTTCGAACAATGGTAAAGAAGCTGTAGAGCATATCTACAGACAGTTGAGAAATACTGATCCACCGGATGAAGAAACAGCACGTGGTATTATTGAGCGTTTGTTCTTCTCTGATAAACGTTATGACCTGGGTGATGTTGGACGTTACAGAATCAACAAAAAATTGAATCTGAATACACCAATGGAAACGAAGGTGTTAACCAATCAGGACATCATCAAAATCATTACTTACCTAATTGAATTAAGTAATAGCCGTTCTGAAGTGGATGATATTGACCACTTAAGTAACAGACGTGTGAGAACAGTTGGCGAACAATTGTACGCACAGTTTGGTGTTGGTTTAGCCCGTATGGCCAGAACCATCCGTGAGAAAATGAACATCAGAGACAACGAGGTGTTTACACCAACCGACCTGATCAATGCCCGTTCATTATCTTCTGTTATCAATTCATTCTTTGGTACCAACCAATTATCTCAGTTCATGGACCAAACCAATCCATTGGCCGAGATTACACACAAACGCAGAATGTCTGCACTCGGACCAGGTGGTCTTTCTCGTGAAAGAGCAGGTTTCGAGGTGCGTGACGTACACTATACCCACTATGGTCGTTTATGTACGATTGAAACACCGGAAGGTCCAAACATCGGTTTGATATCTTCATTGTGTGTGCATGCTAAAATTAACAGCATGGGCTTCATCGAAACACCATACAGACCGGTAGAAAACGGTAAAGTAAACATCGTTAAAGGTGTTGTTTACCTAAGTGCTGAAGAAGAGGATGGCAAAATCATTGCACAATCAAACTCAGCGACTAACGAAAAAGGTGAATTCATGTCGAACGAGGTGAAAGCCCGTTTCGAAGGTGACTTCCCGCTGGTAGAACCTAATAAATTGGATTACATGGACGTGGCACCTAACCAGATTGTGTCAATTGCCGCTTCATTAATTCCTTTCTTAGAACATGATGACGCGAACCGTGCCTTGATGGGATCGAACATGCAACGTCAGGCAGTACCACTGCTGCGTCCGCAAGCGCCTATCGTAGGAACAGGTTTGGAAGAAAGAATCGCAAGAGACTCAAGAACACTGGTAACTGCTGAAAGCAATGGTGTTGTTGACTATGTGGATTCAACTGAAATACGCATTCGTTACGACTTTACAGAAGAAGACGAATTGGTAAGCTTCGCAGGTAATGTGAAAACCTACCAATTAACCAAATTCTTAAGAACCAACCAAAGCACTTGTGTGAACCTTAGACCAATCGTTAAGAAAGGTCAGAGAGTTTCTAAAAATGAAATTCTTTGTGAAGGTTATGCAACTGAAGGTGGTGAATTGGCTCTTGGAAGAAACCTGAAAGTGGCTTTCATGCCATGGCAGGGTTACAACTTCGAGGATGCGATTGTTATCTCTGAAAAAGTTGTGAGCGAAGACTGGTATACTTCATTACACGTTGATGAATTTGAATTGGAAGTAAGAGACACCAAACGCGGTGAGGAAGAACTGACCAATGATATTCCTAACGTAAGTGAAGAAGCCACTAAAAACCTTGATGAGAACGGTTTGATAAGAATCGGTGCCGAAATTAAAGAAGGCGATATCATCATTGGTAAAATTACACCAAAAGGCGAAACTGAGCCTTCACCAGAAGAAAAATTGTTAAGAGCAATCTTCGGTGATAAAGCAGGTGATGTGAAAGACGCTTCATTGAAAGCGCCACCATCAACTGAAGGTGTTGTTATTGATAAAAAATTATTCAGCCGTACCAAAAAAGAAAAAGGTGCAAAAGCTGAGGAAAAAGCGAAATTGACTAAGAGCGAAGTTGAATACGGTAAGAACATGGAAAAACTGAAAGAGGTTCTCGTTCAGAAATTATTCAAAGTACTTAACGGTAAAACTTCTGCAGGTGTTCACAGCGTATTCGGTGAGGAAATGATTCCAAAAGGAACCAAATTCACCATCAAAAACCTGAGCACTGTTGATTATTCAAATGTGAACTACGCCAACTGGACCTCTGATGCAGAGAAAAACGTATTGGTGAATCTGATTTTGAAAAATTACAAATCTGCTTCAACTGAAATTTACGCAACACACAGACGCGAATACTATGCAATCACTGTAGGTGATGAGTTACCAACTGGTATCCTGAAAATGGCAAAAGTATATGTAGCTCAGAAACGTAAATTGAAAGTGGGTGATAAAATGGCGGGTCGTCACGGTAACAAAGGTATTGTGGCCAGAATCGTTCGTAAAGAAGACATGCCATTCCTGGAAGACGGAACTGCAGTTGACATCGTATTGAACCCATTGGGTGTACCTTCAAGGATGAACTTGGGTCAGATATACGAAACTGTATTGGGTTGGGCAGGTCTTGAATTGGGCTTGAAATTCGCAACGCCAATTTTTGACGGTGCATTGCCAAGTCAAATTGATAAATACATGGAAGATGCCAAATTGCCTAAAAACGGTCAGGTTTATCTATACGATGGTTTATCAGGTGAACGTTTCCACCAGCCAACTACAGTAGGTGTTATCTACATGCTGAAATTGGGTCACATGGTTGACGACAAGATGCACGCACGTTCTATCGGACCATACTCTATGATTACGCAACAGCCATTGGGTGGTAAAGCTCAATTCGGTGGTCAGCGTTTCGGTGAGATGGAGGTATGGGCACTCGAAGCATTCGGTGCAGCTAACATTCTGAGAGAGATCCTTACTATCAAATCTGACGATATCATGGGTAGAGCTAAAACCTACGAAGCAATCGTTAAAGGTGATAACATCACTCAGATAGGTATTCCGGAATCATTCAACGTATTGATTCACGAATTGCGTGGATTGGGTATTGAAATGACTTTCGAGGAATAAGCGAACAGTAACAAATTTTATAACAGTATTAGAATTATCAAATGTCAACTATAAAAAAGAATCAAAAAATAAAAAGCAACTTCACCAAGATCCGTATTGGTTTAGCTTCGCCAGAAAATATTCTTCAAAAATCTTTCGGGGAGGTTACAAAACCCGAAACCATCAACTACAGAAGTTACAAACCTGAAATGGGTGGATTGTTTTGCGAAAGAATTTTCGGACCAATCAAAGATTACGAATGTCATTGCGGTAAATACAAACGTATCCGTTACAAAGGCATTGTGTGCGACAGATGTGGTGTTGAAGTAACTGAGAAAAAGGTAAGACGTGAGAGAATGGGCCACATTAAATTAGTGGTACCTGTTGCGCATATCTGGTATTTCCGTTCATTGCCGAACAAAATAGGTTACCTGTTGGGATTGAGTACTAAAAAACTCGACATGGTTGTGTACTACGAACGTTATGTAGTTATTCAAAAAGGGGAACACGAAGGTGTTAACAACCTTGACCTTTTAACTGAAGAGGAATACCTGGACATATTGGATAAATTACCAAAAGAAAATCAATACCTGGAAGACAACGACCCTAAAAAGTTTGTTGCCAAAATGGGTGCTGAAGCGCTTTGGGAACTATTGACCAGAACTGATTTGGACGGATTGAGCTACAGCTTGAGAAATCAAGCAGCTACTGAAACTTCACAACAACGTAAAGCTGAGGCTTTGAAACGTTTGAAAGTGATTGAAAGTTTCCGTTCAGCTAATCGCGATGGTCATATCAACCGCCCAGAGTGGATGATATTGAAAATGTTACCGGTTATTCCACCTGAATTGCGTCCGTTAGTACCGCTGGAAGGTGGTCGTTTCGCAACTTCAGATTTGAATGACTTGTACAGAAGGGTTATTATCCGTAACAACCGTTTGAAACGTCTGATTGAAATCAAAGCGCCTGAAGTAATTCTGCGCAACGAGAAAAGGATGTTACAAGAGTCAGTGGATTCATTGTTGGATAACACCAGAAGAGCCAGTGCAGTAAAATCAGAAGGTAACCGTCCATTGAAATCTTTGAGCGATATGCTGAAAGGTAAACAAGGTCGTTTCCGTCTGAACTTGTTGGGTAAAAGGGTGGATTATTCAGGTCGTTCTGTAATTGTGGTAGGTCCTAAGCTGAAACTCAGCGAATGTGGATTGCCTAAAGCAATGGCGGCTGAATTATTCAAACCGTTTATTATCCGCAAACTGATTGAAAGAGGTGTTGTTAAAACCGTTAAATCAGCTAAAAAGATTGTAGATAAAAAAGAACCCATCATTTGGGAAATTCTTGAAAATATATTGAAAGGTCACCCTGTATTGCTTAACCGTGCTCCTACGTTGCACAGATTGGGTATTCAGGCGTTCCAACCAAAACTGATTGAAGGAAAAGCAATCCAATTGCACCCTTTAACTTGTACAGGTTTTAACGCTGACTTTGACGGTGACCAGATGGCTGTGCACGTTCCACTTGGAAACGCAGCAATCCTTGAAGCACAATTATTGATGCTGGCACCACACAATATTCTGAACCCTGCCAACGGTTCACCTATCACTGTACCTTCTCAGGACATGGTGTTGGGTCTGTATTATATTACCAAAGGCAGACGTTCTACACCAACTGAAAAAGTAATGGGTGAAGGTATTACCTTCTATTCTCCGGAAGAAGTAATCATTGCTTTCAACGAAGGAAAAGCCAATCTGAACGCTTTCATTAAATGTCGTTTGAAAGACCTTGATGAAAACGGTAAAGACGTTGAGAAAGTAATTGAAACAACAGTAGGTAGAGTAATCTTCAATCAGGTTGTTCCTGATGGTGTAGGTTACATCAACCAATTGCTGACCAAAAAATCATTGAGAGATATCATCTCTATCTTCGTAAAAGAAGTAGGTGTGGCCAGAACTTCAAAATTCTTGGACGATATCAAAGATTTAGGTTTCCACTATGCATTCAAAGGCGGTTTGTCGTTCAACTTGAACTATGTACAAATTCCTGATGCTAAAGAGAAATTAATTGAGCAAGCAAGAAAAGAAGTTGACGAAATTAAATTCAACTACGAAAACGGTTTCATTACCAATAACGAACGTTATAACCAGGTAATTGATATCTGGACAAGAATCAACTCACAGGTAGGTGAAATCCTATTGAAAGAATTGGCAGATGATAAACAAGGTTTCAACCCTGTTTACATGATGTTGGATTCAGGTGCAAGGGGTTCTAAAGAGCAGATTCGTCAGTTGGGTGGTATGAGGGGATTGATGGCAAAACCACAGAAAAACATCGGTGGTGGTGTCGGTGAGATTATCGAGAATCCGATTTTGTCAAACTTTAAAGAAGGTTTGTCAGTATTAGAATACTTCATTTCTACACACGGTGCGCGTAAAGGTTTGGCGGATACAGCATTGAAAACTGCGGATGCGGGTTACCTTACACGTAGGTTGCATGATGTGGCACAAGACGTTATCATTACAGAGTTCGATTGTGGTACATTGAGAGGCTTGTCATTAACAGCATTGAAAGACAATGACGATGTAGTAGAAAGCTTATACGAACGTATCCTGGGTAGAACCGGACTATACGATACTTACAATCCTGAAACAGGTAAACTGATAGTTGAAGCAGGTGCTGAGATTACAGAAGAATTTGCGAAAGAGATTGAAAAATCAGGTATCGAAGAAATGGAAATTCGTTCAGTATTGACTTGCGAAACCAGAAGCGGTGTTTGTGCGAAATGTTATGGCAGAAACTTGGCTAATGGTAGAATGGTACAAATAGGTGAGGCAGTAGGTGTTATTGCAGCTCAGTCAATTGGTGAGCCGGGTACTCAGTTAACACTTCGTACCTTCCACGTGGGTGGTACTGCAAGTAGTATCGCTGCTGAGTCTCAGATCATCTCTAAATTCGAAGGTATTGTTAGTTTCGATGAACTGAAAACAGTAACCATTGAAAAAACAGATGAAGAATCAGGCGAAAAAGTTCCGGCAGAATTGAACTTGAGCAGAAGTGCTGAAGTGCGTATACTGGAGCCTAAAACCAAAAATATACTGATTACCTTTAACGTTCCTTACGGTTCATTCGTATACGTAAAAGAAGGTGATAAAGTGAAAAAAGGAACCAGAATCTGTTCATGGGATCCATATAACGCAGTTATCTTATCTGATCTTGCAGGTAAAATCCAATATGAGAACATCATTGACGGTATTACTTTCAGAGAAGAGAATGACGAGGTAACAGGTTATGGTGAAAAGGTAATTATCGAAACAAAAGATAAAACCAAATCACCATCAATCAAGATTATCGGAAAAGATAAAACTGTGTTGAAAGAGATCAACTTACCGGTAGGTGCCCACATTTCCGTTGGTGATGGTAACTCCATCAAAGCGGGTGATATTATCGCTAAAATCCCGCGTTCTGCGCGTGGTACACGAGATATCACAGGTGGTTTGCCACGTGTTACCGAGTTGTTCGAAGCGCGTAATCCATCAAACCCTGCTACAGTATCAGAAATTGACGGTGTAGTAAGTTATGGCGGTATTAAACGTGGTAACAGAGAAGTAACTATTACCAGCAAAGACGGTGAACAAAAGCACTACATGATTGCATTGTCTAAACACATTTTTGTACAGGATAATGACTTCATTAAAGCAGGTTTACCATTGTCTGATGGTGCTATTACGCCACAGGATATTTTGAGAATTCAAGGCCCTACAGCAGTACAACGTTACATTCTGAATGGTATTCAGGAAGTATACCGTCTGCAGGGTGTAAAAATCAACGATAAACACATCGAGATCATTGTAAGACAAATGATGCAGAAGATGGAAATCATTGAGCCGGGTGATACCCAGTTCCTTGAAGGTGAAATCGTTGAGAAATTTGAATTGTTCAAAGAAAACGACTGGATTTACGACCGCAAACTGGTGTTGGATGCCGGTGATTCTGATAAGCTGAAAGTTGGACAAATCGCTTCTCTAAGAGAAATCAGAGAAGAGAACAGCTCATTGAAACGCCAGGATAAAAAACAAGTATTGGTGCGTGATGCTGTTACAGCAACTGCCGATTCAGTATTGCAAGGTATTACCAGAGCATCATTGGCTACTCGTAGTTTCATGAGTGCTGCATCGTTCCAGGAAACAACTAAGGTATTGAACGAAGCTGCTATCGCAGGTAAAGTAGACGAAATGCGTGGTCTGAAAGAAAACGTAATCGTTGGTCACTTGATCCCAGCCGGTACCGGTATGCGTCAGTACGATGGTATCGTGGTAGGTAGCCAGGAAGAGTACGATCGCTTAATGGCTTCTAAAGCTGAAGGCGAAACTGCAAAAGCTTCTAGCTAATCACTAACAAATAATTATAGAAAAAGGGCAACTCATTGGGTTGCCCTTTTTTATTGCACTGATTTTTTTTCGACATTAATTCTGTAAAGGATAATTGTCATTACAGCCACTTGAATGATTAAAGTTGGAAAATTGGTCATGAATGCACTGCCGGCTATTTCATAATCTTCGAATGTACTCCAGGCAGCAATTCTATCTGTAAATAAAGGGATGGATATTTTATAAAATGCTATAATGGCAAAAAGGATACCCATTAATACATAGACTATCAATTGATTGTAATTGAATAATTTGAACAACAGGTAGATGAGTATTAAAGGTAGGGCGATGTATAATAATGAGATTTGGTAGGTTTGTTGAAGGATAAAATAGTCTAAACATTTTGAAGACGGCCCGTATTGAAACAAAGCCAATACATCAAAAAAAGGTTGAAAAATGGCCATGAATAAAATGAAAAATATCGATTTGATGGATTTGATTTCTTTCATGAATTTTGACAACTCAATAATTATTTTTTTATTCTATCCATCTCGGTTACTAACAATATCAACAATGGGGTATCAAACATTTCTACACCAATATGTAATAGCAATTTTTTATTTGAAATTGTATTAATCTTAATATCAAAAAAATAAAATTCTTTAAGTGCAGTATCTCTATAAGCATTTGTAAGGTTACAACTGAAATCCTGGGAACAATTATACTTATGGAAAATTAATCCAATTTGCATTAAACATTCAGGCAGACTAACTTTTGTATGGACTTGTAAAATGGTATTACTATCTAAAACTGTAAAAGGAATAGACATGAAAGGGGTTAAGGTGAGATTGCTGTCTTTATGTAAATAGTTATTGTTGTCTTTTAATAAAGTCGAAATAAATTTGACTACAATAGCTGTTGCTTTATTGACCTCAGCGGTATCTGTTTTTTTATAAGAAGTATATTCTTGAGACTTCGTTTGGCATAAAGCATCATTAGATGATAATATAAAAAGAATAAGCAATACTGCTGTGATTACTTTGGCTTTTATTATATTCATAGATTATCTCATTAACGATGACTTTTTATTTTTATTATTAAAATTGTTTTAGTTGCCATAATGCCATTTCAATTATTATACCTTCTTTCTTCCAAACTCATTGTTCATCTCCGAAGGTTCATTTTCTTTTGCTTTAAGGCTTTCATTTGCATGCGAT
Source organism: Bacteroidota bacterium (assembly GCA_040386935.1). GTDB lineage: Bacteria > Bacteroidota > Bacteroidia > NS11-12g > UBA955 > JABMMZ01. Next base: position 1,565 of record JAZKEQ010000038.1, on the reverse strand, counting down.
TGGCCTCATAAGTAGCCATTCCAAAGTTAAATTTTCTGGTTATTTTTTTTCTGAAAGGGTAGGCCGTTATTAATGCATCATTTTTAACATACCCTTGAATGGGCTCAGTTCTGGTGTTATTGATTTCACCTTTTAAAATGCCAAATACTTCTTTCAGGTCGTTTTTTTGAAAATTGATAAAGCTGTGATTACCCGTGGTTAAATAAAAATAGGTATTGGCATTAGTCTTTTTTTGACTGCAATATTCATTCAGCAAAAATTCATAAGGAATGGTATTGTCCTTGAAAGTACTGCAGAAAATAATGCGCTTATTTGTAATCGCTGAGTAATTAACGCTTTTATAAAAGTTTTCATGTTGTGGGTAACCATTAAAAACAATTAATCCTGAAAAGTAATCATGGTTTTTATAGAAAATTTTATAGGCACCCGTACCTCCATCAGAGAATCCCGAGATATATACCTCATTGTATTTCTTTAAAGTTGAGTCTATGAATTCTCTCATTTTAACAAATGATTCCTGTGGCTTTGTAAGCCAATTGAGACTGTCGGTTGTAATTGGTGCGACAATGTCAAAGCTGTTATTTGTGGATTGTTGGAGAAATTCTGCATTGTTCTCAATCAAATAGGTAAGAGTGATTTGAGTGTGGGGCTGCTTGAAATAAGGATTGTTTACGCCCCCATGTAAAAAGATGATGAGTTTGTTGTTGGATGGATTGGATAAGTAATAGAAATGTTGCCCTTTAAAGCCCGTTAATATAGAATCTGAGAATCCCTGAGCTAAAATATTTTTTGCAATAGTACAGAGTAATATGAAAAGGAATAGGCGTTTCATTGTTGTTATTAATTGCTCTTTGTTTACAATAATAACTTCTTTGTTTTTAAATAAAATAAGAAATTTTAAGGGATCAATAGAAATTTTCCGCCCCTTGGGATTCAACTGTAAGCCTAACAAAAAATGAATCGTTTATATTAAATATTTTGAATAGCGATCCTTCGCTTGTTTTTCAGCTTTTTGAAATGTGTTGGGGTCAACCCTGTTGTTTTTTTAAACTGTGCTGACAAATGGGCTACGCTGCTGTAATGCATTTTATGGGCGATTTCGGAGAAGGTAATTTCATCAAAAATAATTAACTCTTTAATGCGTTCAATTTTTAAGGAAATGATATATTGCTCAATGGTTGTGGCTTCTACCTCCGAAAAGAAATTGGCCAGGTAGGTATAACTGTAGTCTAATTCTTCGCTGAGTAAGACAGAGAATTTGATGTTTGGTTTTTCGTCCGACTTGTAAACATAATCAATCATCACTTTTCTGATCTTTTCAATTAATACCCCTTGTTTTTTTTCAAGCAATTCCAAGCCTACTGTTTTTATTTTCCTATTCAGTTGTAGCTTTTCATCATCTGTAACATCTTTTTTAGTTTCTATTTCACCTAATTCAATTTTTATGGGTGTTATGTCGAGTTCTTCAAGTGCTTCTTTGACAAAGGCTTTACAGCTTTCACACGCCATGTTTTTTACATAAATTTTCATTGTCGTTTAAATTGATAATTGAAAAAAGGTGGAAT